>JBAWBE010000743.1:0-8504 GCA_049589635.1 Terriglobales bacterium
GCTTCCAAGTTGGTGGGCCGATCATTAAGAACAAGCTGTTTGTTTCCGAGACTACGGAGTGGACGCGGGTTCGAAGCTCTTCCGTTCAGACCGAAGAGATATTCGATCCGTCGTTCATCGCGCTGCTACCGGCAAATGCCCAGGCATATTTCGCTCAGTATGGCACGGGCGCGCTGCCCTCGGCGGGTGTGGCTGCTACGGTGGGGCAGATTAATGCATGTACAACCTGTGCTAATGCTTTTACGGTGGGCCTGATTAACGGCGTCACGGCTCTCTCGCCGTCGCAGCCGGTGTTTGATACGGTTAACTTCAATGTGCCCTTTAACGATGGCGGCGGGCCGCCAACGAACAGTTATGAACTGGTCGGTCGGCTCGATTACAACATCAGCGACAAGACCCAAGTGTTTTTCCGCGCCGCCCGGGATATCGAGACACTCTTCGCGGGTACAACCAGCTTCTCCACTTATCCGCAGTACAATACCGGCAGCGCATTCCAGAACCAAAGTTGGCTGCTTTCAGGGACTCACACTTTTAACAGCTACCTGGTGGATAACGCCAAAGTCAGCTTCGCCCGGTTCGACAGCATAACCTCGTTTGACGCGGCGCTGACCAATAGCCCGAATCTCATGTTCGTGGCGGGGCTGGATCCTGTTACTAATACGACCATCCAGTTGCCGGGATTGCAGAACGCGAACGCGCCGGGAGCGGGCGGTTTACCGTTTGGTGGACCGCAGAATAACATCCAGTTCGAAGACGACCTCTCGTGGACGAAGGGCAAACACAACATGCGCTTCGGCGGGCAGTACACCTATATCCAGCTGAACGTCGCCTATGGCGCCTACGCACAGGCGGTAGAACAGCTTGGCGGAACGGCTCAGGACAGTATGAACGACCTCATTAATTCCGCGGGTAATCCTGGCGGAAGCGTACTTTCCGGGACCGCCGGGTTCTCCGCGAGAGTTAACCCGAACGGAGCGCTCCCTTGCCCGCTAGACGCGCTCGGGAATACTCCTCCTGTTTGTCCGGCGAATAGCGTAGTGACGCCGCCGCTTACGTCTGCCAGCTACGGTCGAAGCTACCGCTACAACGACTGGGCTATTTATGGACAGGACAGTTTCCGGTTGACACCGCGGCTTACTCTCAACTACGGGTTGCGATGGGAGCACTTTGGCGTGCAGCACAATAATAACCAAAGCCTTGACTCCAACTTCTATTTTGGCCAAGGGTCTAACGTTTTCGAGCAGACGCGGAACGGCCAAGTCTTCCCGACTCAACAACAGGGCGGGTTTTGGCAGCCCCAGTGGGGTACTTTCGGGCCGCGCGTTGGTTTCGCCTACGACGTGTTCGGCGACGGCAAAACAAGTTTGCGTGGAGGGTTCGGCATCAGCTACGAGCGGAACTTTGGAAACGTGACTTTCAACTCAAGCTTTAACCCACCGGCGAGCGCCGTTCTGGCATCCGCGTGTGCGGCGGAAACCGGTTACACGCCGGCCACTTATCCCGGTTGCACCACAGCTCTGGTAACCAACAATGACCTGGGGCCCTTAGGACTCAGCTCTACACTACCGACTGTCCTTCCGCCTGTGGAACTGCGCTTCGTCGACAACAAGATCCGCGTCGCACAGACACAGTTCTGGAGCCTCGACTTGCAGCGCGAAGTGGCTCATAACACGATTCTCGAACTGGGCTACAGCGGCGCCCACGGCGTTCATCTCTATGACCTTAACAACGTCAACTCTGTCGGTATGGGACAGGCGTATCTGGGCGATCCGCTGGTGGGTACAGGCACAGTCCCTGGCGAGACGTGTAACCCAAACTTCCTCAGCGTGAGCGGCGCATGCTTGACACCATCCAATAGCCAGTATGCGGCGATCAACGAGCGGGGTAGCGGTGGCACGAGTAGTTACAATGCCATGAACATCAAACTCCAGACGCAGAACCTGCACAAAACGGGTCTGACGCTGGTCGCCAACTACACCTGGTCGAAATCGCTGGATGACACAAGTTCGACCTTCTCTGACAGTATCCAAGGCGGATCTGGCGTCGGCTATGGCAGCCTCGGCTACACACTCGCGGCTAACCCCAAGCTCGATTGGGGCCCATCGGATTATGACGTCAGGAACCGCTTCGTGGTATCACCAATCTGGCAGACTCCGTGGTACAAGGGCGAACGCGGAGTGGGCGAGGCGCTCGGTGGCTGGTCGCTCGTGGGCGTCTTCACCGCTCGTACGGGCGTCCCGTTTACCATCTATGACGCCAGCAACGATTTGAACTTTTACACTTTCCCGCGGCTGTCGCCAGCGACTCCGATCACCAATTACCACGTCAGCGGGAATCCTCAGGCAATCGGCGCGAACACGTACTCTCTGCTGACCGTACCGGTTCCGTCGAGTTCCGCGCCCGACAACGCAGCCCTGGGAATTTCCGACTTCGGACCATTTCCGGCGAACATGACGGGTCGCAATGCCTTTCGTGGCCCCGGTGCTTGGAACCTCGATGCGGCGGTGAACAAGGATTTCAAGCTTACCGAGCGTTATGGTCTGACTTTCCGGGCTGAGGGCTTCAACATCTTTAACCATCACAACATGTACACCGACACCCAGGTTCTGGCTTATTTCGGCGCGCCATATGCACCGTTAACAGTCACGGGTCTTAAGGGTGGTCTGAACACTATCGCCGAGGGCGGCAACAACGACGAGCGGCGGTTTGGGCAGTTCTCGCTGCGGTTTACCTTCTAGGCGAGCCAACACGAGTAAACTCAGAGGTTAGTCAAGGGAGCCCGAATTTCGGGGCTCCCTTTTTTTGTTTTATTTACATCTGGTGGCTCGGGAATTTGGGATGGAAAGTTTCGCACCATTCTCGTTGCCAAGTTCTACTGATTGCCGGATTGATTATTTAGAGATGATTGGGCCTCGATATTATGAAAAGTCATATAGTCGTGAATGAATGGTCCAGATTTTCGGAGATTTCCGCGTACAGCGAGAATTGTAATAGTTTGTAATCAATAACATAACGACCTGACACTTTGGTTATGTGCTTGCAATTTGTCAGCACCACGGGTCTTTACTGACTTGTATTGACGTGTGTTGTTTCTTTGTGGTTTCAGGTTTTCAAGTTCAAACGAAAATTGGTGCTGAGGAGGCAGGAATGAGCACATTATTTAGCCAGGGAATGTGGCGGACGATGGGAGTAGTTGCCATCCTTCTTTTGACGAGCGTGTTTATGCTCGGACAGACAGACCTCGGTACGATCGCAGGCGTCGTGAAGGATTCCACGGGCGCGGTCGTGTCCGATGCGAAAGTTTCGGCCACCCAGACATCGACGAATGCTGAACACTCGACAACGTCGAACAATCTCGGCGAGTATCACTTGCAGAACCTGCAGCCTGGCACTTACTCGGTAGTGGTGTCGAAGTCGGGGTTCCAGACCTACAAGGCGTCGCTCGAAGTCTCGGTCGGCGGGCACACCACGCTGGATGCCCAATTGACGGTCGGCACGGGAAGCACGGTAGTCGAGGTCGTGGCGGGAGCGGCGACCGAGGTCAACACGCAGACGCAAGAGATGTCGCAGTTGATCGACTCGCAGCAGATGATGCAGTTGCCCAGTTTGACGCGCAACCCGTATGACTTCGTTGCGGTTTCGGGCAACGTCAGCAATGGCGACAGTACCTCGAACGGCGAAATGGCCGGACAGGAACTGGCCGCCCGCGGCGTTGGTTTTGCGATCAACGGGCAGCGCGAGTCGGGCACGGAAATCTTGCTCGACGGCGTGGAGAACGTGAGCGTATTTGGCGTCTCCGTCGGCCAGAACGTTCCGATCGACGGCGTGCAGGAATACAGCATCATCACCAACAACTTCGGTTCGGAATATGGCCGGGCTTCGGGCGGCGTCGTAAATGTCACGACGAAGTCAGGGTCGAACAACTGGCACGGCTCAGCATGGGAATTCAACCGGCTCGCAGCCTATACGGCGAACACCTTCAACAACGTCGCGAACGATCAGCCGAAGGGGCAGTACACGCGTAATCAGTTCGGCTTCCAGGTGGGCGGGCCGATCTTCAAGAACAAGATGTTCATATCCGAGACTACTGAATTTACGCGAGTGCGCAGCAGTGCACTTCAAACGGAGGAGGTTTTTGATCCTGCGTTTATCAGTTACTTGCCAGCGAATGCGCAGGCCTATTTCTCAGCCTTTGGGACAGGGGCCGCACCGAGTTCCGGCGTGGCGGCGACCGTGGACGACATTAACGCGGCTAGCCCCGGATTCATTGGGCTGGTGAATGGCGTGACTCCAATCCCCGGCGGCACGCCGGTATTCGATACGGTCAATTTTACCGTGCCATTTGACGCAGGTGGCGGATCTCCGCAGAATACGTACACTACGGTCGGGCGTATCGATTTTAATCTGAGTGACAAGACGCAACTGTTCTTCCGCGGCGCAAATGAGAAGGACGTTTTCTTTGCTGGAACTTCTTCTTATAGTGCCTACCCCCAGTATGACGTGGGCGGTACAAACTATAACCAAAGTTATCTATTTTCGATTAATCACAACTTCAATGCGAACCTGCTGAACAACACTAAGGCCAGCTTCACACGTTACAACAGCTTCAACTCGTATAACGGGGCGTATCAGAGTGTTCCGGACCTGATGTTCGTTACGCCTAACGATCCGGCGACGGGCGGTACGATCCAGATGCCTGGATTGTTCAACGCGTCAGAGCCGGGTTTGGGCGGATTGCCGTTCGGTGGACCACAAGACACGGTTCAGTTCGAACACGATCTCTCATGGACGAAGGGCCGCCACAACATGAAGTTCGGCGGACAGTTTACCTACATCCAGTTAAATGTGGCCTACGGGGCGTATGCGCAGGCAGTGGAGCAGTTGGGTAATAGCTCGGCAGGGTCGATGGCGGACCTGCTGAATACTGCTGGGAATTCGTCAGACGCAAGCCAACTGGTTACGTTCGAAGGCAGAGTTAATCCGAACGGCGCACTTCCTTGCGCGGTTGATCCGTGGAACGAATTGCAGGGATCGACAATTCAACCGGGAGGGCTCGGTTACGGACAGGTCGGAACCAACACTTGCCCATCGAGCAGTGCAGTGCAGCCGCCGCTGAATCCTGCCGCATACGCGCGCAGCTATCGTTACAAGGACTGGGCGTTCTATGGACAGGACAGCTTCCGGATGACTCCGAGACTAACGCTCAATTACGGATTGCGGTACGAGCATTACGGCGTGCAGCACAATAACCATCAGGACTTGGACTCGAACTTTTACTACGGACCGGGTTCTAGCCTGGAAGAGCGAATCCGGACCGGTGGAGTACAACTCACGCAGCAGAGTTCGGTTGGGCAGTTCTGGAAACCAAGCTGGGGAACGGTCGGACCGCGCCTCGGCTTCGCCTACGATATTTTCGGCGACGGGAAGAGCAGCCTGCGGGGCGGCTTCGGCATGAGCTACGAACGGAACTTCGGCAACGTTACGTTTAATGCCAGCTTTAACCCGCCAGCCAGCGCTGTGGTCAGCGCCAAGTGCCCGACCGCGAATGCGGGTTGCACGACGTTCGTCACAAACAACAATGAAGGGCCGTTTGGAGTGGCGGGACCCGCCCTCAGTTTGCCGCCGCTCTCCCTCCGCATGCCCGATCCGAACATTCACACCGCACAGACGCAGTTCTGGAGCTTGGCATTACAGCGGGAAGTGGCTCGTAATACGATCGTAGAACTTAGTTACAACGGAGCTCATGGAGTTCACCTCTATGACCTGGAGAACATCGATCAGTACGGTTCGGGCGAGCAATACCTGGGAGATCCAGTCCTCACAACCCAGACAAGCCCAACCAGTGGAGCGGGTTGCCCGTTCGGCAACCTGGACACCGGCTCTCCGGAGTGCCTCACCTTTGCGAATCCTCAATATTCGTCAATCAATATGCGCGGCAGCTTGGGGTCGAGCAGTTACAACGCGATGAATGTGAAGTTCCAGACGCAGAACCTGCACGGCACGGGTCTGAGCCTGGTCGCGAACTATACGTGGTCGCATGCCATGGACGACATCAGTTCGACATTCTCGGATAGCTTGCAAGGCGGATCGGGTTATATCGGCAGCCTCGGCTACACCGATCCGTTCAATCCGAAACTCGATTGGGGCCCAGCAGACTATGACGTACGCAATCGTCTGGTAATCTCCCCGATCTGGGAAACGCCGTGGTATAAGAGCGGTCACAGCTTCGCTGCTGAGGCGTTGGGCGGATGGACGGCAGTGGGGGTATTCACTGCACGCACTGGCGTACCTTTCAACGTGTATGACGAGGACTTTGTTGAGATCGGATATACCGTCCCTCGTGTCGAGCTGTCGGCGCCTACGAGTTTCAAGGTAAGCGGGAATCCTCAGCCCGACCCCTTGTCGGGACCGAATCACTACCTTGGGTTGACTGTACCGATACCGGCGAACAGCACATCTGGCAATCCGTTGCTTGGCTTCAGCGATCTGGGACCGTTTCCGGCGGGTATGGTCGGCAGGAACGCGTTCCGGGGGCCTGGCGCATGGAACCTGGATTCGGCGGTATCGAAGAAGTTCAAAGTCACTGAGCGGGTGGGTATGGAGTTCCGCGCCGAGGGCTTTAACATCTTCAACCACCACAACATGTACACTTTCACCCCGAATCTTTACTTCTGCGGCTACGCGTGCAACGGATCGGGCGTCGCTCCGTCTCCGCTTGGCGTTGACGAACTCAAAGGTGGTCTGAATAACTTCGCCACCGGCGGCAACCATGACGAACGGCGATTTGGTCAGTTCTCGCTGCGAGTCAGCTTCTAGTCAGGCGAGTTACAACAAAAGCAGTTTGGGAGCCCGAATAACTTGGGCTCCTTTTTTTATGGCGTGATGGTGATCGGGTGTTAGCGACTGGGTGATTGCTCTCGGGAGTGGATAATATGTCTTAGCGGGGGCGCGAAGTTCAATGAACAGAGAGGATCTGCTTCGGATGTTTGCTTATGATTACTGGGCGAATCGCGAGTGCTTGCGGGCGCTCCGGGTTGGGAGAGCTGCGCGAGCTGCGGAGGCTTCGATTGCCGCGGCTGGATTGGGCTCGGCGGTTCGGCGGATGGGGCATATTCTTTCGGCGGAGAAGCTTTGGCTGGAGCGGATACGGCGGGTTCCGCAGAGCATGGCGGTTTGGCCTGCTTCGACAATTGAGGAATGCGATGCTTTGGCGGATGAGATGGCCGCCGAGTGGAAGGATTATTTGGCGGGACTTTCAGCTGGTGGGCTGCGTTCAGACCGTGGCCTGGATGAGATGGTCGAGTACAAGAACAGTAAGGGCGAAGCGTGGTCGAGCCGCGTAGGAGATGTGCTGACGCACGTGCTCATGCACTCGGCGTATCATCGGGGGCAGATTGCGCTCGAGATGCGGGCGGCCGGGATGGAGCCAGCTTTCACGGACTTTATTCATGCTGTGCGGCAGGGGCTGGTGACGTAAGAGTCAGAAGTTAGAAGTCAGGTTGAAGAAGCAAAACCTCGGCGAATGAAGTTGCTGTGAGGGACAGTCTGCTGGAATGGCCTGCTCCTTCGAATGGACTGCCTATTCCACCAACCAACAACGAGGAACCTAGGGATGAGTTTTGGGGCGATTTGGCGGGTGTGGGTTCCCCTAATTGTGGGCGTCTGGGCGGTGGTGGAGCTATTCACCAAAGGCCCCGGTCCGCATGGGCCCACCCGCTGGTTGGGACTCGCGCTGGCGGCGATTGGCCTGAGCGGGGTTATCGTTGCCCGATACACACTTGGGCGGTCGTTTTCGATTGCGGCTAAGGCTCGTGCGCTGGTGACGACTGGGATTTATTCGAAGATCCGAAATCCGATTTATGTTTCTGGCGAGATCGTTTTGATTGGGATCGCGGTTATGTTGTGGCGGCTGGACTTCCTCTTGTTTTTTCTGGCAGTGATTCCGGTACAGATCTTTCGGGCCCGGCGCGAGGCGCGAGTTCTGGAGGAGAAATTTGGCGAGGAGTATCGGGAGTATCGGCGGAGGACGTGGTTTTAGAAAAGCTGTGAGCTGCTGGCTTCGAGTCGTGAGCTTCGCACAAAACTCGGAGGCCGTGCTTAGTTTTGTTGATGGCTCAGAAGGAATCACCTAGGCCTTTGGCTGCTATGATTTCATGCGATGAAATCTAATTGTCCGGCATTCATTAAAACGATCCTGTCTGTAGTTCTCCTCGCTTTTTTCTTCCCTTACAGTTTGCACTCGGCCTCTGAGCCAAAGATTGGACCGATGCCGGTCGCTCTTTCGGACAACGCGGTCGCGACCTCCCATGCCGGGGAGATTGGACAGAGGATATTTTCGTTTATGGGGATTGGTCCCAAGAAGACCTGGGGTGCGGTTACAGCCAGCGCTTATGAACTGGATGTGAAATCGGGGAAGTGGATGGAGAGGCGGCCGGTGCCGGGAGTGGCGGGACGGCTGGCGGCCTCGGCGATCGCGGCTAATGGAAAGGTTTTTATTTTCGGCG
>JBAWBE010000744.1:0-2567 GCA_049589635.1 Terriglobales bacterium
GTCTGTACCTGTTCGTGGTCGTCGCTGGAATGCGAAACGCTTTGCCGGTTGGCGCAACCATCCCCGCCGGCGCCCAGCGGGCACCCGAGTATTGCGCTGGCTGTGCCGCTGGTATTGCCATAGAGCTTGAACATCTGTTGATAAAACAAACAATTCTGATTCGGGCTGGATCCGCAGCCCGACGGTTGACCTCCGGAAAGTTGCTGCAAGACGTATTGCTGGAAAGCCGAACTCGGAACCAGGGTAGGTGTGACGATGGGTAGCGCGATCCGCACCCACTCGCTGTCGAAGAAGAAAAATAACCGGTCATGCGCAATCGGGCCGCCCAGACTGCCGCCGAAGTGATTTACAGTCGCTCCCGGCTTGTGATTCCCCGCAGTCGCATTGGTGAAGTAGTCCGCCGCATTCAGCAGCGCCCCGTTCCATAGTTCGTAAAGATTCCCGTGAAACTGATTCGTGCCGGACTTGGTGACGTAGTTCACCTGGGATGCTCCGTATCGTCCTTGATCCACGGAATAGGAAAGAGTGTTGACAGTCACTTCGGAGATCGAATTCAATCCCAGCACCAGGTTGGTAGAGAGGCCGCTGTTGAGGTTGGTGAGCGGGTCGTTGGTCTCAAGCCCGTCAACGATATAACCGTTGGAGAGGGCCGGCAATCCGTTGAATTCCACGTTGCCATACCCGTTGGTGCCGCCGACGAAGTCGTTGCCGCTGCCCGCCGTGTTGATAAGCGCGCCGGCGGCGAACTGTAGAGGATACGTCAGGTCGCCGCCGGGATTCGGAAGGTTCTCGAGCGCCGGCGCGCTCAGAGTGGCGGATGTGTTTGCGTTTTCCGGGTTGATCAGCGGAGTTTCGCTGTTTACCTCGACAACCTCATTGGATCGAGCAATCCTGAGCCTGAAATCGACGGTCTGCTTCTGGCCCAGGCCGGAAGACACAGTGTCATTCTGCTGTGGCTCGAAACCTTTTGCCTCAACTCTCACCGAGTAGGAACCGGGTTTTAGCTGTGGGAAGTTGAATCGGCCCGAGCTATCGGTCGCTGCACTGCGCTTTAGGCCGGTCTCGCGGTTTGTAATCGTCACGGTAGCGCCAGGAACACCCGCGCTAGTTGCGTCCCTCACTTCACCAACAATGGCGCTGGTGGTTTCGCCCTGTGCCAGTGCTTTCGTCGGAAGAAGAAACGCCACCACCAACATAAGACAACCAAACCGACTTGCCCGCACCATGACTTCCCCACCTATTTGCCGTAGAGTGGCAACGGTTCCTCGTTTGAATCTATTAACCAGCGATCACTGCCGATAGTTAACCACAGTTAACATAAACGGGCAAGGCCCGGAACGGGGCGGGCGGCAACGTCGCCGATTGTGTCCCGGGTGACGGGCAAACCAGACGTAACTGCTGCTACCAGGCGTTTTACACTAACGGAGAAACAGCTCTCTCTGTCTGAACTCTGTTTGTTCACTCGTAAAAAGACAGAAGACCACACACAGCACGACACGGGCGAAAACTGTGCGACCCTGTAAATAAAACACGAAACATTAATTAGGTTGGGTGGCGCGAGAACTTAGAATCCACGCTCGCCGCGTTCCAGGAAAAATTCTTGACTTAACGACCGCTCATGGACTCCACTGAACGTAGGGCACAAATCGTGCCGCTTGGCGTGAGTTCTTTGACAAAATAAGAGGGCAGGGCAAGGAAGAAAAAGGGTGAGAAATCTCAGATTCCGAAGTAACTATTGAAGAATCAAGATTTTACAAATAAGTCCTTACTCCTTAAGAATTTGGCGGGATTTCTTCGCTAAATCAATGATTCTAAAGATCGAGGGGGGGTAGGGGTACCCTCAAATCGAAGGGCTCACCGAGGATTGGCTTTCTGCTGAATCGCCCGCTCCGTATCCGCGGCCTGCACTCGGACCCGATCCGAAACCTCCGGCAGTTCCCTCTCGTAAGGACGAACCGCCGGCAGATCGTCCACCTGCCCGATCAAGTAAAGCGCGCGCAACGCCTCCCAAACCTGCTCTTCGCCCGGATCGACGGTCGCAATCGAACTTCCTGCCGCCATGCTCGCGCCCGTTCCGGTAGCCAGCCGCACGCGCCCGGTAATGGGCGAACGCAACTCATGAATCTGGCTGTCCTCGCCCTGCAATTTCGCGATAAGGCCGCCCTGATGAATCATCGTGCCGACCGTAGCCGCGTCGATAACGCGCCCATCTGAAGCCGTCGTGATCACTACGGGCTGCAAAAGAGAAACAATCTGCGAGCGCCCCGAGTTGTCGCCAAAGCGGACTAAAGACAATGCCGCGTTCCCACGAACGACCACCGAAGAATCACCCAGCATCTTCAACAGCGCATCGTGAAAACCAGGCCCGGCAGTGTCTTGACCCATCACCCAGGCATCCGTGCTGCGAACTTCTTCGTGCGAATTTGCCGCCACACGCACGAGATCGCCATACCATTGCGTGGCGCTCGGGTCATGTTGGCTCATGCGCTGCCCAAGTTGCACGATCGCATGTTGAATGTGCCGCGGATGCGCGTTGTCGTTGAGATACTCGTTCATTTCTTTAGGCT
>JBAWBE010000745.1:0-6854 GCA_049589635.1 Terriglobales bacterium
CTCTGGTTCTCGCCCGGACACTCCTCACGGGTCGCGCGAGACCGGACAGGCCTCTGCCTCTACGCGACATTGTCTGACAGTCCGGTTTTTGAAGTTCCAAGAAAAAACCCTCCGTTTGGGAAACGGAGGGCCAGGGATCAACACATCAATCAGCACATCAGGAGAGCGATCAATTCAATCGAAAGCCCGACTCTTCCGGGAAGGCTAGTCAGCGTTGATGACGCCATAGACACCAGCCGTGTCGCTCTTCGGCCCGCCAACCCAGTAGAGGGAGTTGGTGTTGCCGTTTTCCGGACTTCCCCCTCCGAACTCAATTCCCCAGACTCCGCCGAGAACAATTTTCTTGCCGGCGGCGGTTGAGAGAGTGCCGAGGAAAGCGCCGGTATTCGGGTCGAAGGCAACGACGGTTCCGGCATTGACATTGTTGCTCACCAGCAGAGCGTTGCTGAAGGTGCCGAAGTTAGACGGCGCCAATGCAAATCCCCAGGGCTGGTTGAGATTCTTGCTTTTAGCAACGAGTGTCTTCACGAGTGTTCCGCTTTCCGTGAATATGTCGATGTATCCGCCTTTCTTTCCATTTTGCAGGGCGTAGGCGACATAGAGCTGTCCGCCGATATCCTGGACATTGAGCGGCGCGTATCCCGCCGGGATCGAGCTATCAGTAAACGATCCGACCAACTTGAAGGTGCCGTTGTACATATCGATTTTGTTGTTGGCGAAGTCGGAGGCGTAGACCATAGTGTTGGCGACATTGATGGCTAGGCCGGTGTAGACGGACCCAGGGCTGCTGGCGCCGATCAGAGCGTTATTCGGTTCGAAGTGCGACCAGCCGCAGATCAAGCCGTCGAGAGTCGCGAACATGAACGCCGAGGTCCAGTGCATGATCTGGAACTGCGCACCGCCGTTGTAGACAATGCCGGTCGGTGAACCAAGGCCGGTGCCCGAAGTGGGGGGAATCGTGACCACCAGGCTCTGTTTCACGCCGTTGCCATCATAGAGCGTCGAAAGGCCGGTGCCATTGTCACTGAACCAGAAGTATTCATTTGGCCCATACGCCAGGCCCCAAGGATTGATCAGTTGTTTATCGCCTTTCTTGCCAGAATTCTTGACGAGTGTGGTGAGCGTGTACTGCGCGAAGGCTGTGCCGGCTGTAAGTGACAACACAAGCGCAACGAGCGCGGCACAAATCAGGTTGCGACGGAACGACTGAGACATACTCTCTCCTTTAGAAGTGAAGCAGGATGGTGGCTCGGACGGCGGAAGGAGTCCAAACCTTACGACGGGAGGATAGTATCGGGCTGGTAGGTTGAACTTGTCAGGCGGAGGTCAGTGATTTGTAAAATTGTTGTCAGCGCGTGGGAAACTTGGGAAGCGCGCAAGGTCCAACACCCAGGGGCGATTGGCCGTGAATTGCAGCATCGCTGAAAGCGATGCGCTGATACAAACCGGTTTCGGGCAAGTTATTGCGCGGTTTCCAGCAAGCCCTTTTCGGCTTTTTCCTGGCACTCGATGCAGTGGCGCGTCCAAGGGACGGCCTCAAGGCGCTTGGCGTTGATCTCTTTGCCGCAGGAGACGCATTCTCCGAAGCTGCCTTCGCGAATGCGTGCGAGTGCGCCTTCGACCATGTTGAGCAACTGACGATCGTTGTTGCTCTGGCTGAAAAGAAATTCCTTGGTGTAGGAGCTGGCGGCGCGATCGGCGACGTCCTGGGTGGCCTCTTCATCCGCGGTGCGGCCATCCTTTTGATTGCGCGTCACCATGTGACGCAATTCCTGCTGCCGGGTTTCCAGCCGTTTCCTGAAACTATCTAATTTCTTCTTATCCATGATTGCGCCTGCCGAACGCCTTCTCGCACGAAACCTTCATCCAACATGAAGTCAAACGGATATGGTAAGCGCCGATTGGAACAGGCGTCAACTGGAGGAAGCAAAGTTAAAAGTCAGAAGTCAGATTGAAGAAGTAAATGCGCAAGATCGGCCTTCAGAAGTGGGATATTCACTTCTTCAATTTGCCTGTTTACTTTTGACTTCGCGGCAGCGGCTCGGGCATGGCTGCCAGGGCGTATGCCATAACTGCCATCGCGGCGGCGTTTTCTTTTAACTCCTGCGGATCCACTTTGTCGAGTGTGTCGGCGGCGCTGTGATGGTAGTCGAAGTAGTGGCGGCCATCCTGGATGATGCCGATGCCGGGAACTCCCGCTTTCACGATCGGATCAATGTCCGTTCCGGGGCTGCTTTCGGTCGCGCGGAAGAGTGTGGCGCCGATCGGCCGCAGAACGTCGGCTACTGGGTGCAACGAGGCACGCGCTTCAGGCGACATTTTCATCGTGAAGCCGAGGGGATGTGCCGCACCTGCATCGCTTTCAATCGCAGCGACATGGTTAGCCATCTCCGCGGCATAGTCTTTCCCGTAGGCTGCGTTGCCGCCGCCTCCGTTTTCTTCGTCCATCCAGGCGATAACGCGCAGCGTGCGGCGCGGCCGGATATGCAAGCGCTGCAAAACTTCGGCCGCTTCCATGGCCATGACCACGCCCGCGCCATCATCGATGGCACCGCGTCCGAGGTCCCAGGAATCGAGGTGGCCGCTGACGATCACAATTTGCTCGGGATGCTCGCTGCCTTTCAGGTCGGCGATCACGTTGTAGCTGGTGACATTGCCAAGATTCTGCGGAGTGAGAGTGAGGTGCATGCGCACCCGGCCCTCGGTGGCGAGGTGATCGATCAGGTCGGCATCTTCCGCGGCGAGAGCGGCCGCCGGAATTCCGGCGGGCGTGCTGTGACCGGTATGCGGCAGGCGAAAGTTCGCTCCGCCTACAGAACGGACTAACGACGCAACCGCACCGAGCGCAGCGGCCTTGGTAGCTCCATCGCTGCGGTAGACGACGGCTTCGCCGTAGGCCTCGAAGGCAGAGCCCGCGAGCGCTTTTCGTTCATCGTAGGGCACGTTGTAGAGAACAATTTTGCCGGCAACTTTTTCGCGGCCGAGCGCGGTGAGTTCGTCGAAGCTGTGGACGACGAGAACTTCTGCATTGAGGCCCTCGGCGCCCGTGGAGGAGCTTCCGCTCAGCGCTGTCAAAACAATGCGCTGTGGTGTGTTCCTCGCCTGCCCGGGATATTCGGTGAGTTCGGCTTTTTCTTCGCCGCGCACCCAGTGCGAAACTTGTGCCGGCTCCAGATGAACTTCAAGGCCGAGGCTCTTTAATTGTCCGGCGACGTATTCAACTGCCGACTGCGCCGCCAGGGAACCCGAGGGACGTGGTCCGATATTTTCGGTCAGGTGCGCAAGTTGCTGCCACGCATAGTCGCTGTTGAGAGCTGCACCGCGGATAGCCTGCAACTGATCACGCAGCTCGGGAGAAAAAGCGAACGGCGTTTTTGGGGGAGTCTGCGCAGATGCGGGTAGACGAAGAAGGAGGTAGAGAAGGAACACCGTCACTTTTCGCCACGTTGAGGGCGAGACATTTCCGGGAGTCCGTGTCATAGGTTTTCTTCCGCTGCTGCGGATATACGTGACAACTCAGTCGTCCCTCCGGGACTTACATCACTCGATTCATTTTCCCGGCTCCAAGGCCGGGCTATTGTCAGCTGCCCTTCGGGGCAAACGCTTTTGCCGGCAGGTGGCCGGTACTACTTTTTTACGGCTGCGGACGCGCTTCTTTCGCTGAGTGGCGGCGGCCCGTACTCCGGCAGGCCTAGCTTGCTGGAGGGAGTTCGCCTGAGCTGTAATTCGTTGAACAGGAGCGCGGGGCTGGCCACACTGAAGGGGACTGATTCCAAATGATTTTCAACCATCGGCGCGGTTCCGGCGGCGATCAGATTGCCGCGCAGCGAACGCACGTCGAGGTCGCCGAACACTACGCCGCGCACGAGTTCTTCATGACCGTCGCTCGTATAGACACGATAAATCAGGCGTGGCTCAAGCTGCGGGCCGAGGGTTTCAACATATATACCGTAAGAGAGATTGTGCTGCTTCGCGAGCTCGATCAACTTTTTCCTGAGTTCGACGTCGGGACGCGGATCGGTGGTTTCGAGAATCAGATTGCCGGGCTGCGGCGTCGGACCTGTCGTTGCGGCGGCGCGACCGTGGCCATTCGAAGCCGGAAAATCGCGAATCGGCTCGCGTCCCGTGAGATAGGAGACCAGTTGTCCATTTTCAATGAGCGAAACGCGCTCGGCTTTCACGCCCTCGTCGTCGAGCGTGTAGTTGCCGAAGAGAGGCAGGTTGACGAACGACGAAATGGTTGGATCGTCGGCCACATTAATGAAATCGGGCAGCACGCGCATCTTATAGCTGCTTGACCATGCTCCAGTGGTGCGTGCGTTCTCGCCGAGCTTCGGCTTTCTTCCCAGGAGATTGGGCTCGATCAACTCGGTCACTACAGATGCGGCGGCATCGTTCGAAAAGAGGATCGGGCCGCGATATTCTTCCTCGATGAGCGGCGCATCGCGCAACTGGTGGAGCGTTTCCAGAATGTGCGTCGTGGTCTTGAGGAATATTTCGCGAGACGGGAGGCCGTTCAGATCCTTGGCCTCGTCCTCGTGTGAGCGCTGGAGCAACATGCCGTCCGCGGCCTGCGTGGCACCGGCGATGGCGATTGCATATTGCGAACTGCCGGAGCAGGCGACGGTGCCTTCGGAATTCACGAAGTAACGGTTTACCACCTGGAAATGCAAGGTAGATTCAAAGTGCTGCAACTTCGGATCGGAGCGATAGAGCCCGGATGACTCTTCGATGAGGCGTAACCAGGGCGTGAAGTCGGCGGTTGAAAGTTGCGCAAGCGGCTCGATTGATTCGACCGGCGTGGCGCGCGCGAAATCGTCGACCGGTTCGTCGACTTTCAGTTGCTTTAGAGCAGCCTGCTTGGCGGAGAGCGCTTCGCCAGCCGCTTTGTAAGCACGATCAGTCGCTAGCCAGACCCGATGGCGGATGGCAAACGTATCACCGTCCAGCGGAATCATGTCCACGGCGCCTTCGCCGGAGCTGTAGTAGCTGTCCTGTTTATAGTCGCCTATGCGGACTACAACGCGCAGAAATCGTCCGCTGCCACGCTGCTGGCTGCGGAGCGCGCCGAAAACGGCGCTCGCCTCGAAGGCATCGAGCTCCGTGACACGGTATTCGATGTAGTAGGGCGCAGCAACATTGTCCATTTTCAATTTGGTTTTGGAGCGGTCCATCTCTTCTTTTAGGGCGCGAAGGAGGACGTTGTCGGCGTGGGCGGGCAGAGTGGATGCGCAGAACACGAAGATTGAGAAAATGGCGATTAAAGCTGGCGCGAAGCGCCGCGTCATCCCAAACCAGGATTTTGAAATAGCGGGGGCAGACGTCATTGTGCGTCACCCCGAACTTTTTCATCCACGCCCGGTGGAGGCGGCAAGATGGGGGGCCGGGTGTCACCATACTTTCGCTTCTGCACTTCCATATCGGAAAACAAAATCATGGGTGCGGCGGCCGATACCGGAACGCTGCCGGATTCGGCTCCGCAGATTCCATTGAATACGCTGGTTGTGTCACCCGTGGCTACGATCTGATTCAGGGTGGTCAGCGGCGTGCCGACGATGTCGACACCGCGTACCAATTGATCGGGACGCCCGTCCGCGAAGACGCGCCACACCATTACCGGCAACACTTGGAACGCCTGGGGCAGGTCGCGCGTCGTCAGCGTGAATCCGCCCTCAATGTCTTCGAAGTAGAGTCCGTAGGGTTTTCGCTGCTTCTTAATCTCTTCGAGGAAGCGGGCGCGCAATTGTGCGTCGGGAACTCTGTTCGACGATGTAACAATCAGATTGCCCTGGCGCCCGACCGGCATTTTTCCGGACTCGGCGCGGCCATGGCCGTTGGAGTTGCCGAAATTTTTCACCGGCATGCGTCCCATCAGAAAATTCTTCAGCACGCCGTCCTTGACGACTTCGACACGTTCGGCGGGCATGCCCTCATCGTCGTAGCGGTAAAAGCCGGAGAGTTCCGTCCTGCCGAGCATACGGAGCGTGGGATCGTCGGTGACGCTGAGAAAGTCCGGCAATATTTTTTCATTGACCTTTTTCGTAAAGGTCTGGCCTTCCTCGCGGCCTTTCTGCCGCTGGCCCTCAATCCGATGCCCCAGGACTTCATGAAAAAAGACGGCGGCCGCGCGTCCCGAAAGCAGTGCGGGGCCACTGAAGGGTTCGGAGAGCGGAGCTGCACGAAGGGCATTTAAGTCATCGGCAATCTTTCTTACCGCGGCATCGACCTCGGCCTGCGAGGGCAACTTGGATGGATCGGCAGATTGGAAGGTCTCTGCGCGTTCCAATCTCATGCCATCGTCGGCCAGAACCTCGCCTTCGATCACGACGCGAAAAATCGCATCGGAGGTGACGACCTTCGTGCCCTCGGTTGACACAAGGTAGTTGCGATCGTGGGCGGCAAACAAATACACCATCGACTCCTCAATCTGATACCGGCGGAAGGCAGCTGAGTAGCGGCGCGCCAGGTTTTCCCATGCAGCTTGATCGGGCAGCGGGGTCGGGGCGGCGGCATCGATGTAAGAAGATGGCTTTTCGACGGAGAAGTCAGGCGATTCGTCTTCATCCTTGGCCCGCACGGCGAACTTGGTCCTGGCATTGGTGTATGCCTTGCTGGCCTTACGGTACTCCTCGTAGGTCAAACGCCACAGAGTGCGCGAGATGGCGTCAGGATCGTCTTCGAGCGGAAGAGCACCGCTGGTGATTCCCGAGTGCCGTTCGCGATCATGCGTGTTGTCGAGGTCGGGTTTTCCGATCCGCATGCTGACGTCGGCGACCCGCTGGTGCTGGCGAGTCGAAGTCAAGATCCCCCCTTGCGCGGCGAGCACGGCAATCACGTCTCCGTCGGTAATGTTG
>JBAWBE010000746.1:0-24620 GCA_049589635.1 Terriglobales bacterium
GGCCAGATCCCACTTCTTGCCCGCCACATAAATCTGCCCCAGGTTGAACTGATACTCCACGTTGCGCGGTGACAGCGCCACCGCCTGCTTTTGCGCTTCCAGCGCCGAGGCCCATCCACCGCCCTCCACGCGCGACACGCCCAGCATGTTATATGCGTCGGCCAGTTCCGGATACCAATCGAGCACCGCGCGCAGGTCTTGCATCATGTTGGCGAGGCCCTGCATCTCCTGACGCTTCGCCTGCGCCTGGCGGTACTTCAGCACCGAACGGTAATACCAGATCCACGGATCGCGCGCATTCAACTCCGCCGCTTTCGCGAGATGATCCGCCGCGGCATCGAATTTTTTCAACTGAAGATCGTCGCGCGCTAACCCGCGCTCGGCCACTTCATTCCCTTTCGGATCCGCCGCCAGTTGCTGCAAATCGGCCAACGCCTGCATCCGGCGATCCGGGATACGCGCCATCATATCCCCAAGCAAAGCGCGTGCCTCCACATCTGGAATCTGAGTCACCGCCGCGCCCAGTTCGTCGGAATCGAATGGCAGGGGGAAATGGATCGGCTGCTGAATCATTCCAGGGTTCCCGGTCGGCTTCTTCGACTGGTCGAGCGCAATCCCGAGATTTCCTTTCGAGTCGAAATATTTCTTTACCTCTAGTTCCATCTGGTCGGGCGTCATATCGAATGCCTGCACCGTCGCCTTATCGATCGGCACCTTCTTGTTCTGGACCAGATCGAAATACGTCCCCACCTCCGGCAGCTTTTTGTTATTGAGCAGGTAATGGACGACCATCCACGCCTGCGCGTAATACATCGTGTTATGTGAACCCTCGTTCCGCCCGGAACTGTCATGCTTCATCGTGAACAGGTCCGTCATCCCAATCCATACGGGCGAGCTCGCCAACTGAGTGAGCGATTGTGGCACGTTTGGATCGCGTCTCACCATGTCGAAGATGTCTTCGTGCCACTCAGGTTGCAGCTCGGGGTCGCCGCCAATATTCACTTCCTTATCGACCTGCACGGCGCCAAAATATTCCGCTATGCCTTCGTCGAACCAACCCTGCACGGGAGGATAGTTAAAGTTCAAAAAATAATGTCCGAGCGGATGCGCGATCGACCGCCACGGTTCGAGTTCGAAAAGATTGAGCACGATATAAACGCGGTCGTATCCCGGCACATAAAATCCCTTCGCGAAGGCCAGTTTGTCGGGAGCGATCGCTCCATACTGATTGTCGCTTTTAAGCGCGATCACCGTCACGGGCACCGACATGTTGAGCTTTTCCTTGGATAGCAATTGCCCAAACACGGCCCGCATCTGCTCCATGCGCAACGCGACCTCGTGCCCGCGCTTCTCGCCCCCATCGGTGATTATGGAAAAATGCGCGGTGTGGATCTCGAGCCATTTCGGCTCGTCTTTCGCCCAGGCAAAACCGGGCAGAAAAGCATAAAGCAGCAGACCGGAAACGAGGAGGACGAAATGTAGGCGGTTCTTCAAAAGGTAGATCTCATACTCAGGAGAATGCTTTAACAAAAATGCTAGCACGCCCGGCAAGAACGGAGACCACGCGACCCGACCTATACGCGATCTACTGGACGCGATCTATGAAGTTAGATGCTGCCTCTCTTTGATCTACTTGTCTTTCATCCATCTGTCTTTGATCTTGGCCGCAACCGGCGTGACAAGTTAAACTCTGCCCGTGACCTCGGCTCCAACTTCTCGCCTTAGCTGGATCGACTGGATGCGCGGCCTGGCCTGCGTCCTGATGTTCCAGACGCATTGCTACGATGCATGGCTGGGCGGCGAGGCGCGCAACAGCTCTTTCTTACACTGGTCGCAGCGCCTCGGCACGCTGCCGGCGCCGCTCTTTCTATTTCTTGCCGGAATCTCATTCGCCCTAGTCACAACCAAACTCGTTCGAAAGAACCAGAGCCCCGGCCAAATCACGCGCACCATGGCCCGCCGCGGCGCAGAGATCATCGCCTTCGGACTGCTCTTCCGCCTCCAGGAATATCTCATCGCATGGGGATGGGCGCCGTGGACTGACCTGTTTCGCGTCGACGTTCTCAACATCATCGGCCTATCGATGATTTTTATGGCGCTGCTGTGCGGGCTTGTTCTGAGGATGAGCGCCCCACTACCCTCCGGTTCGACGATCTCCAAGTCGCCGATGGATGCCCCGATTGTCCCGCTCGTAACCGCCTGTATCGCGGTCACGACGCTTATCGCCCTTCTCACACCGCCCCTCTACACCACCTGGCGTCCGACCTGGCTTCCATGGGAGATCGAGTCCTACATCGATGGATGCCACAACCTGGGCGCGCCCCAGCCCTGGCTCTTCTGCATTTTTCCGTGGACGGCATTTGCCTTCGCGGGGCTTGCGGCCGGATTCATTCTGTTCGGCGAGAATGCGCGCGAACGCACCGCACCGATTCTCACGGCATTTGCCGCCATCGGAGGCGCTGCGATTCTCGTCGCCTATGGGCTTGACCATTCCTCCATCCAACTCTTCCCCATCTACGACTACTGGCACACGAGCCCCAACTTTCTGATGATGCGCATCGGCATGCTGCTGATGATCTGCCTGCTGGCCTATGCCTGGACAAAATGGGCGCTTCCCAGCCTCGGAGAGTGGGCTGTCCGCTTCAGCCCGCTGATCCAACTCGGCCAGACTTCCCTGCTCGTTTATTGGGTGCACATCGAGTTCGTCTACGGGCGCTTCTCTTTACTCCCCAAACGCAACGTAGGAATCGCGACCGCCACGCGCGGTCTGGTTGAAATTTTCTTCTTCATGCTGATTCTGTCGATTGCGCGAACGCGCTTTGACTGGAAGAAAATCGTGCCGAGACAAAGATTTGAAAGGGCTCGGCTTCAGCCGAGCCGCTAGGTCACGATAGACTGAGTCGATGACCACCTCTGCCTCCAATTCCCTCGCCCGCGCCTCATCGTCCTACCTGCGCTCGGCCATGCACCAGCCGATCCAGTGGCACGAGTGGGGAGACGACGCCTTCGCCTCCGCGCGCCGCGAGAATAAGCCGATGCTGCTCGACATCGGCGCGGTCTGGTGCCATTGGTGCCATGTGATGGATCGTGAATCTTACGACGATCCCGAAATCGCGCAGATCGTCAACGAAAATTTTATTGCCGTGAAGGTCGATCGCGATGAACGTCCCGACATCGACAGCCGTTACCAGATCGCCGTGAGCGCGCTCACTGGCCAGGGGGGGTGGCCACTGACCGCGTTTCTCACTCCCGACGGTAAGCCGTTCTACGGCGGCACATATTTTCCTCCGCAGGATCATTACGGGCGGCCGAGTTTCAAACGCGTGCTGCTTTCAATTGCGCAGGCCTATCGCGAAAAGCACAGCGACGTGATTGAACAAGCAGCCATGGTTCAAACCGCGGTCGCACGAGCCGAGTCGTTCAGCAAAGGCGATGGAAATATTTCCGCCAGCGTGATCGACGCCATCGTCGAGTCGGCACAAAAAATGTTCGACGAGGAAAATGGCGGATTCGGCAGCGCTCCAAAATTTCCCCATCCCTCCGCGCTCGATCTGGTAATGCATCAATACGCGCGTACTAACAATGGCAACGGTCCCAATAAAAGCGCGAGTAAACAGAACGATCCTCTTCGCCACATCTTCGTTCACACGCTGGAGAAAATGTCGCATGGCGGAGTCTACGATCAGCTTGCCGGAGGTTTTCACCGCTACTCGGTCGACGAGCGCTGGATCGTTCCGCACTTCGAGAAGATGAGCTATGACAACTCTGAACTCCTGAAGAATTATGTTCACGCGTACCAGGCAACGGGTGATGAATCCTTCGCCGGAGTGGCGCGCGACATCATTCGCTGGATGGACGAGTGGCTCAGCGACCGCGCCCATGGCGGGTTCTACGCCTCGCAAGATGCCGACTATTCCATGGACGACGACGGCGATTTCTTCACCTGGACGCTCGATGAAACGCGCGCCGCGCTGAATGAAGACGAGTCCAAAGTCGCCGAACTTTACTTCGACATCAACGAAGTCGGCGACATGCATCACAATCCGGCGAAAAATGTCTTGCACGTGCGCGCCAGTATCGAAGACATCGCCGGCCGCCTGAATCTCGCCCCCGACGACGTTCGCCCGCTCCTCGACGCAGCAAGAAAGAAAATGTACGCCGCGCGCCTCAAGCGTCCAACACCATATATCGACAAGACCGTCTACACCGCATGGAATGCAATGTGCGTTTCCGCTTATCTGACAGCGGCGAATGTGCTCGATTTAAGGGACGCTCGCGCATTCGCACTGCGCTCGCTTGATCGCCTGCTTGCCGAGGGATGGATCGCGAGCGGTACGGAGTCCAAAACAAAGTCAACGTCCGCGGACGAGGCCGACCGCGCCAGGCTTGCTTTGACACCTTCAGCTTCGACATCTTTGCTACGGCACGTCATCGCGTATTCCGATCCGAACGCCGAGCGCCGCGAAACCAGCGGCGTCCTCGACGATTACGCGTTCACAATAATCGCCTGCCTCGATGCCTACGAAACGACGGCTGACCTAAGCTATTTTCGCTTTGCGCGAGCAATTGCGGATGCGATGATCTCAAGTTTCTACGATCAAACTGCCGGGGGCTTTTTCGACACACCAATTACATCAGCCGCCACAGAGCAAAGTACGCAAGGCATTCTAGGCACGCCGCGCAAGCCTTTTCAGGACTCGCCAACGCCCGCCGGAAATCCCGCCGCCGCGATCGCGCTCCTCCGGTTGCACGCCTACACCAACGAAACTTCGTGTCGAGATAAAGCCGAGAGCACGCTTGAACTCTACGCCGCTGGAGCGGCGCAGCACGGCCTTTTCGCCGCAACTTATGGGCTGGCGGTCGCCCGCTTCACAGAGCCGCACACGCAAGTGGTAGTCGTCGGAAACGACCAAACCGCCGCCATGCTTTATAAAGCGGCGCGCCGCCGACTCTCGTTCAACACCTCCGTTCTGTGTCTCGACACCGGCAAAGCAGTCGCGCAGAATCTGCCGCCAGTCTTGGCGGAGACCATCCCTAATCTTCCAGCCCTCACCACGGGACGATCCTTCGCCGTAATTTGTTCGGATTTCACTTGCCAGCCGCCAGTTTTTGAAGCCGACGAATTGCAGCAGGTGCTAAACACGGCACCATCCCGAGCGGCCTGACATGGCGGACTCGGATCGAACATGCTCATAGAAATCGGACACGTGGACGCGATCTTCCGATACCCGGTGAAGTCCATGGGCGGCGAACAACTCGAGACCGCCGAACTAGGCTGGCACGGCCTCGAGGGCGACCGGCGCCTGGCATTTCGGAGGATGAATGACCGCAGCGCGTTCCCGTGGCTAACAGCAGGCAAGCTTCCCGACCTGCTCCTATCTACCCCGGTGCGCCGTGACGGCGATGCTCATGAAGACGGCGCTCAGCCAGACTCGCTTCTCCCTACTCACATTCGCACGCCGGATGGCGCCGAGATGCCTGTCTTCGGGGAGGACTTGGCGGCAGAAGTCGGTCGGCGCTACGGCGCGCCCGTGGAGATGATGCAGATGAAGCATGGCGTCTTCGATGACGCGAGCATCTCGGTGATCGCCCTCGACACGGTGCATGAGATCGGGCGCCTCGCGGGGCTGAGTGCCGACGTGCGACGATTTCGCCCCAATGTTGTGGTCCGCTCACTGCGACCGGTTCCCTTCCAGGAGGACGAGTGGGTCGGAGGCGTGCTCTCGTTCGGCGAGGGGAACGACGCACCCGCCGTTACCGTCACCATGCGCGACGTTCGCTGCGCGATGCTGAACCTTGATCCCAACACAGCGAGAGCGACGCCGGAGATGATGAAGGCGGTCGTTCGCGCGAACCAGAACAACGCGGGAGTCTACGCGACAGTCACACGCATCGGTCGACTGGCGGTCGGACAGACCATACGCCTCCATCAAGCCTGATTGCGTAAATCAGCGGTCACGGCCAGCGCTGTTGCTCCACAAGTGTTTCTCGACAAG
The DNA here is from genome assembly GCA_049589635.1 of Terriglobales bacterium. Taxonomy (GTDB): domain Bacteria; phylum Acidobacteriota; class Terriglobia; order Terriglobales; family Acidobacteriaceae; genus Acidiflorens. Next base: position 5,997 of record JBAWBE010000746.1, read on the forward strand.
AAATCACAAATAAGTGAGCCACCAATCATGCCGGCGCTGTTTAAGTCGCGCAAACCAAAGGCATGCCGGATACAAAAGCAGTAGCACCACAACCCAGGCCGCATAGACCATCCACAGCGGGAACCCGTAGTCGACCGGAAAGAGTTTGCTCGAGCCGCCCATCGAGGGCGGCACAATCAGGAGGAACGGCTTTGCGCCGTAGCGCAAGAAGTTCATCCCAATCGCAATCAGATGAGCCAAAAGCAAGTGCGTCCCATAGTAGAAGAACGGCACACGTCCGAAAACAATCAGCGGATTGGTAAAACGAAAACGAAATTTTTCCAGCCACGCCATGACGACCAAAGCGGGACCGAGTGTTATCAACAAGAAGTCGAGTGAAGGCGGATATTTTGTGACATTAAGAAAAGAGAGCACAGTGAAAACCGTCGACGCTTGATGACTCCAACGGAAAGGATCGCCATAGACATTGACGGCGCGCACCACAATGAATGCCGCAATAAGCGCCAGTCCCATCCGCACCAGAAAACGGCGGCGGCGATCGGTATCCCACTCAAAAACCGCCCCGAGGCAATAACCACCAGCCATCACTCCGATCCAGGGCAGCACAGGATATGCGGTCACGAAGTTGATTCCATGGAAAGCAAATACATTTTGCTGGTGCATGATGTCCCAAATCCAAGCCGCACGCCCGAAGCGCGCGGCCGAGACTTGATCGAGCAGATTGTGCAGGGCGATAATCGCGATGCTCACCGCCGCAATAACGGGCATCGGAAGATAAATCAGACCGGCGAGCGCAATCATGGAAATCCCAATTGCCCAAAGGATGATCAGGAGCACCGGACTCGCCGTGAAGCTTATCTCCGAAAGCAGGATCAGCCGCAGGATCGTGACCTCAAGGAGAATCAGCCAAATACCACGGCTGATCAGCAGTCGCGACAGTTCGCCTTTCGAGTGATGCCCGCGAGTCATCCAGAGATATGCGCCGAGGCCGGCTGTGAGCATGAAAACCGGCGCGCAAAAATGCGTGATCCAGCGGGTAAGAAAAATGGCAGGAGTTGTGCGCGTCAGGTCAGTAGGCAAGAACTGCTGGGCGCTTCGGGCCACGTAGTCGCGGATGTGATCGATCGCCATCAACATCATGATGGCCCCACGCAGAGCATCCACCGACTGGATCCGAGGCGCCCGTGTAGTCTGGGCGGGAATCGCCGAAGCAGCCATGATTTTGCATTTTATTCTTTATGCCGGCAAGGGGCGCCGATTCTCGGAGAAACCAGAACGAATTCTGCGTAAGTTAGGTCTAATGGGAGTGTGATTCCAAGCTAAGCGTCTATTCCTGAAGTTCCCTCGCTCTTCCGCCGATATCTTTAAATGGCAGGGTTTTGCCTCGCATGGCCTCCCGATTCGACAATCCGGATTTCGTTCGCACTGTGCTCGAAGAATTGCCGACCGGAATCTACATCGTTGACCGCGAACAGCGCATCCGTTTCTGGAATCGGGGCGCCGAGCACATCATCGGTCATCTCTCCCAGGAAGTCGTCGGCCACATCTACACTGAGCACATCGTCGACGCTTGCGATACCTTTGGGCAAACTCTCGATGACGACCACAGCCCAATCGCGCTGACGCTCCGCGATGGCCAGCCTCGGCAAATCATCGCCCATTTTCTTCACAAGGAAGGGCACCGCGTGCCGGTCGCCATCCGCTGTCGCCCCATCATTCAGAGTGAGAACGCGATCGAAGGCGCTATCGTTCTTTTCGAGGAAGCAGCCGAATCCCGCCGCGACTCCGGCGAAACATCCTTATACGGTTGTCTCGACGAGGTCACCGGCATTCCGGCCCACCGTCTGACGCGTGCGCTGCTGGCCGAATCCATGGCGGGGATGGAAGAGTCGCACCGCGGTTTTGGACTTTTGCGTATTCGCGTGCTCGGAATTGACGAATTTCGTTCCAGGCACGGACCGCATTCCATCGCGCCCTTCCTGCGCACCACCGCCAACACACTCCGCCACAGTCTGGACCCGGCAAATTTTCTGGGGCGCTGGGGTGAAGATGAATTCATCGCTGTGCTTCCCTCCTCCAATCCCTTCGCCACCGCCGCGGCAGCGATCAGGGTCTGGAGCCAGGTCACAAGTTCTGAAGTTCGCTGGTGGGGAGACCGTTTTCCCGTGCAGGCCGTCGTCACGCACACGGTCGCGCAACCGGGCGACAAGATCGAGAAATTACTCAATGAGCTCGAGCCGACCCATGCCGCGGCGGCGGGCCGTGCAGTCGGCGTGCCGGCCGGTGATGTTCAGCCCGCTGAGCGTGGAGCATCCGCCACACCGCGAGGATGATGTTTTATGTTTACGATTATCGGGATCGTCGTCGTTTTCGGTTGCATCGCTGCCGGCTACCTGATGGAGCACGGCAATCTGCGGGTGCTGATGCAGCCAGCCGAACTGATTATCATTGCCGGAGCTTCGGCGGGCACAGTGCTGATCGCGAATCCTCTGCACGTTCTCAAACAGATTTTCGGCGGCCTCCTGGGTGCTTTCGGTTCATCAAAATTCAGCAAGCAGCGTTACATCGATTCGCTCAAGATGATGTACGAGCTGCTGCAAAAGGCGCGCAAGGAAGGACTGGTAGCGCTCGAAACCGATATCGAAGATCCAGCCACAAGCCCGCTATTCACCAGGTACAAAGAGTTCGTCGCCAATCGCCACCTCTGCGACTTCGTTTGCGACACCATGCGCATGGCAGTCAGTGGGGGCGTCGAAGTCTTCGATCTCGACCAGATGCTCGACGCCGACATGGAAGTCCACCACCAGGGCGCGGTCGAACCCGTTTCCGCGCTGAGCACCACGGCCGACGCGCTGCCCGGACTTGGCATCGTCGCCGCCGTCCTTGGAGTCGTCATCACGATGGGATCTTTGGGCGGACCGCCGGAAGAAATTGGGAAAAAAGTTGCCGCCGCGCTCGTCGGTACTTTCCTCGGCATTCTGCTCTGTTACGGACTGGTAGGGCCAATCGCCGCGCGAATGGGTAAGGCCGCGGAAGAAGAACACGCATTCCTGCAAGTCTTACGAGTGGTAATGATCGCATTTCTTAAGGGCGTCGCTCCCATCATGGCGGTCGAAATGGGGCGCCGCGTCGTGCCCGGTAACCTGCGCCCTTCCTTCCAGGAGGTGGAGAAGGCCTGCCGAAGTCGCGGCACCGAAGGGGGCGTAGGCGGGGGAACTGCGGGTGGCGCGGCGGCGGGCGCATGAGGTCCGAATAGACTCTGCCATGCCCACTCCACCCATCATCATCATCAAGAAAAAACGCGGCCATGGCGGCCATCACGGCGGCGCATGGAAGGTCGCCTATGCCGATTTCGTCACCGCCATGATGGCACTGTTCATAGTCTTGTGGCTCCTCAACAGTGGTAAGTCAGTCCAGGAGGCGGTCGGAGGTTATTTCAGAGATCCAACCGGCACCTCCAGGAAAGTCGGCTCCAACCAGAATGGATCCGGCCAAAACGTCGACCTGACCAAACAGAACATGGCCCAGCTCAAGGAGCAGTTGCAGAAGAGCATTCGCAACATCAACGATCTTGAGAAGCTGCGGAAAAACGTTGAGATCACGATCACAGCGGAAGGCTTGCGGATCGAACTACTCGAATCCGCCAAAGGAACGTTCTTCGAAAGCGGCAAATCCACGCTCAATGACACCGGAAAAGAAATGCTGGTGCTTCTGGCGCAAGAACTCGGAAAACTCCCCAATCACATTTCCATTGAGGGACACACCGACGCAAAACCATACGGACAGAAAGCGAATTACAGCAATTGGGAGCTGTCCTCAGACCGCGCCAACGCCGCGCGACGCGTGATGCAAGAGGCGGGACTGCGCGGAGATCAGGTCTCGCAGGTACGCGGATTCGCCGATCAGCGCCTGCGCCACAGCAAGGATCCGTTCGATCCTGGCAACCGCCGCATCTCGATCATCGTGCAGTATCTTCCGCAGCCCGACGACGCGGACGAAAAGGCTTCAGAAGCTTCCGGAGAAAAAAGCGCCCCCAAGCCGTCTGGCGAAGGCGCTGCCAATCTGCCGGCAGAAGGCACTGCCAAACCGTCGCCCGACGGCGCAAAAGCGGAACCTGCCGAAAAGAGCGCCGAGAAAAAATAAGGCCGACCACTTGGGTCAGCCCTGAAAAGTGCCTACAATAATTCTTAACTTCTAGGTCTAAGCGAATTGCAGCTTAGTTGTTGCAATTCGGTTTAGGTGGCCAGCATAGCGGCATCGGTCCATCCGGTGCTGGAGCTTTTGGAATGGCGGCATACGCGAACGTACCCACCAGACCTACCAACAGCAGTAACGCCCTGAGTGAACGTTTCATTTTAGACTTCTCCTTAGGGTCTGCCGAACACCTGCGAGAACCGCAAGTAATCGACGCGGCATTATAGACCGCGTTGTAAAACTCTGATTCATCTGGTGTTAATAAAGAAAAAAGGAAGAAGGTCCGCCCGCGGCATACAAACCATCAGGTTGTTTAAACCAAGGCTTTTCCCACAGGCAAATCTACAGTGTTTCCCGTAGACTACTTGAAGTTAAACTTTAAGTTTGCGGAGGTAAGCTTTGGAGGCCTTGCGCGGGATTCCAATGGCCGAAAATGACGCTTGACAAGTATTTACAAATAGACGTTTTTCTTGACGTTGTACAAGCTACGAGGAGTGTGCAGATTTTTTTACTTTTCAGTCTTTACTTTTCACTCCGCGACCCTGCCGCGGCCGACTTCGTCCGCACCGGCGCAATCGGCTTCGTGAATGCGATTCGTCGGTCAATATCTTCTAGATTTGAGCTGCGAGAGAACGCGCGTTCCACCATGCCTTCAAACATCGGGATCAGCGAGTCATTCGGGGCGGCTGTTTGGAGGTCAGCTACCCCTTGCTCCCAACGCTGCGTCTGCAAATAATTGAGATTAGTGTCGCGGGCTACGACGCGCGAGAAGGAATACGCAAGCCAAACCAGAGTCGAAACGTCATAGCATGTCATGTTGACCAGATTCAGCATCGAGTGACCGACCATGCCGCCCGAATGCATTGCCAGCAGCATGAGTTCAACGCCCGCCGCAACGCCAAAACCAAGCGCAATGCCAAAGCTGACCTGCTTGCGCGAAACTCCCAGAAATCGGGAAAACAGAATCAAGAAAAGAATGAGACCAAACTGTACCAGCCGCACCGATCGTTGCAGGGTCAGCACGGCATGAACGACGGGATCCTGGTCAAACGAGTTTGAAGCTGCCACTACCACCGAAACCAGCAGCATCACGAGTCCCGCCCACTTGAACACCGGCGTTCCCAAATCCTTCAGCGAGTGATAAGGACGGAACACATCCAGAAAAACCTCATGAATGATCTTGAAGCACAGAACCGCATTCAAGACCTGCGACAGCCAGAAGAGCGCGAAATACGGCATGTTATCGATGCCGTAGATCACGAAAATCGGATAGGTAATCGCGAAGATGGCGACCTGCGCCAGCAGGTAGGCGAAGAATACCGGGAACTGCTTGTAGAGCTGACGCCGCCAAGCGACGATCGCCACAGCCACATGCAAAGCTGGCTGCGCGTACCACAAGATCATCATCATCGACTGGCTGCGCAATGACATAAGGTCCTGGGATTAGAACCCGCGGCTCCGAGAGCCACTCTGAATGCTCCAATCCTGCCCTATCGTGCGGGATATGGCTATAGGTGGTCAATTACCTTAGGTAACCTTAGTAACCATTACCCTCTTCCGGGCGCAAAACGAGGGAGACGTCAATTCTGGCCATGCTAGTCCAAAATCTCAGCTTAAATTCGTTATTTCTGGCCTTTCTGGCTTGTCTGTGAGGAAGGAAAGAGTAACAGAGGAGTCCGCTGACGGCCCGGAAGTCGGTAATCAAACCTCAAGCGCCGCGCGCAGCGTCTCGCGCCGAAGAGAGGGAGATCACATATGAGGAGCCGGCAAATGCCGGAGGGATCTCGGCCTGCCCGCGGGCCGTCACGATCACGTGGTAATCCGCAGACACCGCCAATCGCCCAAATACCGGAGTCGCGTCCTCGGGCTCGACCAGCGCCAGGTAACGCAGGAAGTCAAACACGTCAGCAGTCGGTTCAAGTCCGGGGGCGACGAATGAGACCTCGACATCTTCATGGTGGAAGTGCCACGCGAGCGAGGCGGCCAGCCGCACGGCACGCTCGTAGACCTCGGGCGCGAGTACGCCCGGCGCCGGATTGTCGAACACAATACGCAGTTTGCGCTCGTCCTCGCGGCTGAACTCCCGCACTTTCAAACTGCCCGTGCGCGCCGTTGCTTTCCAGTCGACGTGCCGCGCCGAATCCTCGGGCATGTATTCGCGAATGCGGTAGAGATCGTATCCGCGTCCACGGACAAACGATTCGAATTCTCCCGTCACCATCGGCAACACTTCAAGGAAGCGATCGGTCGGCTCGACCACCGGATAGACAACAATTTCGCGCGCAAGATTGATCCGCCGCGTTTTCGTCAAGAACGCAAACGGAAAGCGCGTGGCAAGTCCGAAGTTTTTCTCCTGATAACGTCCGCGCTCCGGGAAGCACAACTCGAGATCGGCGCGCGATTCCTGTTCGGGCGCAAGAAAGGGGAAATAAACCGACTCTTCCAGGATTGGCTTTTCCAGTTTCTCGGTCACCCGCCGCAGACGGCGATCGGGCATGCGCAGCCACTGCCGCTCAGGGGCGCGATGGCGCGGCCAGCCGAATGTATAAGCTTCCCAGCGCCAAGTGCGCGCGGCCTTGCGCTTGGCCGGAACCACGCGCACGGAGAATGAAGGCATCCACGAACTTGCGTTGCTCAACAGCAACCGGGCCATCATGGGGCGCGTCGCAAACACATGCTCGGGCAAGAGCACATCCAATTCAAGGCTCTTGAGCACGACCGCCGAAGCAATTCCAGAGACGATAATCGCCGCCAGCAGCGAAGAGACAACAACATAAAGAAGATTATTTCCAGTATTGATGGCGGCGATCCCGATCACCACCGTGATCAGCATATAGATCATGCCAGCGCGTGTAACGTCGTAGTCCATAGCCTCGCGGAGGCGGGATGCGACTACGCGGCGAGCCAGGTAGGGGACGGTGGTCAGGCCGACTATTGTGGCTAGGAGCAGGGCGGCGGAGGCCAGGATGATCGTTCCCCAGATACTTCCTGATTCGCCGGAGACCGTTGAAAACAGGGCTGCGCTGAAGGCTAGAACCAAGCCGAAGATGGCTACCAGGAAGCGTATCCAGACTTCGGAGAGTCCGAAGCGGAGCGGGCTTGGAGCGGGGTTCGGGGTAGTTTGCATCTTGCTTTGTTCAGGATATGGGGAATTTGAGTTTCAGGGAAGTGACCTTGGAGTGGGCTTATGTCGGGCGGTTTTCCAGTTAGACATGTCTTCTATTGGTGGAAAGTGTTCCACGTGGAACATTCATTGACATTATTGTACGTACATTATCGCGAGAATTGGCGAAGGAAATACGAATCTGAAGGGCGCCGATAGTTTGGGGTTGGGCTTCTGCGGAGGTTGGACGTCTCGGGATGTGGAGTATACTGTGGAGTAGATTCCACATATGGAAATCGTTCAAATCGTGCTGGACAAGAAGCTGTTAGACGCCGCTGACCAAGCCGCGAAGCGCACCCGGCGAAACAGGTCGGCTCTGGTGCGCGACGCTCTGCGCGAACATCTCCTCCGGTTAGAAGTGCACGCCAGTGAAGAACGCGACCGCCAGGGCTACTCGCGTCAGTCGCCGGCCGATGCGGAAGCGCGGGCTTGGGAATCGGAGGCCACTTGGCCGGAAGAATAACCGAAGCAAGAATAGCACGAGGTGACGTTCGGCTCTACCAGTTTGCCCCACCCGACAAGAAACGTCCGGCCCTCGTGCTCACGCGCAATAGCGCCATCACTTATCTATCCACGGTCACGGTTGCGCCGGTCACTTCCACCATTCGCGGCGTGCCGTCGGAAGTCGTGCTCAATGAGGAAGACGGCATGAAGTCTCCGTGCGCGGTGAACCTGCACAACGCGGTCACTGTATCTCAACAGCGATTAGGAAGACGTGTGACGCAGCTCAGTGACGCTCGGATGAATGAAGTTTGTGCTGCGCTGCGGTTCTCTTTGGGGTGTGATTCGAACTAGTTGCTGGGAACGTTGCGTATGATGTCGGTGGTCCGGAAGCCCCTTCTCGAAAAGCGCGAGAAGGGGCGCACCCGGCTTCGGATATGGATCGCGTCCGCCAACTGGGCCAGCTCTGGTTCGCTCATCGACTGTTATCCCTGGTTAACGCCCCAACCCCGGGGCGCGAACCTGGGGCACCGGGCGTAACGGCGAATCTCTGCGGGCGGCGCGGATGGCCACTTCTCGAAAAGCGCGAGAAGTGGCGCACCCCCAGTTCCTTCTACGGCCTCCGCTTACTACCACCGCAGCGGTGAACCGCTGCGCCATCCAAAAGTCAAACCCTCGACATTCAGGCCTGTGATGAGCGCGAGCGGCGCTTCCAGACGAAATATAGAGCTGCCGCTATGGCGACGATCAGGATTGCCAGGTTGACGCGGGCCAGGGTGCCGACTAGTTCGTGCCAATGACTTCCGAAGAGGTAGCCGGCTCCGGAGATCAGGGTTACCCAGGCGGCTGTGCCGAGAAGCGTGAAGAATAGGAAGGGACGCCAGCGCATGCGGAGGACTCCGGCGAGGGGACCGATGATGAGGCGCATTCCGAAGATGAAGCGAGCGAAGAAGATGGTGGATGCGCCGTAACGGGCGAAGAGTGACTCGGCGCGAGTGAGGGTTTCTGGCGATATGTGAAAGAAGGCCTGGTAGCGATTGAGGAGCCGGCGGCCTCCGTGATAGCCGAGTAGGTAGCCGAGCGCGCCGCCTACGGTGCCGGCGCAGGTGGCGATGATGATGATCCATCCGAGATGGAGGCGGTGCTCGGAGTAGGCAAGAAAGCCGGCGAAGAGGAGCGCGGACTCGGCGGGAACGGGGACGCCGGCGTGCTCGATGAGCAGCGCGATGGCCACGGCCCAGTATCCGTAATTGGCGACGAACTCGCGCAGGTGGTGGAAGAGATGCATCGTTCAGAGAGAGTAGCAGAGGGCGGCCGGTCGAGGTTCGAGGCTGGGGTTCGAGGTCGGATTGCAGATTTCAGAGGTCAGATTGCAGATTTAAAGTCAAAAGCGTTTGTAAGCCGCGAGACGGCCTCAAGCCAGAAGGTTTTCACTTCTGCAATCCGACCTCTTCACTCTGCAATCGTTAGGAAGTCGATCAAGGCGCGGTTGAATTCATTCGGACATTCTTCGTAGGGGAGATGGCCTACTCCTTCGAAGGCTACGAGGCTTGCGTTGGTGAAATTTTTGCGAAGCGGCTCGGCGGAGGCGAAGGATACGGCCCTGTCTTTTGTTCCCCAGACTAGAAGCGTGGGATAGTCGCGGATTTTCGGGAGCACTGATTCCAGATCGGCGAGGTCGGAGAGCCAAGTCTTCACTATGCTCGCACCGTAGCGGAAGCCGTCGTTCTGCAGAATGGGGAGGCGGTATCCGGCGAGGGAGTCGGACGGAATTTTTGAGGGGTCGCCGAAGAGACGGCGTAGCCAGAGGCCGTCGAGCGATCGCCAGCGCTCGATGGTGTGGCGGAAGAGAATGGAGCCGAGCGGGCTGGCGACGAAGGGAGCGAGAGTCCGTCCGCGGGGCGACCACGGGTTGACTGGGGCGACCATGATCAGGCGGCGAAGGCGAACTGGGGAACGGTCTGCGCAGATCGCGGCGGCCATCATGGCGACGGCTCCGCCGTGCGAGGTGCCGAGCAGATCGAATTCGCGGAGGCTGAGGGCGTCGGCGAACTGGAGGACGCGCTCGGCAGCGGCGCGAACTGTGCAGTTGAGATCGCTAGGAGCAACTGAGAGACCGGCACCGAGATTGTCGATGGCGTAAATCGTCGCGTAGGGCGCGAGGGCGGGCATGGTGAAGCGCCACGAAAATGAATAACCGAGTAGACCGTGGACTAGGATGAGCGCCGGGCCGCGTCCAGCTTTGAGGTAGCGCATGCGGCCGTTCGCGAGTGGGAGCCAGTGCTCTTCGATCGTCGAAGGGCCGATCGAAAGGTCGATTGAAGTGTCGCTTGCCGTTGAATCGACGGGCGCCGAACGGGTGGAATTTGTTGGGTGATTCGAGCTATTTCGCGCGGACGTTTGTGGAATTTCGTCCGCGTCTTTTTGTGAGTGGGATGGCAACTTATTTCTCGGGCCCAGGTTCTTACTAATTGAGTGATATCGCCTCTGTCGCTTGAGTGGGAGCCGCGGTTTGGCTCCCACATCTTTTGGGGGGTATGTTGTTTTTGTACTCTATGTGACGCCTTAGACTGCCTCGTATCTTGTTCAATGACATGCTCTGTATCTAAATTACTAACATAGGCTTGCGTGAGTAATGAGCGTCAAGATTCTTCGCGAGGTTTGGGGGCCGGTGCTTTGGGATTGTCGGGATCCAGGCCGGCGGCGGTCATGATGGCGCGGCCGAGTTCTTCGGGGGTGACCATGAAATCCGAAGACACCTGTGACTGGGGCGCCGCCGCTGCGGTCGCCTGGTCATCTTCGGCGGCGGTCGCCACGAAGCGATATCCGCGTCCGACTACCGTTTGGAGATAGTGAGGCTCTCCGGCATCGTCGCCGAGGGCGCGACGAATTTTGCGGATCGCCGTGTTGATGCCCTGGTCGACGTCGACGAAAACATCCTTGCTCCAGAGCGCCGCGGAGATCTGCTCGCGGGTAACGAGTTGCCCTTTGTTTTCGACGAGGAACATCAGAAGCTGTAGGGGCAGCCCTTCCAGGCGCAACGGCTTACCCTGGCGGAAGAGTTGGAAGCGTGTGAAGTCGAGTTGAAAATCGTCGAAGCAGAACTTCTTGTCCGGCACCTGCGAACTCCGGCCATTAAGGCCCTGTGGGAATGGGTATTTGAGATTTTGGTCTGCCAGAGTGGGACTGTCAAGGGCTGGATTTCCCCGGTAGTGGTGCAGGTTGAAAATGCAGTTCACTCTTTCTGGGTAGCTTCTCTTACGATCCGGGCAGCGGATTGGCCGGCATCCTGTTGACAGTTGTGTGCCTCAAATTCGGCGCGTATTCGCAGGAGAATATCGTCCGTTTTATCATTTTTCTTAATCATTCGGCCTTGGTTTGCCGATAAATATCCTTTGGCAAGTGCTGCATCGCGCCTGTATGGGCTGGCCTTGCCTAATGTTTCCAAACTGCAGAACTCGGTCATGCTTCTTCATGGCGTCAGTTTCCCATGGGACGATTGTCTTAGCTACCAGTTTGAGGATCGGTACTGCTTCGATGGGGACCTTGCGGATACGGACTGCGATCCTCTTGGCCTTAGCCCCTCCCTTCTTTTTAGGCATGGCAAAGTGTTTCACATGTGCGAGCGATCTGTCTGTCCTGTGGAAATCCAAACTGCACCACTACCATTTCCTCCTGAGAGCTGGCTTTCTTTTCTCGGGGATGTGCGGCGGGACGCTGGCGCCACGATTAAGGTGTGGCTGGGCTGGCGAATTCGCTTCAGATCAATTCAGATCGATTCAGATTCTCTCCATGGACCTTTCTTAGGAGTGGGGGCATTATGAGTTCACTTGCACGGTTTCCTTACCGGCTCCTGGTTGAGTCGGTGAGACCAGTAAGTGGGAGGTTTAGGAGACGGGGAAGGCTCCGAAACCTCCCAATCTAAAAATTGGGTTTGGGCACGTCACATTTCCGCAGTTTCCGCCCTCCATACAAGCCGCCAGTTTTCTTCTGATACTCCCTTCAACTCCCAGACCCCACTTCCCTTTTTCAGCTTCTAGCTCCCGGCTACTAGCTTCTGGCAGTCAAATTCCAAATCACAAAAGACTAGTTCTCCATCCGATAGCGTCCCGTTTTGGATCCGTGGCCGCATGGCGCGTGATTCGTAACTGATTTCGGGCATCCCAAATAACATATGACACATTCCAAATATCATAGCCAGCGGACTCTGAAATCCGTATAATTGCCCGAAGTTATTCCAGGCTCTGGACTTGCCGGAAGTGCAAAAAATTGGAAGGTGGCAGTGAACTTGCTTTCTACACGACGGAGAATTCCGCACACAGGTGCATCTAAGCTAACGCTTGTTAGTGCATCTCCGTCGGCCCAGCCCATGAACCGCGAATTTCAGGCCCGCTTTACGGTGATCGTCATTGGGCTGGTGACATTCGCGGCTGTCGTTTTCGCGGGTTTCAATTACAAACTGGAACACCAAACGGCTACTCCCGACGACGGCGTGTGGTGGTTGGAGAAGAACGGATCGGTCGTTGCCGACCGGCTCGACCCAAACGGCTCCGCAGCCCTCGCGGGTGTCCGAAATGGCGACACTCTCGTCAGCATCAACAATCACCCGGTAAGTAGCTCGGCGGCAATTGAGCGGCAGCTTTACGACTCGGGAGTGTATTCGAAGGCGACTTACTCGCTGCTGCGCGGTGCGGTGCCTTTGGACGTGCAGGTCGTGCTGGTGCCGGCCGAGCGCTCCATGAACGACTGGCTGCGGCTGATTGCGCTAATTTATCTTGGCATCGGATTGTATGTTCTGCTGCGGCGCTGGACGGCGGTTGGGTCGCTGCACTTTTATATATTCTGCCTTGTCTCGTTTGTCTTCTATTCACTGCACTTCACGGGAAAGCTCAACACATTTGATTGGATCGTTTTTTGGAGTAACGAAGTTGCGTGGCTCCTGCAACCGGCACTGTTTTTGCATTTTGTGCTGACGTTCCCGGAGCGGCGGCCGTTTGTCGGCAAGCATCGATGGTCGATTCCGGCGCTGTATGTGCCGGGAGCGGTGCTGCTAGCTGTACAGGTTTTGACGCTTCAATTTTTCGCGGCCAGCGCGCGGCTCTTATGGAATCTGAACCGCGTGCATTGGGCCTACCTGACGGTTTTCTTCGTCTCGGCGGCGGTGGTTTTGTGGCGCAATTACCGGCAAGCTGCGACTCCGATTCTGCGGCAACAGTTGAAATGGATCATGCGCGGCACGGTGTTGGCGATTACGCCCTTTACCGCGTTTTATGTTCTGCCGTATTTGTTTGGAGCGATGCCTTCGCCGGCGATGAAGGTCACCGTGCTTTCGCTGGGCCTTCTGCCGCTGACTTTTGGGTACGCGATCGTCCGCTATCGATTGATGGACGTCGATCTGATCTTTAAGCGCGGCATGGCTTATACGCTGGCAGCGGCGGCGATTGCGGGCGGATACTTTGCGGTGGTGGGCGGAATCGCCGAGCTTGTCCACACGCGCGTGCCGAGCGCCGGCCCGCTTGGGCTGGTGGTGGCGATCGTCGTTACGGCGCTGCTGTTCGATCCGGTGCGGAAGTGGATTCAGGAGAAGCTGGATCAATTCTTCTATCGCACGCGCTACGATTACCGGCGCACTCTGGTGGAATTTGGGCGCGAACTGAGTTCGGAGACCGACCTCGACAAGATGCTGTCGTCGCTGGTTGACCGACTGGCGCACACGTTGATGGTGGATCGCATCGCTATCTTCCTCAGCAACGCCGACTCGTCGCGCTTTGAAGTTTCGAAATCGTTTGGGTTGGGCGCGGTGGGCGCAGTTGATCTCGGATTTTTGTCGAAGCCGCGTGCGGAAGACGCTGCCGGACACATTTTCTTCGAGAACACACGCCAGTTGCCGCGCGAAACTTCGGCGGCTCAAGAAGCGATCTCGCGGCTTGATTTGAATTACTACATTCCGTGCCACGCGCGGCAAAAGACGATTGCGTTTCTTGGGCTGGGCAAGACGATGGAAGGCGACTTCCTGACTAGTGAAGATGTCGAACTGCTGGAAACTTTGGCGGGATACATCGCGATCGCGATCCAGAATGCGCGGCTTTACGCGTCGCTTGAGCAGAAGGTCACTGAGTACGAGCGGCTGAAGGATTTCAACGAGAATATCGTCGAGTCGATCAATGTGGGCGTGCTGGCGGTCGATCTGCAAGACCGCATCGAATCGTGGAACTCGCAGATGGAAGTGATGTATGCGAAGCCGCGGTGGCAAGTGGTTGGGCGGTCGCTGAGCGAAGTGCTGCCGGCATCGTTTGTCGAAGAGTTTTACCGCGTGCGACAGAATCCGGGCATTCACAATCTTTATAAGTTCCGGCTGGCGACGCCGACTGGTGAATGGCGGGTGGTGAACGTGGCCATCGCTCCGCTGGTTACGCGCAAGTTCAATGTGGTCGGACGACTGGTCATTATGGACGACATCACCGAGCGCATCGAACTTGAAGTACAGCTTACGCAGGCCGACAAGCTCTCGTCGATCGGACTGCTGGCGGCAGGCGTGGCGCACGAAGTGAATACGCCGCTGGCGGTGATTTCGTCGTACACGCAGATGCTCGCGAAACAACTACAGACCGATCCGCAGAAGGCGGGACTGCTTGACAAGATTACGAAGCAGACTTTCCGCGCGTCAGAGATCGTCAACAACCTGCTGAATTTTTCGCGCACTACGGGCACGGAATTCGCCGAGATCAGCCTGAACAAAGTGATTGCCGACACGCTGGCGCTGCTGGAGCATCAGTTCAAAGTTGCGCACGTGCAGGTGCAAACAGATTTTTATGAGAATTTGCCGCCGATCCAAGGGAGCGCGGGGCGCTTGCAGCAAGTCTTCTTGAATCTATTTTTGAATGCGAAGGACGCAATGGCGGGAGGCGGCGTGCTGAACGTGGCCACTCAGAATGGCGAATTCGTGAGCGTGCGCGTCAGCGACACAGGTTCAGGCATCGCGCAGGAAAATATTCATCGCATCTACGATCCATTTTTTACAACTAAGACCACGCCCACCGAGGGCCAGAATCGCGGCACGGGGCTTGGACTTTCGGTTTCCTACGGCATCATCCAGGAACACGCCGGCCACATTCGCGTGGAGAGCCGGCCCGGAGAAGGAACAACATTCACGCTTGATTTCCCAATGGTCAGGAAGGTAGCCCATGCCGTCTGAAGTTGCAGTAATGCCGCGCCGATTTGGTCCGGATGGATCACCGCAAAACTCGGGACAACACTCCGGGCAAAATGCCGGACAGGGCGCGGGCAAGATTTTGATCATCGATGACGAGCTCGCAATTCGCGAGTCGCTGGAGACCTTGCTGTCGCTGGAAGGCTACGACGTTACGGTTGCGGGCACGGCGCGCGAGGGCATGACGCAGATCGGCGAGCGCAGCTTTGACGTCGTGCTGCTCGATCTGGCGCTGCCGGACAAGAGCGGGATGGACTTACTCGGCGAGATTCGCCTCGTGCATCCCGAGCAAGCGGTGATCATGATTACCGCGTACGGCACGGTAGAAAACGCGGTATCCGCGATGCAGTCGGGCGCGACGAATTTTATTCAGAAGCCCTGGGACAACGAGAAACTGCTGGCCGACGTGCGCAGCGCCGTGGCGCGCCAGAAGGCGGAAGAAGAAAACGTTCAGCTGAAGCGCGCGCTCAAGCAGCGCTACAACTTTGAGAACATTATCGGCAAGAGCGAGCCGATGCTGAAGATATTCGACCTGGTGGCGCAGGTCGCGCCCAGCCGCTCGACGGTGATGCTGCAGGGCGAGAGCGGGACGGGCAAAGAGCTGATCGCGAAGGCGATTCATTTGAACTCGCCGCGGCGCGATCGGTCGTTTGTGCCGGTGAATTCGGGATCAACTCCGCCGGATTTGCTCGAGTCGACTCTCTTTGGCCATGTCAAGGGAGCATTCACGAGCGCGATCGCGTCAAAGAAGGGACTCTTTGAAGTCGCCGATCGGGGCACGCTCTTTCTAGATGAAATTGGCACGATGAGCATGGACACGCAGTCGAAGATTCTGCGCGTGCTGCAGGACCGCAAGTTCATGCACCTTGGCGGAGTGCAGGAAATACAGGTAGACGTGCGCATCATCACGGCCACCAACGTCGATCTGCGGCAGATGGTGCGTGAAGGAAAATTCCGCGAAGACTTGTTCTATCGGCTGAACGTGATCACGCTTGACCTGCCGCCGCTGCGGCAGCGCCGCGAAGACATTCCGCTGCTGGTCGAACACTTCCTCAAAAAATACTCGGAGGAAAACGACCTTTCTCGCCGTTATATGACTCCGGAGGCGCTGCGGCCGCTGGTGAGCTACTCGTGGCCGGGCAATGTGCGTGAACTCGAAAACACGATCGAGCGCGCAGTCGTGCTGTCGTCCGATGCGACGATCGGGACGGATCTGCTGCCCGATCACATTGTCGGACGAGGCAGCACGGTTCCGCGGCTTGAGGCCAGCGCCGGCGCCACGCTCTTTGGCATTATGGAAGACTGCGAGCGCCGCATCATCATCGACATGCTGGAAAAATGCGGCTGGAACCAGACCGAGGCTGCCGAGCGTTTCCACGTCCCGCTCTCGACGCTGAACCAGAAAATCAAGAGGCTCGCGATTGAGATTCGCAAGAAGAATAATCATCGGGATGAGCGGGCGATCTGAAAAACCGTTGTCAGTTATCAGTTCTCAGTGAAGACACGGCTGATTTTAGAGGGCCCGATGACCCGATCAGTCCTCTCTGTTATAGTTCCGTGAACGAATTCTACTTGTCCCATGGCGCTTGAACTCGAACTGACCTCACCCTTTGACATCGCGAAAGACTTCGTGGTGGCGGTGCAGGAATACGTCATGCTGGCCGCGCAGTCGGTCGGGAATTTTTTCCGCCCTCCGGTTTACATGGCGGACATGCTGCAACAGGCCGACCTGATCGGCTTTGGCTCGCTGCCAATCGTTATCCTCACCGGGCTTTCTGTCGGCGCACTGCTGGCGCTGAATTCGGCAAGCACGCTGCAACGCTTCGGCGGCGTCACGCTGATCGGCCAGCTTGTCTCGCTCGGCATGGTCACTGAGCTTGGGCCGCTGATTACCGGGCTCATGGTCGCGGGTCGGAATGCTTCCGGCATGGCGAGCGAACTCGGCTCGATGATCGTGACCGAGCAGATTGATGCGATGCGTGCGCTTGGAACCGACCCCAGCAAAAAGCTGGTTACGCCACGCGTCGGCGCCACCGCGTTCATGCTGTTTTTTCTGACCATCATTGCGGATCTGCTTGGACTGGTCGGAGGATGGGCGGTCGCGCATTTCCTGTTTGGACTCGACTCAAATCAATACTGGACGACCGCGTGGCAGATCCTGGTTTTCCGCGATGTCTTCAGCGGGCTGCTTAAACCGGTGGTGTTCGGATTTATCATCTCCACCGTCGGCTGCTACTACGGCATGTCAACCACCGGAGGCACACAGGGCGTCGGCCGATCGACTACCCAGGCGGTGGTCGCTTCGTCGGTGCTGATTCTGATTGTCGATTTCTTCGTTACCAAACTGATCTTTGCGTTGTTTGGCGTGCGATAGATACATGCGATAGATAATGGGTGTTCGGTAAAGCATGAGTCCAGTTCTCCCAATTGAACAACCTGCCGCCGCAACCGGCGACACGTCGGGCTATGCGATCGAGTTCGATAAAGTTTGTCTCGCGTTCGACGAAAAGATTGTGCTCGACGGAATTTCGTTCCGCTTGCACCATGGTGAGACCAAAGCTCTGTTTGGCGTGGCGGGGTCGGGCAAGAGCCTCTTGCTTAAACTCGCAATGGGCCTGATGCGGCCCGACAGCGGACGCATCACGGTGCTCGGTGAGGAAATCACCACCATGACCGAGCAGGAGCTTTTTAAGCTCCGCAGCCGTGTGGGCATCGTATTTCAAGAGAGTGCGCTTTTTGATTCGATGAAGGTCTGGGAGAACGTAGCGTTCCGGCTGATGGAAGAGAAAGTTCCCTTCGACGAAATCGAGCGGCGCGTACGCGAGTCGCTGCGATTTGTCGAGCTGGAGCGCACCTACGATATGTTTCCGTCGGAGCTGTCGGGCGGCATGCGGCGCCGGGTGGCAATTGCGCGCGCCATCATCTCGCAGCCCGAGGTAATACTTTACGATTCGCCCACCGGCGGCCTTGACCCAGTCACTTCGAACACGATCGTCGAGCTGATCATGAAGCAGCGTGACGTCTACAAGACCAGCGCGCTGCTGGTAACTCATCGGCTGCAAGATGCATTCACCTTGGCGAGCCACGAGTTCGACAAGAAGGCGAACAAGATGGTGGCGATCCCCAAGGGCCAGCGGGGCGAGGTGGCGATGAGCTTTCTGATTCTGCACGACGGCAAGATTATTTTTGACGGCGACGCGCACCAGCTAGCGACGTCGCGCGATGAATATATTCGCGAATATATTTCGTAGGCATTATCAACGTCTTCACCGCCGAGACGCCAAGAAATTCAAAACCATTCGTTTCCTTTCCCTGTTTACTGACTTTTGTCTGTGATTTTTTGACTCGGTGGTGTGGTCGAATTCTTGTTCCGATCTTTTTCTGGTGACTTCCCCGGCAGGCCGACTGGATTTTCGTGCGTGCGTTCGCGGAAACCGCCTTTCATTCCGGTCGCCAGACCGATTGTCGACTCGCCAAACTTGTCACGAAGATGATCGGCTGCTGCGAGGACTTTTTGCCACCGGTCGTTCCTTCCAAGACCGTCGCGTGCTGGTTCGAGCAAATCGAGTTGCCCTGGTCCCGCTTCGAAGTTTGAGGTTTGCACTCCCAATAGCCT
>JBAWBE010000747.1:0-8332 GCA_049589635.1 Terriglobales bacterium
AGTCTGGTCCGACGTGGTAACAAGTTTCCAGAGGCGAGTTATGGATGAGTCCTCTGAGAACCCAACCGCAGGACGGAAGACTCCTTCCAGAATTGCAGCCAAAGGCAAACCCGGCCGCAAGAAGCCATACCCGAAGCCGACGTTTCTCTACGAGAAGGTTTTGAGACGTCGGCGCTGGCGTGTGGAAAGAACGAGATACTGCCGCTTCAATGCACGATAACATAAAGACTTCCTAGCCGTCTTCCCCAGGTTTGCGCCCAAAAGAACGGGCGCGAACCTGGGCACCAAGCCGCGCAGATCCGGGCCAGTTAGAGATAACGCGACGGGATAAAAAGTTTTTTACAGTAACTTCATAATGGACAGGGCAGATTGGATGTAGATTTAGAGTCACGTTCGGGCCAAAACAGGGCATGGTTTTCACCTACCGCAGTACTAGGAGAAACTGTTATGGCGAAAAATACCCCTCTCGTAGTTACGTTGTTTACCCTCTTCACAGCATTAGCAGCGAATGCTCAATGGGCGACTGGCCCAACTTACGTGGCGCCGCCGCATTTCAGCCACATCATTTTCATTATCCAGGAAAACCGCACGCCGGACACTCTGTTTGGGGGCAATCCCTTCATCGGCGCTGCTGGCTGCCCAGCCTGGAACGGATTCGCGCCGGGGGTCGACCTTGCCAACGGTGGTCCGAATAAATTCGTTTCGCCCACCACCTGCACGCAGTTGCAATCGTGGCCAAATCTCGACTGCGGGGGCGGCAGTCACTCGCACACCGATTGGGAAACGCAATATGACAGCGGAGCGCTCGATGGGGCTTGCCTCTCGGGTAGCGGCGCTACCTGTGGCAACACTACGGCCAAGTGTGACGGAATGACTGTGCCTCTGTATGGGCCGTACATCGCTGTACAAAAAGCGGTGACGAAGCCGTATTTCAGTATTGCGAACGCCTATGGCTGGGCCAACTACATGTTCCAGACGAACCAGGGGCCGAGTTTTCCGGCGCACCAGTTCCTTTTCGGTGGCACGTCAGCGCCGACCTGGCCGGGCGACGCATACTCCAGGTATTTCGTTTCGGAAAACGCGGGGTTTTTGACGGCCGGGTGCGATGGAGCAGTAGATACGAGTCTGAAGTGGATTGATCCGACAGGCACGGAAACCTCGGTAGGGACTCTGTTTCCTACGCCAACTGGTTTTTTGGAAGACGGCTATGTGTGTTACGACCGCAACACATTGGTGACCGTCTCGACGAGCCAGACCAGCACGGTTGCAGACCGAACCGACAAAGCGGGAACGGCCATTACCTGGAGATACTACGCGCAGCAGCCGGGCATCATCTGGAATGCGCCGGAGGCGATTACGCAGGTGTGTTACTCGCAAAATGCTATCCTGCCTAACTCGGGTGGGACTGCTCCGGCGGCGTGCGGCCCGAATCCTGCGACCGGGGGCAATGAGTATAGTCATGAGAGCTTCCCGGTTCCCGATGTAACTGGTGCGCCGATCCTGACCGATATTGCGAACTGCAATCTGCAAAAGATCAGTTGGGTCACTCCGGACGAAGTGTGGTCGGACCATCCCGGACAGGATCCGAATAACCTCGGGCCGGACTGGGTCGCGCTGATTGTCGACGCGATCGGCCAGAGCAGTGCCAACAGCAGTGGCGCGTGCGATTACTGGAACGCCGAACCCACGGCCATCTTCGTCGTGTGGGACGATTGGGGCGGTTTCTACGACCACGTTCCGCCGCCGGCGGTCAATGTGGGGACGGGGACGCCTCCCAGCAACTTTAGTTGCACGAATTCGCAGGGCGGCAACTGGGGATGCGGCTATACGTACGGTTTGCGCGTGCCGCTGCTGGTGGTTTCGCCGTATACAGTGCCGGGGACGGTCTCGGGCGCGCTCAGCAGCAACACTCTGCCCACGCTCAGCCAATACGCGAACTTGCCTCCGGAGTGGGCGCACGACTTTGGCAGCATTTTGAACTTTACCGAGCAGAACTTCTATCCCGCCGGGACGAAGATTGCGCCCGCGGGGTATACGTACGCCGATTCCAACACGTTTGACACGTCTTACAACGGGCAAACGGTGGTTCCGATGTGGGAGTTCTTTACGTCCTCGACGAAACTTCCGTTCACTTACATCACGCCGAATATCAATCCGGCGACGGGGTTGCCCTACACGGACAGCTACTTCGAAACCTACTACGAAACCGACGCGATCACCGGAGCTAAACACAAGCCACAGGGCCCGGACAACGACGGCGATGAAGACTGACGAGTAAAGATCGTTACATTGAGCACGCGAGAATACGCCGCCGGGTGCATGGACCGGTTTTGTGGAACATGCGCCCGGCGGTGCGTCCAGGAATCAGATTGAAGATTCCGTGAGCGCGACGTGCAGTCCGTACGGACTCCAAGCATTCGTCAAGCCTTTCCTTATTGAATGATTTAATGCTGAAGCCCTGCTGGCTCAGATGAGCTGCCCTCTCCGCGGCTGCATTTTTTACTCCTTTCTTGGATATGTGCTCTTCATTTTAAAAATATTCCACTTTTAAAAATATTCCACATATGCCTTGACACGTATATGCCTTATAAGGTATATACAAAGCATGGAATCGGCCTTCGAAATCATTGCTGAGCCTAACCGGCGCGCGATCTTGAGCCTTCTGCTTTCGTCGGAGCAGTCGGTGGGAGAGATTGAGCGGCAGCTTCGGATGACGCAGCCGACTGTTTCAAAGCACCTGCGCGTGCTGCGCGAGGCCGGGTTTGTGGAGTCTATGGTGGACGCACAGAGACGTCTCTACCGGCTGAGGCCGGAACGGTTTCAGGAGGTGGATAGCTGGCTGGCTCAGTTCCGCCGGTTCTGGTTGGCTCATGTGGATGCTCTGGAACGGCACCTTGATCGTATTGATCCGGACAGCAGGGATCGGTCAACAGCAAATTCAACGTCACATTCGTCTGCAGCAAATTCGTCTACGAGTCTCTCAAAGCGAGAGCCGTTAACGTCCAATCCGTCAACATCAAAGAAGCTAACATCATCGAAAAAGAAAGGAAGAAAGACGACGCGGCCAAACCGCGAACGTAATAAAGGAGAAACGAAATGAAAATCAAAGTGACCAGCATCTATGTGGACGACCAGGCCAAGGCCCTGAATTTCTATACTGACGTACTGGGCTTTGCCAAGAAATCCGATTTCAGCAACGGCCCTTATCGCTGGCTGACCGTGGCCTCTCCCGAGGAGCCGAACGGCACTGAGCTGCAACTGGCGCTGAACAACAATCCCGCGGCCAAGACGTATCAGCAGGCGATCTTTCAACAGAATCAGCCGGCGGCTAATTTTTTTACGGATGACGTTAAGGGCGACTATGAGCGGATCAAGGCACGCGGCGCCGAGTTCACAATGCCGCCTACCGATACGCGCGGCTCGACCATTGCCATGCTGAAGGACACCTGCGGGAACCTCGTCCAGCTCACCCAGCTGGCAAACTGGTCGAGTTAGGCAGAATCAGGTTAGGCAGAATCAGTTAAGAGGAATCAGGCTAAGGAGAAGAAAGTGAACGATCTCGCGCAGTACGAACCGGGGCCGGCCTTCGGGGCGCAGGTAGAAAAGGGAGAAGACAAATGGACGCTTATTCTCGTCCGCGATCTGCGCCACTCGCCGGAAAAAGTCTGGCAGGCGCTTACCGATCCGGCGCAACTGCGCGAGTGGGCTCCCTTTGTGGTCGATGGCAGCCTGGATACGGTTGGAGCGACGGTGAACCTTACCTGGGTGGGAAGGCCCGTGCCGCAGGAAACCAGAGTGACGCGGGCCGACGCTCCCAATGTACTCGAGTACAGCGATATCCGGTGGGAACTCGAAGCCCTTGGTAGCGGCACGCGCCTGACGCTGTGGCACAGCATCGATCGCCGGTTCGTCTCGTGGGGCGCCGCGGGGTGGCACATCTGTTTCGATGTTCTGGAGCGGATGCTTGCGGGTACGCCGATGGGATCCATCGCCGGCGTCAACGCCATGAAGTTTGCGGGCTGGCAGCGATTGGTCGGCGAATATTCGAAGCAGTTCGGAGCTGAAGCGCCTGGCTGGACGCCGGGAGTGGGTCAGAAGTCGTGAATTGAGGGGCAATTAGGAATGCAGAAGTTAGAGTGCAGAAGTGAAAAAGCCAGATGAGGAGGGTGCATGAAAACTAAGTCAAATCCGACCCTTTCAAAAAAACAAGGTGAAGAACTACTCAAGACACTGAAAGCTCGTTTTGAGAAGAACATGAATCGCCACAAAGGTCTTGACTGGGCGAAAGTACAAGCGAAGCTGGAAGCGAATGCTGAAAAATTGTGGTCGCTCAATGAAATGGAAAGAACCGGCGGCGAACCGGATGTTGTTGGTCAGGATAAAAAGACTGGCGAATACATTTTTTACGATTGTGCGGCGGAGAGTCCCAAAGACCGAAGAAGTCTTTGCTTCGACCGAGAAGCGCTGGATTCACGGAAAGAAAATAAGCCAAAAGGGAACGCTATGGAGATGGCAGAGGCCATGGGCGTTGAAGTTTTGACGGAAGAAGAATATCGAGAGTTGCAGAAACTGGGAGAGTTCGACCTGAAAACTTCGAGCTGGGTGAAAACACCTTCCAAGATGAGAGAACTCGGAGGCGCGCTGTTTTGTGATCGCCGCTTCGACACGGTTTTTACCTATCACAACGGCGCGGAGTCTTACTATGCCGCGAGGGCGTTTCGAGGGTGGGTAAGGGTTTAAGTTCGTCCAACATCCCCCCTCTAAATTTCGCAAGGGCCGCGAAATTTAGAATGGGCCACCTTCGGAACTGCTATCGAACCGACTCCGCGCGGTACAATGCGGGAGTTCCGGGAAATGAAAATTAACTATGCCCCTGCGAACTACTACGTTCAGCAGCATCAGTCCGCGTCAAATTCGGGTTATTGGCGTTCCTCTTGACCTTGGCCAGTCACGCCGCGGCGTCGATATGGGGCCGTCGGCCGTACGGGTTGCTGGACTGGAGGCGCGGCTTGAGGCTATCGGCCACGTTGTGGAAGATGCCGGCAATATTGCTGTCGCTATTCCTGAGCAGAAAAAAGAAGGCGCCGCCAGTGCGAAATATCTTAAGGAGATTACTGCTACCTGCGTCAAGAGCGCTGAGATGGTTCTCAAGACGCTCGAAGCGGGCAAGGTTCCGCTTGTGCTCGGAGGAGATCATTCGGTTGCTGCCGGGACTGTTTCTGGGGTGGCTGAGTTTTATCGGCGGCAGGGGCAGAAGATTGGGCTGCTTTGGATTGACGCGCATACTGACATGAACACTCCCGAATCTTCTCCCAGCGGAAATGTGCATGGCATGCCGCTGGCTTCGATCATGGGGCTGCCTCCGCTGGAGCTGGGCAAGATTTACGACTTTTCGCCGAAGATTGCTCCGGAGAATTGCGTGCTGGTTGGGATTCGCGACGTCGACAATTTTGAAAAAGAAAATATTCGCAAGGCGGGCGTCGAGGTCTTCACCATGCGCGACATTGACGAGCGCGGCATGCGCGCGGTGATGGAAGAGGCGCTGCGCATGGCTGGACGCGGCACGGCTGGATATCACGTCTCGCTTGATATGGACTGGATCGATCCGGAAGACGCGCCTGGAGTGGGCACGCCGGTGTGGGGCGGCGCTACTTATCGCGAGGCGCATCTGGCCATGGAAATTATTTCTGACCACGGGCGAATGCTGAGCATGGAGATTGTGGAGGTGAATCCGGTCATCGATGAGCGCAATCAGACGGCGGACTTGGCCGTGGAGCTGGCTCTCTCGGCGTTTGGGAAGAAGATACTCTAGCGGTTGTTTGACGGAGCTCGCAATAATCTAATTCTCATCCAGCGAAGCGAAGGACCTGCTTTCGTGGTGGACGAAAAGAAAACAGGTCCTTCGCTTCGCTCAGGATGACAAATTAGAAAAGGGTGTTACTGCACTTCTGGAACTTTACGTCTACTGCACGTCTGAAACTTTGCCGCCCATAAACGTCACTTTGATGTCCTTGTAGACGTAAATCTGCTTGGCGCCGAGGTTGATGATCTTGTCGGGCACACCGATCGCGTTCTTTACCTGATCGGGCGTCATGCCTTTTTCGATTTGCGCCGGTTCCGGTGGGGGCTGGTTGTTGGCTTGTCCGCCGCCGTTACCACCGCCGCCCCCATTACCGCCGCCGTTTCCTCCGCCATTGCCGCCTTGATCATTACCGCCGTTGTTACCGCCTTGGTCGTTACCGTTGCCGCCATTGTTGTTGCCCTGGTCGCCGCCGCTGTCATCGATGGCGAGGAGACCGGCGATGGCATCTTCCACCTGCGGGGCGCTCATTTTCGCGAGCTGGCCTTTGTTGAACTGGAACACGATATCGGCTTTGTAGAACGTGGTCGGGCTGATGTTGTTGCAGGAATCGCAGGAGACGATGCCCATTACCACCTGATCCTTGTCCGCATTGACTTGAATCTTGGTCGGGTAGACTTTGTTTCCGACCTGGAAGAACTGCGTGGTCTGCTGTTTGCCGAAGTGGCCGAGGAGGCTTCCGCGCGCTTTCATTCCCAGGGCGTTCGGCGAGTGTACGGCGCCGTCCTGATATTTCGTCGCCATGCCGCTGGTCTGGTCGCCGTAGGGAACGCTCAGGATGCCGCCCTTGTTGACTTTGAGAATCGTTCCCGCCTCGATCACGGCTGCGCCGTTCGAGTCTTCGCCCATCTTGACCAGGTTATATTGCGCGTTGAGTTGATCGCCGAGCGATACTTGCGCGCTCAGCAGGCCGGGCGTTAGGCCAACGAGGATCAACGTGACGATCAGAAGGGGCGTCTGAATCTTGGAGCGCATTGCGAATTCCTCCTATGAAGCTGCTCCTCTGCCGGGCCGGGGAGGAGTTTAATTTGGTTGCTCTTCGCGAAGACCTCAGCCCCCTAAAGGGGCAATCAGTAGCGTGGGCTTGCGGCATCGCTAAGGCGATGCCCTGATACAAAATGAACTGCGTAACAAAACGAACTGTCTAAGAATCCGCAGATCGGAACCCATAGTTCGGAACCGGTTCGTCAGAACTAACAGTATGGCTGAACGGCGCGCGTCGCACTCTAATCATGCGAGGCGCGCCGCCAGAGTTAGTTCGGCTGTTTTGCGTCGGCTTCGGCTGCGTCTCCGTCCGATTGCGCCTGTTTCAGATCGTCCTGAACGTTCGCATCGGGCGTGGGTGCCGGGATTTCACCACCTGTGGTCGTGGTATCGGGAGCTTTTGGCAGTCCGTTCTTTCCGTTCTTGGCTGCCAGCTCCTTCATGCCATCGGCCATGTTCTGGCGCAGGTTGTTGTACATATCCATCAGGTCGTCGGTGGAGATGCCTACGGTTGCGCCGATCGCGCATTCGTCCTTGCGGCTGGCCTTTACCTGGGCGTCAACCATATGGTCGTCGTCCGGGGTGTCGCCAGTCCGGTAGACAACGTCTCCGCCGGTTAGCGTGCACTCATTGCCATCCTTGTCGGTCAGATCCTCTTCATTTGCTACTACAAAGAAGCGGATGTTCGGATCGAGGGCCGCTGGAGGTCCGCTGTCGTTGCCGGCACTGTCTTTGTTCGCCGCCGCGGTCTTCTCGGCTGCGATCTGGTTTTTGATTTCCTCGGAGAGCGCGTCCTTGATCTCCTTGGTCATGGCGGGTTGAGCGCCGCTGGATGGAGCGCCGGCAAGCATCAGATTGCCTCGTGGATACATGGAGGCAAGGCTCGCGGCCACCAGAGGATCGGACGTTGAGAGATCCGCGATTACGTCGGAAGATGCCTGATTGAATGTCGGAGGCATCAGTTCGCCATTGTCGTCAGCTGCCTGCTGCTGGTCGGCATAAGCTGCCTGCAAGGCCGCCCCGACGAAGAAGTCTGTCAGCCAGAATGCCGCGCTGGGATAGACCGGGTACGGATTCCAGTAGGCGCCGTAATAGCCATACCAGGGCGCTCCACCCCACCCCCAGCCATAGGCGACAGGCGCAGGCCACGGGTTATAAGCCCATCCGTAATAGGGTGCTCCCCAGTAGTACGCCGGAGCGTAGCCGTAGTAGTTGTAGCCACCATAGGCATAGCCGCGATAGCCGTAGGCGTAGGCGCGACCGCCGCGATAGTAGGTGCGCTGATAGTATTCGTGACCGCCGTGGCGATAGAAGGCGCGCTGGCTGTATCCGCCATGACGCCCATACGCGACGGTGCGGCGTCCGTTATGCTCGGAGACGACACGGCGTCCGCCGTGCACGCCATGTTCGACGTGTACGCTGTGACCGTTGACGTGCCCATTGACGGAGCGAACGGAACCGTTGGCACGCGTCTGGACGTGGTTGCCG
>JBAWBE010000748.1:0-8667 GCA_049589635.1 Terriglobales bacterium
ACTTGTCACGAAGATGATCGGCTGCTGCGAGGACTTTTTGCCAGCGGTCGTTCCTTCCAAGACCGTCGCGCGCGGGTTCGAGCAAATCGAGTTGCCCGGGTCCCGCTTCGAAGTTTGAGGTTTGCACTCCCAATAGCCTGACGGCCGCGCCCTTTTTCCAGTTGCGCAAAAAAAGACGGCGCGCGTGCTCGAAGATTTCATGGTCCATTTGCGTCGGCTGCTCAAGCGAGTGCGCCCGGGTAATGGTTGTGAAGTCTTTGTAGCGCAATTTGAGTTGGATGGTGCGCGCGAAATATCCACCTTCGCGCAAGCGGCGGGCGACCATCTCGCTGAGGCGCATCAACGTTGACTGCAAACGATCGAGATCGCCAGTGTCTTCGTCGAAGGTGTGCTCGTGGCTGATTGACTTCGGGTCGGTGTGCTCACCAACCGCCGTGTCGAACCATCCGCCGGCATCTTCGCCGCGCGACTTGCCGGCCAGCGCCAACCCCCATTTTCCGAAGCGTTGCTCCAGATCATTGTCTTCCAGCGCTGCCAGATCGCCGACGCGGTGGATACCGATGTCCTGAAGATTTTTCTCCATCACCTTGCCCACGCCCGGAATGTCGCCAACATCGAGCGGCGCCAAAAACTTTGCCTCCTGACCAGGCAGCACCCAGAGGACACCGTTGGGCTTGGCTTTTGCCGACGAAACTTTCGCGATCAGACGCGACGTGCCAATGCCGATCGAGCAGTTGAGTTGCGTCTTTGACTTCATTTCGTCGTGCAGGCGGTGCGCGCTCCGCAGCGGAGGCCCGTGCAGACGATCGGTTCCAGTCATGTCAAGGTAAGCCTCGTCGACCGATGCCATTTCGACGAGCGGCGAGAAGTGTCCGAGCACCTCGTGCACGCGCCCGGAGTATTCGCGATAGCGCTCGGGGTGCCCATTCACAAATATGGCCTGGGGACAGAGCTTGGCCGCTGTGCGGAGCGGCATGGCGGAGTGAACTCCAAACTTGCGCGCCGCGTAGGAGGCGGCCGAGACTACGCCACGCTCATCGCGCTGCCCGCCGACTACGACTGGCTTGCCCTTCAGCGACGGGTCGTAGAGCTCCTCCACCGACACGAAGAAAGCGTCCATGTCGACGTGGAAGATGGTGCGCGACTGGATCGGGTCATCGGATGATCGGGGCATGGGGCGATCTATTCAAGCGACGGAGCCAGAATATTCGCTGAACGTTCGCCTGCGCAAGCGATTCTAGATGCATTCGACGCCCACGCGGATGCTAGAGCGGCGGCGGACGAGGACGCCCGCCGGCGGCCGGCAGGATGCCGGCGCTACACCACCCTACGAATGCCCTTAGCGCGCTGGCGCTGGCGATTCCCCATACTTCTGCGTTGCATATCCCACTAACAGTCCCACGATGCTTCCGGGAATGATGATGGCGAAGTAGTGGCCATGCTGCATCTGGGCGATCAGAAAGGCGAGCGCGAAGCCCACCGCCAAACCGAATAGAATTCCGAGTGGCACGGAATTAACTTTGCGAGCGAAGATGCCGGCTGCTACTCCGGCAATCAGGCCTTTGAAGGTCGAGCCGATGATGATTCCGACCATCTGGGCACGCACTTCGGGAGTGAACCAGGCCGTGGCTCCGTCAAGGGCGCCAAGCACCGCGCCCAGCAGTAGACCGAGAAGAATTTTGTTCATAATACCCTCCGTTTTGTGTTCTGGAGTTCTATACAACGGAATCTGGAATTCCTTTAAACCTTAATGCCTGATCATGACGATGAATAGCACCCGCATTAGCAAGTAGGCTGCTATCAGCAAAATGAAGAATCGGTAGCGGCGGTAGAAACGGGATGCTCTTTCGAAAATGCTTTCGCGATGCGCCGCGATCGGCAGGCCGTTGAGGTAACTCGAAATGTCCGCGGTCAGTTCTGGCACGGTGGCGTATCGCGCTTCGCGGGCCGGCGCGCAGGCCTTCGCGCAGATGGCTTCGAGGGACCGGTCGATTCGAGTCGACGCCGTTTGAGTCGATGGAATCCTAGCCAATGAACCAGCCGGACTCGACGAACCAGCCGGTTGCCGCGCGGTTAGGAGATATCGCAACAATGCTCCGAGAGAGAAGATGTCGCTGCGCGCATCCAGCAGGTCGATCTCCCCGCGCGCTTGCTCGGGAGACATGTATCCGGGCGTGCCTAGCACACTGCCGTGGCAGGTGTTCGACGAATTCGTGGCGGCTGGAATCGCCCTGGCCGGAGTCTCGCTCGGCGGAGCCTCGTCCGCATTTTCGCGCTTCGCCGGATCGTCGAGGATTGCCGCGTTGGGCTGTTCGCGTATTCGAGGCGCGGCCTCGAGGGCATCCGCCAGAATTTTTGCGAGCCCCCAGTCCATGACCAGCACCTCGCCGAACGGACCGACCATCACGTTGGCAGGCTTGAGGTCGCGGTGGAGAACCCCGCGGGCGTGCGCGAAAGCAACCGCATCGCAGATGCTCATGAAGACACGCAAGCGATCTGGAATGGACGCAAGCGACTCAATGTATCGATCGAGGCGCTGGCCTTCGACAAACTTCATGGCGTAAAAGACGCGGCCATCTGCAAGTGTGCCGGCATCATGTACGGGAACAATTCCGGGATGGTCAAGGCGGGCCAACACACGCGCCTCGCGCAACAGACGGTTGGCGAGGTCGCCTTCGTTGCTGGGAACTTCGAGCACTTCTTCGATCACTTTGAGCGCAACGCGACGTTGCAGGAACTGGTCTTCCGCTGCGTAGACGACACCCATGCCTCCGCGCGCTACTTGCTCGATGAGGCGGTAGCGCGTGCCGCTCAGATCGGGAAGTTCGGTACCGTTGCGCAGGCGGGCCAGCGCTTTGTCGGAGAGATGTCTCATCGGAGTGGGCTGTCTGGGGATGCCGTCATCGAGCCTGCCATCATTGGGTGAGCCATCATCGAGCCTGCTATCATCAAACGTTCTGATCTTCCAAAAGCGGCTTCGGTCGCGCAATTACCGGGCATCCCGGCCAAATGCCGTCCTTGCCTCGCGCTGGAATTCTTCGTCGCTGCCGCAGATTTCAGAGAGGCGTTGGAGCGAAATCCTGCGAAACTCGCGGCGAGTCCAAGCGAGGGAATTCGTAACTTCCGTGACTGCGATTCCAAATTGCCGGGCGAGTTGGGCGTACGAAACTTTGTCGTCGCCTTCGAGATCGTAGGCTTCGAAAAGCTGGAATGCGCGATCCCGTTCCTGCTGCGCGCACAACTCGCGAAGATCTTCGACAGCCAACGCGAATAAACTGCGCACCCATTCCCTCTCGAAAAATTCTTCGAGAGATTCCGGAGAGGCGATGGCGGCCGCATCGATGGTGGTGCCCGCGAACTCCGCTTCGGCACTGGCAAAATCGGCGCCGACGAAATCGAGCGCGAGGTGCTGAGTCTCGCCTCCACGCTTCTGGCGGCGCGCGGCTTTTTCTTCGTTCATCACGAAGCTATCCACGCACAGGCGCAGATAGGTGCGCAGGCGGCTCTTGCCGGCGTCGAAGCGATTCAGCAAGCCGCGCTCCAGCATCTCGGCGAAAAATCCTTGAGTGAGATCCTGAGCGTCAGATGCGGCGCGATTCCAGCGCAGGCGCACATATTTGTAGACCGGCTTCCAGTATGCTTCGCACAGCGTGTCGAGAGCGCGCTGGCGTTCGGCGCTGTTCTCGCTGCGAACTCCTGCGATGACGGAGCCGCGGGTGGCGGGGAAACGGTCGTTGCTACTGCCGTTGACGGATTCGTTTTGAGCCATGGAGGGCGCTCGGCGTAGAAGGATTCTAGGCGGGATGGGGTGGGGTGACAAGTTGGAGTTGACCCGCACACGCAGGATTCGCACAAGATTGCTACGGTCTGTCGCTACGGGCTAGCTGTACGATGTGGCGCTACGATCTCGGTGTGGCTGGCTCGGGCACTGGCTGCGCTACTGCTTTGTCTGATTTTTCTGGCTTCTCTGGTGGTGTCGCCATTCTCAGGTGCCGCACCTTGTCGTAGATTTTTCCGTACTCGCGGGCCGAGGCTCCCCATGAGAAATCCCGGGTCATGCCATTGCGCATAAGCGTCTGCCATGACGTTTGGTCGCGATAAGCGGCCAGCGCGTGCTTCACGGTCGCAAGCAGCGCCTCGCCCGTGTATTCAGAGAATTTGAAGCCGGTTCCCTTCCCGCTGCGCGCATCCCATGGTTCGATCGTATCGTCGAGTCCGCCGGTGGCGCGCACAATTGGGACAGTGCCGTACTTCAGGCTGTAGATCTGGTTCAGGCCGCATGGTTCGTAGCGCGACGGCATCAGGAACATGTCGGCGCCCGCTTCAATTTTGTGCGCGATTGCGTTGTCGTACGCGACCTTGATCGCGATCTTGTTTGGGAATTGTTTGTTCAGACGCTGGAACATTTCTTCGTAGAGCTTGTCGCCGGTGCCGAGCACGACCATGATCATTTCCTCGCGTGCCAGGCGATCCATAATTTGCGCGATCAGGTCGAAACCCTTTTGCGCCGCGAAGCGCGAGACGACGCCGATCACTGGAACTCTTGCGTCGGTTTTCGCATCGAGCGTCACACCGAAAGCGTTGAGCAAATCGTTTTTGCACTTCTGTTTGCCGCTCAGGTCTTGCGGCGAATATTTGGCTGCGATGAACTTGTCGGTCTGCGGGCTCCATTCGTCGTAGTCGACGCCATTCAGAATTCCGCTGACCGTTGACGCGCGATTGCGCAGCACGCCTTCGAGGCCGAAGCCATATTCCGTAGTCTGAATTTCCTGGCTGTACTTCTTGCTGACGGTGGTAACGAAATCCGCGAACACGAGCGCGCCCTTGAGGAAATTAACTTGTCCGAAGAATTCCATCTTTGAAATGGTAAGCAGATCCCAGGGAAGCATGAGCAAGGGGAGAATGTCCGGCGGAAACAGGCCCTGGTAGCCCATGTTGTGAATCGTGAAAACCGTGCCGACCTCGCGGAACGCCGGATCCTCCGCGTAGAACGTGCGCAGCATCACGGGCACTAACGCGGTCTGCCAATCGTGACAATGAAAAACTTGCGGGACACCTAAAATCTTTGAGGCCTCCAGCACGGCGCGCGAGAAGAGCGCGAAACGTTCGGCATTGTCGGGATAATCCGCGGCCGAGGTTCCGTAGAGCGCTTCACGATCGAAGTAAGGCGGGTAGTCGACAAAATAAAATTTGACGCCGGCAGTGGTGCCTGCCGTTACCACGGAAGCGAACCGGTACTTGTCGTCGAAAGGAACGGTGATACTGGCGACGACGTTCACAGGATCGGTGAGTTTGGTCTGGCGATAACGCGGCAGGTAGACGCTGACCTCGTGTCCCAGGTTTGCCAGCGCCCGCGGCAGGGCGCCTACAACGTCGGCCAAGCCACCCGTCTTAGAATATGGAACGCACTCTGATGCTACGAACGCGATATGCATAAAGAATGCATGCTCCCGGCGCTTAGAACGAAATTCACCTCGCTCACGCTATGATTATGCCTGCGCTAAAGAGGATGCACAGGACCAAGTTATATAAAGACCGGGTTGTACAGGACCAGTCGCATCGCAACAAAGCGTAGTCAGTCTAAAGCCGGAAAGAGAGAGGGTCAAACGTGCCGAAAGCGATTGCCGAAAAGCCGACTCGCAAGCCAAAACTCGGGCAACATTTTCTGGCAAGCGACGAGGCTGCCGAGCGGATCGTTGACGCTCTCGGCGATGTGACCGGAGCGACTGTGCTCGAAATTGGGCCGGGCCGGGGCGCGATCACCGAGATGCTCGCGCGTAAGGCGCAGCGCTTGATTGCGGTCGAAATCGATCGCGTGATGTCCGCGCAATTGCGCATGCAGTTCGCGCTGCATCCCAATGTGGAGATCATCGAAGGCGATATTCTGACGATTGAACTCGACACGGTCTTTGGTCCGAAGCCGGGAATGCTGCGTCCGGGGATGGCCTTTAACCCTGAACCGGCGCGCGTGGTCGGCAACCTGCCTTACTACATCACCTCCGATATTCTGCTGCGGCTCTTTGACTATCACCGCTACTTTTCGACCATCGTCATCATGGTGCAGAAGGAAGTTGCCGACCGGCTGGCGGCATCGCCGGGAAGCCGCGACTATGGCCTGCTTTCCTCGACTGCACAACTCTATGGAAGGGTCGAGAAACTTTTTACGCTGCCGCCGGGAGACTTTGTTCCGCCGCCGAAGGTGCATTCGAGTGTGGTACGGATTACGATCAAGCCGAAGATCGAGGCGTTACAGGTTGACGAGGCGAAGTTTATTTCGTTTTTGAAATTGAGTTTTGGGCAGAAGCGGAAGACGCTCTGGAATAATTTGAAGACCGGCTATGATGAGGCGGCATTGCGCGCCGCGCTGGCAAAAACAGGCGTCAAGCCGACGGTGCGAGCCGAGGCGCTTCCGCTGGAGAAGAGCGCGGCGCTTTGGCGGGCGCTGAAGGATGGGAAGAGCTAGAAGCGCCTGCGATAATAGCGCGCACCTATCGATACCCGTTAGGTACGCACGCGCCATTCGGTCACGCGGCCGAGGGCGCCCGCGCTACACAGGCTCCTCATGACCGCTGTACGAACTCCAGCTGTCGCTGGCAGATTTTATCCCGACGATCCGACTCGTCTGCTGCGCGAGATTGACGGGTATATTTCGACGCCGCAAACACCCATCTCGGCACTTGGCTGTGTCGCCCCGCATGCGGGCTACATGTACTCGGGACACGTCGCCGGGGCTGTGTACGCGCGTCTCGAGATTCCTGAACACTGCATCATCCTTTGCCCCAACCACACTGGCCGCGGCGTGCCACTCTCCATCATGACGGCAACCGCGTGGCAGACTCCGCTCGGCGAGGTTGCGCCTAGCACCGAGCTTGCTTCCGCATTGTTGAACAGGTTTCCCAACTTAGAAGAAGACTCCGCCGCTCACCGCGGCGAGCACGGCATCGAAGTGCAGTTGCCATTTTTGCAGGTACAGCAGCCGACTCTGCATATCGTGCCTATTGCTGTCGGCACGGGCGATTTCCGGGTGCTGCGGGAGCTTGGTGAAGCGATTGCGGGCGTGGTTGGCGATCGGGAGGAGGCCGATCAGAAAATCCTCATCATCGCTTCCAGCGACATGAACCATTACGAATCCGACGCGATTACACGCGTCAAAGATCAGAAGGCCATCGACAGGGTGCTCGCGCTCGACGCGGGGGGATTATGGGAGGTGGTGATGCGAGAAGACATCAGCATGTGCGGCTTCGGGCCGACTGTCGCCATGCTGACCGCCGCAAAGATTTTGGGCGCTACCAAGGCGACGCTTGTTCGCTATGCCACGTCCGGTGACGTGTCTGGCGACCGCGATAGAGTGGTTGGGTATGCGGGCATTGTTGTGGAGTAACGCTCGGCGGTGCTAACAAAGTGCATGAACCGAATCGGTGTGGCGCTTCGAACAAGAAACAGGCCCTTCGCTTCTCAACCCCAGCAAGCAAAGAGCGCTTGCCGGGCGCCCCGGTCGCTCAGGATGACAAATATATTTTTCGCTTTTCGATTTAATGCGTGCCTGGGCCTTGGAGCAACTGCTGAGCACGAGCACGGGCAACGTTGATGACCGACTGATCGGCGATGATCTTTTCGAGGATCGGCTGAATTGCTGCTACTTCCACCAACTCTTTGTCCTTCGCCATTTCTTGCATGTGCTTGAGTTCGTCGACCAATGCCAGCTTTTGATAGCGATGGTCGTAGTCCAGCCGATGTCCGAACTCGAGCGTTGCCGAAAGGCTCTGGAAAAGTTCGGTCAATTCGCGCGCCGCTGGATTGGATGAATAATTGAAGCTTGCCTCCAGTGCCTCGCGCTCGTCTTTGTAGCTCAAAGTTTTCTTGCCTGTGAAGGCGAGGTTCTTCTGGTGAGAATCCAGGTCGGTGCGAAAATGTCCCGCACCGGTCGATAGCCGAAAGATCTTGTCGCGTAAGACCGCCGATAACGCAAAATCAAAATCAAAGCTGTCAGTATCCTCGGAGTCGCTGGAAATGCGGCCGGTTGATTGATAGTGCGCCGGTCCTTCTGAAGGAACGCGAATCGAATAGTGCTCGGGCTGCGACGCAGGGAAATCCAGCGTAAAAGTGATAGCGGGCATGGCGGGCTCGACCGCAACTTTGCTTACATCTTCGGACGGAGTCGGGTCAGCGGCGGCCTGCCCTTGCGGCTGCGCGCAGGCTAGGGCCGAAATCAAAAGGAAAGAAAATACGCGAATCGAAAGAACCATGGGCCGATGTAATGATTGAAGATTGCGGAGGAGGTGTCAACTGCGAGCACGAAGCGGCGGGATGGCGTATGGAGCGCGGCGGGATGGGACGCCCGCCGGACAGCGCCGCTACAACTACTTGCAGGTTGCGGTAAATCCAATGGTATGCGTCCCAGTCATATAAATCTGTCCGGAGATCACGCCATTATTGTTGATCCCGCCTACCAGTTCGAACTTCGCGCCCGGATAAACGATGCTCTTGAATGTGTTGTTTTCATACACAAACGCGAACGCCTTGTCAGCGGAGAGACGATTGCCGACTATTACTCCGGCATTGTTGATGCCGGTCAAAGCGGTCCCAAATTTCGAGTTCGGAAAATTAATCGTGGTGAACTTACCGTTCTGCCACAGGAAGCCAGAGCTGAAATTCCGGGTCGTACTC
>JBAWBE010000749.1:0-13595 GCA_049589635.1 Terriglobales bacterium
CGCCCACGCCATGCCGGCCGCGCACAGTTCTGCCCTGGAAATCGGTAAATAATCATGGGAATGCCTCGAAAATACCTGTGTTAGTATAGATGCAACAGCTCTGCGGTTGGGATATTTTGCTGGCGACAAAAATCGCCACTCTCCTGCAAAATCATTTTTACAACGCGCAGGGTCTAACTCAGTATCAACTGATTAGTGGTCGTTTCCTGACCTTCGGGGAGATTCATGCGAATTACGGCGCCCTTTGCCGCCTTGTTGTGCCTTGCCTTCACCCTGCCTGCGATTGCCCAAGACGGATCGAACAAAATTGTTTTGGCACCAGACGCCCCCATCAGCACCAAGCCCAATATCATGCCGCTCGGCCAGATTCACGCCGGCATGAAGGGCACGGCACTCACCGTCTTTGAGGGCGTGAAGCCTGAATCGATGGACGTGGAAGTTCTGGGAGTGCTGCGCAATGCAAACGGTCCCAAGGGCGACATCATCCTTGTGCGATTGCACGGCGCGAAGCCGGAGTATACCGGCGTGGTCGCCGGCATGAGTGGAAGCCCTGTCTATTTCGACGGCAAGCTGGCGGGAGCTCTGGCTTTTCGTATCGGCGAATTTTCGAAAGAGCCGATCGCCGGCGTGACCCCGATCGAAGAAATGTTCGAGATCAATGCGCTCGACAGCCGCCCGATTGAGAGTCCCGTGCGGGCGGTAGGCGCGGCTCCCAGCGGTAAGACGCCCACGGCAGGCCCTGGAGCCGACCCTGGATTAAGTTCGGCGACGCCCGCGACCGACTATCGAAACTATTTGAGGCCGATCGAAGCCCCGTTTGTCTTTAGCGGATTTTCCGACGCCACGCTGCAACGCTATGCCGACCAGTTTGCCTCGGCCGGAATCACGCCCGTGATGGGCACGGGCTCCTCAAGCGATCAAAAGCAGCCGGAACCGATCGAACCCGGCTCGGCGGTCAGCGCGATTCTGGTACGCGGCGATATGGACATTGCCGCAACCTGTACCGTCACCTATGTCGATGCGAAGCATCTGCTCGCATGCGGACACCCGTTGATGCAGTTCGGCCAGGTTGACTTGCCCATGACCAAGGCAAATGTCGTGGCTACTTTGCCTTCGCCGATGAACGCCTTTAAGATCGTCAACACCACTGACACCGTCGGCGCCTTTGTGCAAGATCGCCAGGCCGGCATTCTGGGCGAGATGGGACACGAGCCGAAGATGATCCCGGTGACCGTGTCGCTGCACAACGGAACTGCCATCAAAGAATTTCACTACGAGGTCCTCAACAACGCAAAGCTGAGTCCGCTCGCGATGATGGCCACAGTATTTAACGCACTGCACGGCATCAACGATTACGGCGACGACGTCACCTATCGCATGAACGGCGTGCTCAGCGTGAAGGGCTATGCTGACGTAACGATGCGCAACATGTTTGCGCCGCTCGATAGCGGGCAGCCCGCCGCGGCGCTTGCCGCAGCCAGTATCGGCGACCGCTTTGGGCGCATCTACAGCAATCCTTATGACGCGCCCGACGTTGAAGGAGTGAAGCTCGATTTCGACATCGTCCGCGACCGGCGCTCGGCGCGCCTCGAGACTTCGCGCACGGATGTGACCGAAGCGCGTCCCGGCGATCAGATCACGGTCGAGACGGTGATTCGTCCATATCGCGGCGAGCGCCAGGTCTTCCAGATTCCAATCCGTATTCCGACCACAGCGTCGAAGGGACCGTTGCGCATTCTGGTGAGCGATGGCGACACGCTCGACCGCATGCATCGCGGCGCCCCGATGATGACGCGCGGCCTCGGCCTTGCGCCGACTATCGCTCTGCTCAATAAAGAGCGCTCCAACGACCGAGTGTACGTTTCGCTCTTCGATTCCGATCCCGAAGCGATGGTCGCCGACAAGATCATGCCCACGCTGCCACTTTCCGTCATGAACGTGATGGACAACATGCGCGGCACGCAGGACATGGTCGTGCTGGGCGAGTCGTCGGTGAGCGAAGCATCGACCGAGCCGCTGGATTATGTCGTTTCCGGCGCGCAGATGCTGACGATTAACATTAAGTAAGCGAGCGCCTAACCCGCGATTCCTTGCCTGCCTGCTGGAATCACTTAATACTGGAACCAACTCGAAAACATTTGTCATTCCAAGCGGCGCGACGGATCTGCAGTTCAGCGGCAAAATGCAGATCCATCGCTGCGTTCGGGATGACAAATCAGTATATTTTTATGAGAGACAATTCGACGATTCTCACCGAGGGACCATTTTGACTCGCAGCACAACTTCAGTACCATCCGCACTTATTCTTTCCGTACTTGCGCTTTCTCTGTTTTCCTTCGCCGAAGGCACGCGCACGTGGGAACAATCGAAATTCGACGACCTGATCAAGGGCACAGCCAACGGAATCGCCTTCCGCAGCGAGGGCGGACTCGAACTGGCTCCAGCATTCAAGGCTCTCGCAACGACCCCTTCGACCTACATCTGGTCGATCGCCTCGGATACCGCAGGCAACATCTACGCAGCCGCCGGGTCGCCCGCGCGCGTCTATCGCATTACACCGGACGGGAAAACCACCACGATTTTCGAGCCGCAGGAGTTGCAGGTACAGTCCCTGGTTGCGGCGAAGAACGGCATTGTCTATGCGGCAACCGCGCCCGATGGCAAAGTTTATCGATTGGCGACCACCAACGGCGCCGCCGCGAGGGCCAATGGCGCCTCGAATAAATCGGCGAGCGGCGCGATACCCAATTCCGCAACTACCAATGCCGCGACAACCAGTTTCTGGAGCGCCTCGGTCTATTTCGATCCGGGCGCAAAATATATCTGGGACCTTGCGCTCGATAACGCCGGCAACCTTTATGTCGCCACCGGCGATCGCGGCGAGATCTTCAAAGTCAGCGCCGATGGAAAGCATTCGCTCTTCTTCAAGAGCGACGAAGTGCACATTCGCGTGCTCGCGCTCGATCCGAAGGGAAATCTGATTGCCGGCTCGGACGGCAGCGGCCTCGTCTATCGCATATCGCCGAGCGGCGAGGCATTTGTTCTATACAGCGCGCCGAAAAAGGAAATCACCGCGCTCGCCATCGATAGCGCAGGGAACATCTACGCGGCCGGGGCTGGAGAGAAGCATCCCGGCCCTTCGGACAACACGCTGAATATTTCGAGCATGGCCCCCACGCAGAGCGGAGCGCCGGGCGGCGCCACCATCATCCTCGGAGGCGCGCAGAGTTCCGCGCCGCCGTCGTTTCCGTCTCCCGCGAAGGGCGCAACTGGCGGCTCCGAGATTTATCGGATCGCGCCCGACGGCGCGCCCGAACAGCTTTGGAGTTCGCGCGAAGATTTGGTCTACGCGCTCGCCTTCGATCAGCGTGGACGCCTGCTCGCCGGAACCGGCAATCGCGGCCACATTTTCGCCATCAACGGAGCCGGCGATTTTACCGATCTCGTCCGCGCCAGCGCCAGCCAGATTACTTCCTTTGCCGCCGCGCCCGGCGGTGGGCTTTACGCTTCGAGCAGCAACCTGGGAAAGATCTTTCTGCTTGGACCCGCGCCCGAGTCAGAAGGCTCCTACGAGAGCGACGTCTTCGATGCTCACGTTTTTTCGCGCTGGGGGCAGGCAACGATGCGCAGTTCCGGCAACGTCGAACTATTCGCGCGCAGCGGCAACGTCGACAACCCCGATCGCAACTGGAGCACCTGGACGCCGGTCGCCGCCAATGCAGAAATGAAGATTCCGCCGGCGCGTTTTGTGCAATGGAAATCGGTGCTCCATACGGGCGCATCCGCTCCGCGAGTCGATAACGTCCTCGTCTACTATCTGCCGAAGAATGTCGCTCCCGAACTTGACGACGTCACGGTGCAGCCCGGCTACCGCTATCCAGCCATTGCCCACACGATCGGCAGCGATCTCGCGTCTTCGATTTCGCCGCGCATGGAGTTGCCGCCCCCTCAGCCGGTGCGTGACCGCGATTCAATTGGCGTACGCTGGACGGCGCACGACGACAACGACGACCAACTCGTCTTTTCCGTTTACTACCGCGGCGACGGCGAGTCGCGCTGGCTGCTGCTGAAAGACGGCGTCCCCGACCGCTTCTACTCATTCGATTCGAACCTTCTGCCCGATGGAGGCTATTCGGTGATGGTCGTCGCCAGCGACGCACCTTCGCATTCGCCCGGAGAGGCGCTGTTTGCGCAAAAGATCTCGGCCCGCTTTGAAGTGGACAACACCGCTCCTGCCATCGAAAACCTGAGCGCGGCGCTCGACGGCAAGCAGATTCACGTGCGCTTCCGCGCCAGCGATTCCTTCTCGAACATCAAGCGTGCGGAGTATTCGCTCGATGGCGGCGACTGGCAATTTGTTGAGCCGGTCGGGCAGTTGTCGGATTCGAAAACGGAAGACTACGACTTTCGCGCAACGATGCCGCAGCCGCAAACACCGCCGCCTTCGGTCGTGGCGGCAAGCTCGGGAGATCATGTGGTAGTGGTGCGCGCTTATGATCGCTTCGACAATCTGGCGACAGCGAAAGCGGTAATTCACGGACAGTAATCTTTGCACAACGCCTCGCATCTCGTGTTTCGAAAAACGAGGACGCCGATTTTACTGTGCCAGATATAGCATTGAGCTCGTAACTCCCGAATCCAAATCAATCATGAAGAATGTGGTCTCGGTTGTTCCGTAAATCACGTAGTTCGATTTCGCGGGACTGGTGAGCGCAATCGTGCCATTTCCTGAGGCCCCAACTGTATAACTCCCGCTCACGGACTGACTCTGGTTTTCCACTCCGGCTACGTTGAATACTGAAGACCCGGGCGATGTCAGGAGCAGGTTCATCGTGACGGGCGCAATACTTGGAACGCTGTTGCTTCTGGTGGCAACCGCATAAGTGCCGGTTGCCGACGATGCCGCAAACTCTCCGACGTTGACTTTCGGCCCGGTTTGCGTGTTCATCGTTCCAGTGATCACCGCGGAACTCGATTGATCGAGTAGGTATCCACTGGTGGCACCGCTGGCGTACAAAACGAACGGGATCGGCTTACCGGCCTGGCTCGCATTCGGATTCCCCAGGATCTGCAAGGTGTAGCGCCCCGTGTTGCCGTTCGTCGAAGCGTAAGGGTTCCCGAAGGTGCATACGGTCGGCGCGGCGCAACTGGTCGCCGGTGGCACGGGCGGCGGCGGCACCGACGTGACCGTTCCGGCGTTGTTCCAGTCGAAGGTGCCCGTAAAGTTACCCGAACCGTCCGTGAACCCGAGAACGAGCGCGACATTGCCGCCGGCGCCCGTGAGGACCTCTACAGAATCTCCCTTCAAATTAGCATTGTTGTAGGGGGTAATTTTGGGGTTCTGATATGTCATCGTTCCCAGCATCGCCGGGTTGGAGTCGGTGGAGATCGCGTAAAGGTACAGCGGGTTACTGCCGTTGTTGTTCTCCGTACCGTTGGCCACGAAGAAATCAAACGTCATCGCAATCGGCGACGTCAGCGTCATGTGCCATAAATTGCTGACCGTCCCATCCGGGGCATAGGTTCCCAGAACCTGGCACGGCGCACTACTGCAAACGCTGTTGCTCGGGTTGCCGTTGTCATTCACGTCGATCAAGCCGCTGGTGACGGCGGAGACACCGTCGGTCGCCAAAATCCCAGCATAGCCGACACGATGGTTGCCCGAATCGACGCCCGTGAAACCGAATGCAAAAGTTGCCGGACTACCTGAGCCCTTGTTGAACTTGCCCGTTGCGGCAGGCTCGGCAAAGCCGGAGCCGCTATTGCCCGAACCATCCGACGAGATCATTTGAATATCGCCGGCCGCATCGAGCACCGCCTGATAGGTTTCGGGAAAAGCGCCCGTGTTCAGCGAAAGCGTGCCCGAGTTATTCGAATTGACATTGCCGCCACTAATGGGGCTGTAAGATCCACCGGAGAACGCCCGCTTTGCCAGGCCGCCAGCGGTCAACTCATCTTCATAGCCCGAGATTGAGCCACTCGAATCCACCGTGAATGTTCCAGCAACCGCGATCGCCTTGCCGCCCCCGTCATACCCGGAAAACTGAAACGCATACGGGCCAGCAGGCACGCGCGAACTCACAGCAGTCGTCTGCGAGGGCGTGCAGGGGAAGTCCTGGGTGTCGACTGTGCAGCCGGTCGGATCGATCGTCGGTGTCGCCGAGATGGTCACGCAGCCGGAACTGCTGCATTCTTCCCCCGGGGTAGGTTTGTAGTAAGCCAATCCGGAAATATTCTGATCCTGCGAAAAGTTTGCGCATGGCGCGCCGCTCACGGTGCAACTCCAGGTAAAAGTCTGCGGCGCCTGATCGGGCAAGGCGACCGCGGTGAACTGCTGTGTCAGGCCAGCTTCCACATTCGGCGAGACAGGCGCGATGGCGGTGGTGACAGGAATAATAGTCACGCCGAGCGACCCTGTTAGACCGCTATTGCTCTGCGATGTGGCCACAATAGTGATCGACGAGTTGGAGGGAATCGACGACGGCCCAGTATAAGTAGCGCTAGTCGTAGTCACATTGCTCAGCGTCCCGCACGCACTGCCGCAGGATGACGGTTGAATGGTCCAATTCACCGGCGATGACGACACATTCACAAATTGCAGGGTCAGAGGGACTGACACGTTCAAACCGACGACGCCAATGTTGGGTTCAATTTGGATGCTCGGGCAGTTAACGACACATGGTCCGCTTCCACCCTTCGCGCATCCGCCCAGCAACGTGAGGCTCAGAAGAGCCGCCGCAAACAGTAATTTTTTCATCATGATCCAGGTCTTCTCTATTTAGGGTCTTCTCGATCGGGTCCTGTCTACCAAGGTCTTCTCTGTGAGGTCTTTTCTGTGAAGCTACCGGTACCCCAGAGGTTGCCCGATTTGCTGGCTGCATCCGCCGAGCCGCCCGGAAACCATCTATTTCCGCCGCAGTCGGAGGGCCAATCTCTTTTTGAATCTATCGCTTAATTTACCCTAATTAACAGAGGTTTGTCTGCGTAACCGCCGTCATTCACAATCGGATGTACAAATGAGTGCGAAAGCGAGAGGGAGTGTGAAAGACATTGCAGCGAGCAGGCGGAGGCGCCCGGACGGCATCCGCGAATGATGAGGAAACGTGGAACGATAAGAAAAATAGAACGACAAGGCAACGTAGAGCCATGAGGGGACCCTGAACATAGCGCCCAAAAACCTCCCGAACTAGACCGGTTCGCTGACGCCCAGGCGCTTCGCCATCTCTTCATAGAGAAAGCCCTCGCCCGGCACGTAAGGCTGCACCCATTCCCCATCGATCACAAATTGCGGAATCGCCTGCTTGCCGGCATGCTTCACCACTTCCTCAATCGCTCCGGGAGTGGTTTCGACGTTGATATCGGTATAAGGAATCTTGTAGCGGTCGAGGAAACGCTTGGCCTCGCGGCAGTCAGGACAC
Source organism: Terriglobales bacterium (assembly GCA_049589635.1). Classification (GTDB taxonomy): domain Bacteria; phylum Acidobacteriota; class Terriglobia; order Terriglobales; family Acidobacteriaceae; genus Acidiflorens. The sequence continues at coordinate 7,419 of JBAWBE010000749.1, forward strand.
CAGGGCGCGGAATAGACGGTAACTTGCATAATTGGAGAGTAGCAGAGGAGGTGACAAGGTGCGCAAGAGTCGTTGCAGTGGTCGCGGAGCGCCTGTGCGCACTTTACATGCTGGCGAAGGCGCGCACGGGAAAGGTGCCGAAGCCCTTTACCTTCACAGGTACGGCAAAGAATCGGAAGCCTCGCTCCGGAAGACGCGCCAGGTTTGTCATGTGCTCAACGATGGGGATCTCACGCCCCAGCAGGATGGTGTGCACGGGGCGTCGCAAGTCCTGAGCATCGTCGACGTTGTGTGAATCGATGCCGACCAACGCGACTCCGGAATCCGCCAGAAAACTCGCAGCGTCCTCGGTCAGGAATGGATGTCCTTCATAGTACTGCGCGGTGTTCCAGTGACGCGACCACCCTGTTTCAATCAGAATTGCCCTCCCCGCAAGCTCAACTCCGCCGGGAAACAAAGAAACATCGACAGCTTGTTTGCCGTTGCTCGAGACTTTGAGAGCTGGCAAGTCGGCAAGTTTTGATAGTTCGAGTTGCGAGAGGTCTTTGCCTTCGGCATAACGGTGGAACGGCGAATCAAGGTATGTGCCGGTGTTCCCCACCATTTCGATCTTGCCGATTTGAAATTCGGTACCGGGATGGTAGAACTTGCGCGACGCCTCGCGGCTCAGATAGTCACAGATGATGGGCGCGGGCAGACCCTTATAGGTGACAAGGCCCTGCTCAATCGTGTGACTCAGATCGATCAGGCAACGAGGACTAGCCATCGAATCGCGCCGCATCGCGCGCCTGCGCCCTCATCCGAATTCCAGCCGCAACCGCGATGCAAAACCAGATCGCGTTCACAAACGCGGAGGGTAAGGCGTGATAGTAGATCGTATTCGCCACTAGGAAACAACTTCCCAGTGCATTAACCAATTGGTAAAGAGCGCCGTCGGCAACGAGCCTGCGAAAAGATACGCCGGCATAAGCGCCCAACACAAGCAGCGCTCCCACCCAGCCGAGGAGATCAACCAAAAGTTTCAGCATTCTGATTCTTCGTTTAGTTGCGGATTCTGTTTGGTCGCGGGCACGAAGAATTCTAAACCCGTTCCAGCGCATGGTGCGTCCGCTCATTGCTGAGGTTGCCGGTATTGAGCGTTGTCGCCGGTTCGAATAACAGAAGCCAGCATTCTTCGTCGGCCACAGGACGATGCTCGACCCCCCTCGGAACCACGATGAACTCGCCTTCTTCGATCCACTCATGGCGATCTCGGAACTCCATGCGGAAGCGGCCCTTCACCACCAGGAAGAGTTCGTCTTCGTTGTCGTGATGATGAAAGACAAACTCGCCCTTCAGTTTGTCGAACTTCAAGTACTGTCCGTTGAGTTCGGCTCCGATGTAGGGCTTCCAGAATTCGTTGATCTTTGCGAATTTGTCGGCAATGTTGACCTTGTGCATGATGGCCTCTCGAGTGGGAAACTGCTGTTCCTTTGGATTGGCCGAGATCACCATTCGTCACAAAAAAGATCCGTCGCAAGAAAAAGTAAAAGGCCGTCGATCCTGCTGACGGCCTCTCGCTTGGCGTCCGTTTTATGTTTCCCGCAGGGACGAATCTCGTTCGTCCCTGCGTCCCACACTCACTTCCCTGATTTGACTGGCTTAGAAACCAGCGTCACCCGAACTCGGATGCCCGGCCCGCAAACCCACTCTCACGCCGCGTTGTAGGTTCACTTGCTGAGTCGTCGTCCAGTCAACTTCATCGGTGCTGATGACGCCGCTGCCGCCGCTGGCCAATTCATAGCTGATGCGTCCGTCCTGGTAGGTGTAATTGCCCACCGCCAGAACTACTCCAGTCTTGAGCACGAACACAGGCACGCCCGGCGAAGTCCCAGCAAAGCGCGAGTCGGCGGCAATCGAGCTCGCAGACGCTGCGGTTAGCGGCGCACTCGAACTGGCTGCGTTATATGTGAAAGAAGTATCGCGGGCCGGTGAACTCGCAGGACTCTGTGTTGCAGGATGGTAGGTCGCATACGTGACCTGCGAGACTTCCTCCAGCCGGGGCTCACCTTGCGCCGGCCTGATGTGACGGACCGCGAGGCGCGGTGCGGCGTTGTCGCCCGACCCAATCGGCGCGCCATTGTAAGCGTCGTTCCTGTAGACGCCGTTTCCGGAGTCGTTATTGTAGGACGGGTTATAGGACGGGTCGTTATACGGATGCCCGAAGAAGTGCCAATCCGGCCCGAACGTCTGCGAAATCTGCGGCATCTGCACATCATCCATCAGGCGCAGCGTAAGCTGGCTCTCGCCTTTCAACGTCGGCCGCGGACCACGCGCCGGCAGCATGATGATCTTCCACGGCCAGAGCGGCGGAATCATCCATTCGACGATGTCGCGCTTGGCATGACCTTTTCCGTCGATGTCGCCATACTTATCGACTTTGTAGCCGCGTGTGCCGATCACTTTGGCATCGAGCGGCATGTCGCCGTCGGGCAGACCAATGCGGTCGAACTGAATCTTGAGGAATCCTTTGCCCCAGAAGTGGCCAGGATCCTGCGCCGCCTCGAGGTGGCCGATCAGATAGCTGCCTCGCGGAAATGCCTGGCGGCCGAACTCGGTCATGGAGTGCAGACGGCAAAGCACAGGGTCGCCAATTGCGACGGTAGCGGAAGAAAAGTTAGGTTCGTCGAGCGTGCACCGCAGAATCGTTCCAGCGGGCAGGACCATTTCACGCGCGCTGGCACTAAGGGTAAAAGTCAGGAGGGTTAAGCTCAGAAGGAGAGACACCACAACAACAGCGCTAAGCGAGCTGGACTTCATCACATCACCTCGGTCTCACGCCCCAAAATTCGTGGAACGACGTGCCAAAGCAATTGCCTGAGCCAGCCCCGATTGCATAGCATTTGAGCATAAGTCCGGGCTTGGGTCAATCGCGAGTTTTGAGTGAAATAGGCGAAGAAAACAAAAGCCGCCAGTTTTCACTGACGGCTGATAGCTGACGGCTGATAGCTGGTTTAGCTTTCGTACAGCAGCACACCCTCGGTCTTCTCCGCATCCACCGGACGGTAGTACAGCTTGTTGGCTTCGAGGAAGACCTCGATGAAGGCCGGCCGAGTGGTGATCGTGCCCTGGATCAGCGCCTCCGACAGCGGGTCTTCGATGTACTTTTGCAGCGCGCGGCGTAGCGGACGGGCTCCGTAGCTGCGGTCGGTTAGCGTCTGGTTCAGGATCCACTTCTTCGCCTCGTCGGCCACGGTGACCGTGATCGAACGCTGCGCCAGGTTCTGGTTGAGCTGGCTGACCATGAGTTCGAGAATCTGGATCAAGTCGTTTTCGCTGAGCGCCATGAACAGGATGATCTCGTCCACGCGGTTCAGGAATTCCGGATTGAAGGTACGCTTGACTTCGCTCTTCACCAGATCTTCGACCTTCTCGGAGACCATCTCGTCTTTCGACGACTGGAACCCGAGGCCCTCGCGCTTCATCAGGTGACGGGCGCCGATGTTCGACGTCATGATGATGATCGTGTTCTTGAAGTCGACCGTGTTGCCGAGGCCATCGGTCAGCTGGCCGTCTTCAAAAACCTGCAACAGGATGTTGAAAACATCCGGGTGCGCTTTTTCGATTTCATCGAGCAACACGACAGAGTAGGGCGCGCGCTTGACGCGCTCGGTCAGTTGTCCGCCCTCTTCGTAGCCCACATATCCAGGAGGCGAGCCGATCAGTTTCGAGACTGAGTGCTTCTCCATGAATTCCGACATATCGAAGCGAACGAGCGCTTTGTCGCTGCCGAACATGAAGTGCGCCAGCGTGCGCGCGACTTCCGTTTTGCCGACACCGGTCGGTCCGAGGAAGAGAAACGAGCCGATAGGGCGATTCGGACTTTTGAGTCCAGCACGCGAACGCCTGATCGCGCGAGCCAGCGCGCTGATCGCTCTCTCCTGCGAGATGATGCGTTTGTGCAGCTCTTCTTCGATACGCAGCAGCTTCTGCGTTTCTTCTTCCTTGATCGAAGTGATCGGAACGCCGGTCCAGCGGCTTACCACGTCCTCGATGTCCTCCCGACCGACTACGCCGGTGGAGGATTCATCGAGGTGGTATTTTTCGCGAAGAGCGCGCAGTTTTTCGCGCTCCTTGCGTTCTTCATCCGAGTAGAAGCGCGCCTTCTCGAACTCGTGGTTCGCGATGGCATTCTCCATACGATGGACGATGAACTTGATCCGCTTCTGGACTTCCGTCAACTCTTCGGGCAGCGATGTCTGGCGCAGCTTCACGCGCGCGCCAGCTTCATCGATCAAATCGATCGCCTTGTCCGGGAGAAAACGATCCGGAATATAGCGGTTCGAATGCGACACGGAGAAGTTGATGGCGTCGTCGGTATAGGTAACGGCGTGGAACTTCTCGTAGCGCTCTTTTATGCCAAAGAGAATCTTGATCGCGTCCGTCTCGTTCGGTGGCGGAACTTTTACTGCCTGGAAGCGGCGCTCAAGTGAGCGATCTTTTTCAATCGACTTGCGATATTCGGCGGGCGTGGTTGCGCCGATGCACTGAATCTCGCCGCGTGAGAGAGCGGGCTTCAGAATGTTGGCGGCATCGAGCGAGCCTTCCGCTGATCCGGCGCCGACCAAGGTGTGCAGCTCATCGATAAAGATGATGGAATTCTGGTTCTCCATCAACTCCTTCATGATGGTCTTGAGGCGCTCTTCGAACTGGCCGCGGTATTTTGTTCCCGCGACGATCAGCGAAAGGTCGAGAGCCAGGATGCGCTTGTCGGCGAGGAACGATGGAACCTCGCCATCGGCAATACGCTGGGCCAAGCCTTCAACGATCGCTGTTTTGCCAACGCCCGGCTCACCGATCAGCACTGGATTGTTCTTCGTGCGGCGGCAGAGAATCTGCACTACGCGCTCGACTTCACCGTCGCGGCCGACCAGCGGATCAAGTTGGCTATCCATGGCCGACTGGGTCAGGTCGCGGGAAAATTCGCTCAATAATGAGGACTCGCGCTGGCCGCGCTGCGGCTGCGCTTTTTCCTGGCTGCTGCGCGCCAGTTCTTCACGGATGGTCGAAAGCCGTAATCCGCGCTCATGCAGAATCTCAGCGGCAAAGCACTTCTCTTCTCGCAGTAGGCCCAGCAGCAGGTGTTCGGTCCCAATATGCTTATGAGAAAGACGTTCGGCCTCTTCGGCCGCATATGCCAACACACGCTTGCATTCGTTGCTCAGGGGCAGATCGACTGAAGTAGAAACCTTCTCCCGGATCGTGGTATGGCCCTCAATCTGTTTGCGGATCGATTCCACCGACGCGTGGGAGCGCAGGAACCGGTTGGTCAGGGCCTTATCTTCGCGCAGCAGTCCGAGGAGCAGGTGTTCGGTCTCTATATAAGGAGAGCCGAACTGGCTGGCCTCGTACCGCGCGAAAAAGATGACGCGCCTGGCTTTCTCCGTGTAGCGTTCAAACATATACTCATTCCCCCCCAGGGTTCTCGCGCAAAAGCTCGCCCATCGCCAAACCCCCGACCCAACCTCATTATGCTCTTTTTATCGCTTGATCTCCTAAGCGATATTTGCTTTCCAGTAACCCCAGTGACTACTTCCACGGGGTACTTTCCAGCCATCTTTCTCGGACCTCTCTTCTGACCCCTGCCTTTTCCTTTTTACACCTTTTCTCTCGTTACTCCTTATGCTGGAAGAGATTCCGGCGCTACTTCTTCCATTCTGCCCCGATCCAAGCGCAGCACTCTATGGCACCGTCGTGCAAAAGCCAGATTATGCGTCGCTATCAGAGAGGTCAGCTGATGCTCGCGATGCAGCCTCGCCACCAGCTCGAAAACCACCTCCGCAGTACGCCCGTCAAGATCGCCCGTCGGCTCATCGGCCAGCAGAATCTGGGGTTGGGTAATCAACGCCCGCGCCAGTGCAAGTCTTTGCTGCTCGCCGCCAGAAAGTTCGCCCGAACGATGCGTGCTACGCGCTTCCAGGCCCACTTCGCGCAACCAACGCGAGGCTTCCTCTTCAGCGGCAGCAATTGGCTGGCCACGCGTCAGCAGCGGCATGGCCACATTTTCCAGCGCGGTGAACTCCGGCAGCAGGTAGTGGAATTGCCAGACATAGCCGATTTCGCGGTTACGGAACTCGGCAGCGTCATCTTCGGAAAGCGTATTCACTTGCGAATTCGCGCAGTATACGGCACCGGCAG
>JBAWBE010000750.1:0-9291 GCA_049589635.1 Terriglobales bacterium
GTGCCGAATTTTGACTTACTGCGAGAGCGGAAGATCGTCAACCCGAAGGAGGCGATCCGATTCGATATTGAGGCGCTGTCGCACAAGATCGCGTCGACCAAGCGGCTGGGGGGTTATGACGTTTGGCAGGAAGACTTGCCGCGGACTACTACGCGCAAGTTGAAGCGATTCGAGATTGAAAAGCGCGTGCGGGACTTGCAGAGCCGAGGCGGAGGCGAAGCGGACATCGGCGTTGACAAGCCGCTGACCGAAGAAGAGCGCGCCTGGCTGGAGCGCGAGGATGTGGCGAGAGCGCTCGCGATTGTGAAAGAGGCGGCGCGGAATCAGATGGAGACGATTCGTCCGGGACACAATCTGGAACTCGATTTGGGACTGGATTCGATGCAGCGAGTGGAGCTTTTAACAGCACTCGAGCAGCAGATGGGAGGCGAGGTTCCGGAGGCGCAACTAGCAGAGATTTACACGGTGCGCGATCTGTTGGACGCGGTACTGGAGAGCGAGCGGCGCGGCGAGGGGAGCGGGAAATCGAGGGCTCCGGCGTGGTCGAAGATTTTTGGCGAGCCCATGACCGACCCCGATGTCCTGGCGCTCGCAAGACATGATCTGGCAGCGGAGATTTTCTTTTTTGTTTTGTCGCGTTTTATTTATATGTTCTCGCGCGACCGGTTCGACTTTAAGGTGAGGGGGCTTGAGAACCTCCCGGCCGAGGGACCTTATCTGCTCTGCTCGAACCACCAGAGCTATATCGACCCGTTGCTGCTTGCGTCGACGCTGTCTTGGCGCATTTTTCGGGATGCGTTTGCAGTAGGCACGAGCGAAATTTTTGGGGCGGGATTCATGCGCTGGTTGGCGCGGCGGCTGCGGGTGGTGGTGCTTGATCCGGATGCGAATTTGGTTCCGGCAATGCGTGCCGGGGCGTTTGGATTGAACCACGGGCGCATTCTGATTCTGTACCCCGAAGGCGAGCGGACGAACGATGGCAATTTGCGGATCTTCAGAAAAGGGGCGGCGATTCTTTCGGTCCACACTCGCACGCCGATTGTTCCGATTGCGATTGAAGGCTTTTACGATGCCTGGCCGCGGCACAAAAACTTTCCGAAATTTGGCCCGCTGGAAATGGCGATTGGCAAACCCATGCTTCCTCCGCCGGAGAGCGAGGCCAGCGAAGCGACGTACGAGCGTTTTACTGCCGAGTTGAAGGCTAGAGTGGCTGAGATGTGGGAGGAATTGCGGGAGAAGAACGGCAACCCGAAACGATCTGTCTAAACAACTTCTAGGCGTTCGCGCCGCGAGCTCGGTCGCAGAAGGCTTTCTTGAAGGCTTCGACTACGCCCGGGTCGAACTTGCTACCCGCGCCTGCGATGATTTCTTCTTCTGCTTTCTGCGGCGAGAGCGGCTTGCCATAAGAACTGTTTGTGAGCTTCTGATAGGCGTCGGCGACCGTCAGAATGTGCGCCTCAATGGGCACATTGCTGGCGCGCGCTCCCTGATCCTGAAGAATCTGCGCGGCGACGATGATGGGAACGATGCGTCGCACGGCGTTGCCCACCGATTCCGTGCGTGGGGCAACCTTTTCTTTTTTAAAACTGGCGACGACTTCGGCATGGGTAACGTCGGCGGCCTTATAAAGGGTGTCGTTGCTGATGCCAAGTTCGCTCAGATCGCGCAAAAGAATTGCGGAGCGCAGCAGCTCGATGCGGTCGGAGCCGAGGCTCATCGTTTCGGCGATCTTGGTGGACACATCGATCACTCGCTGGCTTTCATTGTCAGTGCGCTTTTCGCTCACAATGACGTGCTGCAGTACGAGCAACAGGCTGCTGAAGCTGTTACGCAGATCGTTGGTCATACCCTGCGCGCGCTCATAGAGGGTGCCCATCGCGTAGCCGGTCACCGCGAGGATGCCGGCCCAGATCGCAAAGTTAAAAAGACGCTCCTGGGGCAGTACGACTGCATGGTGGTTCGGAAACAGGCTGTTGAAGTAGTCAAGCAGTATAACGAGAAAGACGCAGGCGAAGGCCGTTAGCGTGGCGTGGCGGCGGCCGAAGAAATAAGCCGAGTACAGCGTCGGCAGGAAATAAAAGCAGAGCGCCATAGGCAGAGATTGGGCGAAGGACTGCAACGCCGCAGCAATTAGAAAGAGCGACAGGAGCAGTCCGAGTTCTTTTGTGAATTTGCTCATCTTTCTTCTTGCACCTTCACCCTTCTTCCACTTTTGCTCGCGGGTTGCCCTCATAATGGGCGGCGATGGCATCCTCGCTAACACAGCAACCCTCTAACTCGGCCCAGATAGAGTGCCAGTCACACGAATGCCTGCTGTTATGGTGAAACACCGATGGCCCGGCGCAAAGTTACCGGAGTAATGAGTTTCTCAAGAAGAAATGAAGAATGGAAACTCGCGGAAATATAAATCTCGACTTACTCGTCGTGGCTATCTTTGTTCGTTCACTTCGCGGTTCGCTCACTTCGCGCGCGGATGCGTCTGATCATAGACCGACATCATGTGCTTGACTGAGAGTTGGGTGTAACGCTGGGTGGTGGCGAGGCGCTCATGCCCGAGGAGTTCCTGAATGGCCCGCAGATCAGCTCCTTCTTCGAGCATGTGCGTACCGAAAGCGTGGCGAAGGGTATGCGGATGCACATCAGGCGAAAGGCCTTTGGCGACGGCAATGCGCTTGACTATGCGACCTACGCTGCGCGTAGTGAGGCGGCCTCCACGCTGATTGACGAGCAGCGCTGGTATGGACTTTTTCAGCGTGGCGAGCAGTTGCTGACGCCAGGGAAGATAGCGAGTGAGCGCATCGCGCGCCGATCCGCCGAACGGAACATAGCGCTCCTTTTTTCCTTTACCGCGTATCAGGATGGCCTCGTTGCTGATGCGAATATCGTCGAGATTAATACCGACAAGTTCGGAATTGCGGATGCCGCAGCCGTAGAGCAGTTCGAGGAGCAAGCGGTCGCGCTCCGGGAACGACGCAACCTCCGGCATTTTGCCGTCGAGCACCGAATTCACTTCTTCGATGGTCGGAACGCGGGGCAGTTTCTTGGCTAGGCGCGGAGTTGAGACAAGTTTGGCCGGATTCTGCTCAACGACACCTTCCTGCGCGAGCCAGCGATAGAGCGACCGCATGGCAGCCAGAGCGCGCGCGACTGAAGTTTTGCTCAGACCCTTGTCGTAGAGATGCGAGAGGAAGCCGCGGATGGCTATGTGGTCGATCGCCTTCCAGTCGCGTGTCCCGACGTAGGCGGCGAAGGCATCGAGATCGCCGGTGTAGGCCTTGATGGTGTGCGGCGAAGCGTTGCGCTCACGTAGATGGCGAAGAAAGTCGTCGGTGGCGTGCTCCACAGTGGTGCGGCGAATTTGCGCGGCGGCGCTACTCATAGGGATTTCGTAATCGAGTAATTTTCTTTCTACCCGATCTTCCTCGCCTTCGCTCTGGGATGATGCTTTGCATAGACGCTCTTCAGGCGGTCGAGCGCTACGTGCGTGTAAATCTGCGTCGTGGAAATATCGGCGTGGCCGAGGATTGTCTGAACCGTGCGGAGGTCGGCGCCGTTTTCGACCATGTGCGTCGCGCACGAATGCCGCAGCATATGCGGGCTGGAATGGCGCCCACTGGCGACCGATGCCTGGCCGACCAGCTGCCAGAGGCGCTGGCGGCTCAGACGGCGAGCTCCCACGCCGAGAAACAGGAGCGCAGAGCTTTTTTTGTTTGCCAGCACACCCCTGCCGCTTTTCAAATATTGTTGCAACGCGTGTTGCGCGGGCACTCCAAGCGGAACGAGGCGCTCTTTGTCGCCTTTGCCGTGGACGAGAATGTATCCGAGATCAAGCTTCAAGTCTTCGAGGCGCGCTCCGGCAACTTCGGAGACTCGCAGGCCGCCACCGTAGAGCAGTTCGATCATTGCGCGATCACGCAGCGCCTGGGCTTGGGCGCGAGCGGTTTGAGCAGTCGGCGCTTCCGTCGAGTCAACGCTGATTGGAACGTTTGCCTTCAAGATGGACTCTACTTCATCGCGGGTTAGAGATTTCGGAAGCACCTTCCATTGCTTTGGCGAGTCGATGTTGAGCGTCGGGTCTTTTTTGACTTTGCCGTCGAGCAGTAAGTACCGATAGAGATGGCGCACGGCAGAAAGCTTTCGTCCGACCGAGCGGCCGTCGAGCTGATTGGAGAATAGCTCCTGGATGAAATCGCGAACGTCTTCGCGGCTGGCTGTCTTTAGTTGCGTGCTACGCGCCTCGAGGAATTCCGCGAATTGCACGAGGTCGCTGTTGTAAGCCGCGATGGTGAGCTTCGCCGAGCCGCGCTCGACTCGGAGATAGTCGAGAAAACCGGAGAGGACGTGGGCGTTGGCGTCGGAGGCCATTGAGTAGAGTATCGAATGGGGAAATCGGAACGGGTGTTTACTAGTCGGTATCGGATCCCCCAATCCCCCCTGCGTTCGATCTATTAAAATTAACAACTTAGAGCCAATTTATCTCTACATCTTTGAATCGTAAGGACTTATCGGTTCGATCTTTATAAATCAATGACTTACCGAAGATCTGGGGGCGTGGCGTTATGGAGGAGGTCCACGGCATAGAGCGCGCCTTCGGGAGTCTCCTCGTGCTTGAAGTATGCGAAGACGTCGCGGCCTTCGGCTAGGTGCTGCTGAATGCGGCTTACCATGGCCTTGCGCTCTTCGGGCGTGTAGTTTGGCTTGCGGTAACGGTAGTAGACGAAGTTCGAGGTGACCACATCGGGAGTGTCGCGCTCTTCGGATTCGGCGACGCAGAGTGCAGTATTGCGTTCGCGGAGCGTTTGCCATGTGGCTTCGTCGGGCTTTGCTTCTCCCGGCTTTGCTTCTCCGGGCTTTGCTTCTCCGGGCTTTGCTTCTCCAAACCACGATGCATTGCGGAACTCGAATGAGCCGCGAACTCCGCGCGGCAGGATTCTCAAGAACTCGGAGAGAACAGCTTGGTCAGCCTTGAAATTGGGCGGCAACTGAAACAGGATTGGGCCGAGGCGCTGGGCGCGCTCAAGTGGTTCGAGCGTTCCAAGAAAACGCTGGAGGAATTCGTCCGTACCTTTCAAGCGCTTGATGTGCGTGAGCACCTGGTGCGCCTTGATCGTAAAGCGAAAGTGCTCGGGCGTGTCGGCCAGCCATTTCTGGACGGTCGTTTCTTTTACCAGTTGGCGAAAGGTGAAGTTGACTTCGACTGTATTTAGTTTGGTCGCGTAGAAACTCAGAAAGTTCTTTTGCGCGAGTTTTTCGGGATAGAAAGCTGGTTTCCAGCTTGGATACGCCCATCCGGAAGTGCCGACGTAGAGCTGTGCCATAGCCATTGCAGAGATCAGATTGCAGAGGTTGCTGCAATCGAGAGGATTATATCTTGCCGCGGCTGGCGGCCCGTTTGCTCTTCTTCTGTCCGCTCGCCTTCTTCGCCGGAGACGAACTCTTTCTTTTTGGCGTCGCCTGCTTTTCGGGCTTGTCGACGACTGGCAGCTGCGACTCAGCGGAAGATTCCGTGACCAGTCCCGACAACTGCGGAAGTTTCTGCTTCAACTTCTGGACGGGCTCGAACAAGTCGCCCACTTTCTCCACGCGCGCCAGGACATCTTTGGCCTCAAAAACGAGCAAATCCGCGTCTTCCTTCTTCAGAGCTTGCTCAACTTCTTCCCAGCGCACCGGCGTCGACACTGTCGGCCTTTCGCGAGCGCGCAGCGAATAGACGGAAATTGTCGTCTTGTGCTGATCATTCTGACTCCAATCGACAAAAACTTTGCTCGTGCGAACTGCCTTCTTCATGTCGGAGACAACCAGTTCGGGATGCTGCTGCTCCAGCAGGCGGGCGATGGCATGGGCGAATGCCTTGGTCTGGTCGTAGCTGGTCTTCGTATTGAGCGGGACATAAATTTGCAGGCCTTTGGAGCCTGACGTCTTCGCGAAACTTTGCAGGCCGAAGTGGTCGAAGATTTCGCGCACCCACAAGCCGACCTGGCAGCACTGCACAATGTTGGCGGGCGGACCGGGGTCAAGGTCGAACACGATCATCGTTGGTGTTGAAATATCGCTGCCAAGCGAGAGCGAAGGATGCAGTTCAATGGACGCGAGGTTCGCGATCCAGACCAGCGTCGGCAGATCGTTCGCCATGAGGTAGTGCATGGTGCGGTTGTTGCCCTCGCTCCAGACCGGCGTAGTCTTGACCCAATCGGGGCGATGTTTGGGCGCGTTCTTCTCGAAAAAATATTCCTCGTTTACGCCGTTAGGATAGCGTTTCATGGTCAGCGGCCGACCTGCGAGGTGCGGGATCAGCACGGGCGCTATGCGGACGGCGTAATCGACAACCTGGCCTTTGGTGAAGCCAGCGGCGGGATACAGAACCTTGTCCAGATTAGTGAGGCTGAGGTTGCGGCCAGCGACTTCAACGATGGTGGGAGCGGGCATTTTGGTTGGCGGTCGCTAGTCGTTGGTCGTTCGTCGGTCGCGATTCGTGGGAGCTGCGGTCGGTCTTGCTCGCGCTGTGCGCTGGGCAATCGCGTATGCCGCTCTTTCGTGCGCTGACCAGTATAGTGCGTCGGCTCTTTCGATTCATACTTAGCCCTTCCGGTTGGAATCGCGCTGCCGATTCGCGCTCTCGCATCTTAACTTATTCGGACGTGGCTGGTTTGACAAGCTTCCCTGCCTCCACGTAGTTTCGAATTTTGGCACATATTGTCGTTGGAGGCTCGATGAAGGTCCGTTTCACGCTGACTGTTGCTGCCTGTTTCATTTTTTGCTCGTTAAGCTTTGGCCAGGATCTGGCTTCTTTCGAAAAGCACACTACCGTAAAGAAGCTCGCCAACGGCTTGACCGTGATCATCTGCGAGCGGCCTGAGGCTCCGGTATTTTCGTTTTTTACGCATGTCGATGCCGGATCGGTGCAGGATCCGATGGGCAAGACTGGGCTCGCGCACATGTTCGAGCACATGGCGTTCAAGGGAACCGACACGATCGGAACACGTGATTATGCCGGCGAAAAAGTTGCGCTCGCGAAAGTTGAAGAAGCGTACGCGGCCTTTCTCGCCGAACGCGACAAGCCGGTTGGGCGCGATGAGCAAAAGCTCAAGCAACTGGAACAGGCTTGGAAGGACGCCGTCGCCGCGGCCGATAAATTCTCTGCACCCTATAACAACGAGTTCGGCCAGATCGTCGAATCGCAGGGCGGCGAGGGGATGAATGCGTTCACCGACCTCGACGAAACGGGCTACAACTATTCGTTCCCGGTCAACCGGCTGGAGTTATGGGCTTATCTCGAGTCAGAGCGCTTTCTGCATCCGGTGATGCGCCAGTTTTATAAAGAGCGCAATGTGGTGATCGAAGAGCGGCGCATGCGGACAGACAGCAATCCTCCAGGGCGCCTGTTTGAGCAGTTTCTTGAAGAGGCATTTGCCGCGCATCCATATCACCGGCCGACGATTGGCTGGATTTCTGACTTGAACTCGTTTTCGGCGACTGACGCGCAACATTTCTTTGACACTTATTACATTCCCGCGAATATGGTGATCGCGCTGGTGGGGGATTTGAAAGCGGCGGAGGCGATGCCGGTGATCGAGAAATATTTCTCGCGGATTCCGGCGCGTCCACGGCCGGATGAACGGACTACGACGGAGCCTCCGCAGAACTCGGAGCGGCGCGTGGTGCTACGTGAGCAGTCACAACCGCTGTATCTCGAAGGCTATCATCGGCCGGATTTTCGCAGTCCGGACGATCAAGTTTACGACGCGCTTTCGGATCTGATGTCGAACGGGAGGACTTCGCGACTCTATCGCGCGCTGGTGCGGGACAAGCAAATCGCATCGGATGCTGAAGGATTTACGGGACTCCCGGGGAATAAATATCCGCAGCTGTTTGCGTTCCTGGCGGTTCCACTGCCGGGACATACTACGGAACAAGTCGGCGACGCGATTCATGCCGAGATTGAACGCGTGAAGAAAGAAGACATTTCAGATGACGAGTTGAAGATGATCAAGACGCGGGCGCGGGCGAATTTGATTCGGTCACTGGGATCGAATGAAGGGTTGGCGCTGGCACTGGCCTTGTACCAGGCGCGGTATGACGACTGGCGCGAGTTGTTTGGCTCGGTGGATCGCATTGAGAAGGTCACGAAGGCAGATGTCCGGCGCGTGGCGAACAAGACGTTTGTGCCCGAGAATCGCACGGTTGGGATCATTGAGTTTGCCGGACCGCCTCCAAATGGCGCGGCCGCTCCGCAGGGAGGTGGACAGTGAAGCGCACTCGGTCCCTTTCTTCATTCTCATTTTTTCTGTCTTCTTTTCTCCTTCCGCTTGTCGTTCTTGTGTTGATCGGCTGCCTCGGCTGCCTCGGTGGCCCGCACGCCTGGGCGCAGACTACGAACTGGAAACAGATTCCGATTCCGAAGCTGCCTGCCTTTAATCCTCCGAAACCGAAGCGCGTTCAGCTCGCGAATGGCATGGTGATTTTTCTTCAGGAGGATCATGAACTGCCGCTCATCGATGGCACGGCTCGCATCCGCGGTGGAGAACGCAGGGTTCCGGCCAACAAGGCCGGGATGATGGACATTTACGGCGAGGCCTGGCGCACCGGTGGAACCAAGACGCAGACGGGCGATCAACTCGACGATTATCTCGAGTCGCGCGCGGCGAAGGTTGAAACGGGAGCAACGGGTGATTCGACTACGATCGGCTTCTCCTGCCTGAAGGAAGACTTTGACGACGTTTTTCGCGCGTTCGACGATTTGCTGCGCAATCCGGAATTTCGCGCGGACAAAATCGAGATCGCTAAAAAGGGAGAATACGACGGGATTTCACGTCGCAATGACGAGCCCTCGCAAATTGCGGGACGCGAGGCGGCGAGGCTGGCGTATGGCGCGAACAGTCCGTATGCGCGCGTGCCGGAATATGCGACGGTCGCGGCAGTGACGCGGCAGGATCTGGTGGAGTGGCATTCGACTTACGTTCATCCTGCCAACATCATCTTGGGAGTGGTAGGCGATTTCGATTCGGCCAAGATGGAAGCGCGGCTGCACGAAGCCTTCGATTCCTGGCCTGCGGGGACGGTGATTAAGGACACCCCCGTTGAGCCGCATCCGGCTGCGCCGGGATATTATCTCGTCGAAAAGACAGATGTGAACCAGAGCAACGTTCAAATGGTTAGCATCGGCACTACACGCAGGAATCCCGATTATTTCGCGATTTCGGTTTTCAACGAGGCGTTTGGCGGAGGCTTTTCTTCGCGGCTGTTTGGCGATATTCGAACGACGAAGGGTCTTGCGTATGCGGTGGGCGGAGG
>JBAWBE010000751.1:0-19230 GCA_049589635.1 Terriglobales bacterium
GCACAGAAGATGCCACCGGTATGGAACCAGCGGGCGCCGTGTTTGCCAAAAATCTCATCCCAGTCGATATCGCCAGGCTTCAGCTGAGAAACGGCGGTGTGTCCGCGATCGGAACAGCCAACCGCGGCCCGAACCCCGAATCCTCTTTCGGTGAAGTTCAGTCCATTGCGGACAGTGCGGCCGACGCCGTCGTAGTCAACCCAACGAATGAGGCTCTGGTCGACTCCGCCTTGATAGAGCAGGTCCTCAAGCAAGCGGCCGACTGGATTGTCGGCAATGGCCGTGACGATCGCCGTCTCGAGTCCGAAACAGCGCTTGAGGCCGCGGGCAACGTTGTATTCGCCTCCGCCTTCGGAAACTTCGAAAGAGCGGGTGGTCGAGATCCGGCGATCGCCGGGATCAAACCGCAGCATTACCTCGCCGAGGCTCACCAGGTCCCAACGGCATGATTCTTTCGCTTTTATGTTCAGTGCCATTGCGCTTCCTTATTCATCCATTCTCGCGATCTAAGCTCATCACCGGTTTAATCATCGGGCCATCCAACCGCCGTCGATTACCAGGACGTGGCCGTGGACGTAATTGCTCGCCGCCGATGCTAAAAAAACCGCGGCTCCAGCGAGATCATCTGCGTTGCCCCAGCGTCCGGCGGGAATACGCTCCATGATCTGGCGGCTGCGGGTGTTATCTGCGCGCAGACCCGCAGTGTTGTCCGTGACCATGTAGCCGGGAGCGATCGCGTTTACGTTGATCCCGTGCGAAGCCCATTCATTGGCCAGAGCTTTTGTGAGTTGGGCCACGCCACCTTTGGCGGCTGCATATGCGGGAACCAAGACACCTCCCTGAAACGAGAGCACCGATGCGATGTTCACGATCTTGCCGTTACCTTGTTTCAACATGTGGCGTCCTGCATTCTGGCAAAGTCGAAACATGCTGCTCAGATTGACTTCGATGACGTCGTTCCAATCTTTCATCGAATAATCAGCCGCCGGAGCACGCCGGATGATTCCTGCGTTATTCACCAGAATGTCGATGGAGCCAAGATCGCGAACTGTTGTTTCGACCATTTCTTCGCACACTTTAGGATCCGCGACGTCGCCTCTGAGCGAAATCGCTTTCACGCCACTCGCTCGCACAGATTTCGCGGTCTCCTCGGGATCCGCCGACCGGCCGTGCAGGGCAATATTTGCTCCAGCCTGCGCGAGCGCAATAGCGATCGCAGCACCCAAGCCCTTGTGCGAGCCTGTCACCAGCGCGTTCTTGCCGGTCAGATTGAATGAATCGAGAACCATTGTGATGAAAACTATTCCGCTTCGAAATGCTATTTGGTCTTTGCTATTCGAGTTTCGCCATTTCCAATTTCGGGGCGAGAATTTGGATGATCAAAAGAGCTGTAAGATACCCCGTGCCGCACGCTACAAACAGCGGCGCGTAGTTGCCATTCGTCCATCGCAGCACATATCCGACTAATGTGGAGATGAAGGCCATTAGCAGCGCGGCTCCGAAAGTGCCGATGCCCACTACTGAGGCGACGGCCCGCCTCGGAAACATGTCCGAGGCAAGCGTGAACATATTCGCCGACCAAGCCTGATGAGCTGCGGCAGCCAGACTCAAGAGCGCGACCACGTTCCAGACCCCCTGCATCTTGCCTACAAAAACGACCGGCAGCACGGCGAGGGCGTAGATTAACATCGCCATCTTCCTCGCCCGATTCGCACTCCAACCGAGGCTCAGAAACTTGCATGGCAACCATCCACCGAAGATGCTGCCCACTGCCGACATGTTGTAGATCACGACCAGCGGCAGTCCTATACGTCCGATGGGCAGCCCGTATCGCCGACTGAGGAAGCCGGGGACCCAGAAGAGATAGAACCACCACACGGGGTCGGTCAGGATTTTTCCGAAAAAAATGGCCCATGCTTGCCGCTTCGAAAACAAATGTGTCCACGGAACCCGCGCCAAGGATTCCAGCGGCGCGTTGTTAATGTAAGCGAGTTCCGCAGGAGAGACTTTGGGATCCTCTCCCGGGTGACGATAGATTCTCGACCAAAAAACGAGCCATGTAGCGCTGAACAATGCGGTGAACAGGAAAGCCCAGCGCCAGCCCCAATGAATCGCGATCCAGGGGACGGCCAGCGGCGCAATCAATGCGCCGACATTTGCGCCCGAGTTGAAGATCCCGGTTGCGAGGGCTCGCTCCTTCTGAGGAAACCATTCGGCGACAGTTTTGATACAGGAAGGGAAATTGCCCGACTCGCCGAGGCCAAGCACGAAGCGCGCGATGGCAAAGCCCGCGACCGCACCTGAAACGCCAACCAGACCCTTCAGTCCCAACGTACTGCCCAGCGAGTGAACGAGGTCACCAAGGGCTCCCACCACCCGTGGAAGACTCATCAGAGCATGACTCGCAGCCGCGATACCCCATATGGCCACGGCGACGGCGTAGCCCAATTTCGTTCCTACCCGATCAATGAATCCACCGACGACCAGCAGACCCAGGGCATACGCCAGCGAGAATGCGGTAACGATGTATCCGTAGTTAACTTCAGTAAGCCCGATGCCGCTTCCTGGATCTTGTAGCACTGGCTTGAGCAAGGCCAGCACTTGCCGATCCATGTAATTGATTGTGGTGGCGAAGAAGAGCAACGCACAAATCTTCCAACGGTAGCCGCCCACTTTGTCGGCGATGGTGTCCACCGTCGATGCGCCAGTCACCGACGCTGTCGCGGTTCGCGGGGTGACTGATGAGGTCTTCATGAGAATGAGTAGGCCTGTACGGCGAAACTACTTTCGACTCGCCTCCAGACCTGAACCGCTTTGGCCGAATCCAGGTTGGACATTCACTACCCCGAACTGGCGGTCTACTTTTTCGCGGTGCGCGGCCATCGCCCAGAGGAAACCAATTGAGTGTCCGGGAACAGAAACATTTGGGTGATATCCGCTCGGCAGGAGAACGGCGTCTCCGTCGCGCACGGGCACGACGAGCTCGGGATACTCCGTGTTCGTGTACACCATCTGAAGGCCGAACGCAGGCGCGGGCATATTGAAATAAACGTACATCTCCTCCAGCATCGCCGCATGCTCGTGGGGAGGCCAACTCGTCCAATTTCCGGGCTCAGAAAAAGTGAACCCCGCGACCAATCGGCCGGCTTGCACGTTTTTTCCCAGGCAGATGTTGAGATGGCGCCTCTGTCCTGGAATTCCCGCGGTGAACTTCAGCGATGGATCTTTTGAAATGTCGCCGTAACGCACGAACTGGAGCGGGTAGTCGTTTTCCACTTGCGCCGAGAACTCGGCAAAGTCGACCTCGGAGTCGGTGTTGACTTCGACCTCGCTTTTCCGAGGAATATAAATGGAGTCGTACTGCACAAAGTCGAAGCGGACAGCGCCGACTCGCACCGTGGCCGACCCTGATAGGCAGATGAGCCCGGTTTCTTGCTCACCGTTGGTGAACGAAACGTATGGCTCCGAACGATCCAGGATAATACGGCCGTAGGACAAGTGTTGATTCAAGCTGTTTGCTGGCGTTACCGAAATGTATCGCCCCAGATGGTCGTTTGTCTTCCGGAACACCATCTTGTCAAACGCGGGTTTCGGCTGGACGTTCACTGTCTCTTGCTCCTCATGATTGAACCGCAAGTATCCTCAGAATCGTGCTCATTAGAACTATGCTCATTGATTGACGCCGCTGGCCAGGAATCCGCCGTCCACTGCCAACAGATGACCGGTTACGAAACTTGCTGCATCCGACGCCAGAAAGACCGCGGCGCCGACCAGTTCCTCCAGCTCTCCGAAGCGTTGCATGGGCGTGCGCAGCAGAAATTCCTGCCCCCGAGGCGTGCCATCGAGCAGAGCCGCGTTGAGATCGGTGCGGAAAACACCGGGAACGATCATATTCACGCAGACGTGATATCGAGCCCATTCGACCGCCAACGATCGGGTGAGAGCCGCCACGGCTGCCTTGCTTGCGGCGTAAGCGGAAACTTCATGCAACCCTAAGAAAGAAGAGAGCGAGCCGATATTGATGATGCGTCCGCTTTGCCGCTCAATCATCTTCCTTCCGAAAACCTGGCAAGCATGCAGCGTGCCCGTGAGATTAGTTTCAAGGATTTCATTCCACTCGCTATCCGAGACATCCAGCGTCGGAGTACGTTTCGTACGGCCGGCGCAATTGACCAAAATATCTACGCCTCCAAATTCGGCGCAAGCCGCGCGAAGCAATGCTTCCAAACTGGATTTGTCCGTGACATCGGAAGGTTGAGCTAGCGCCCGGCGGCCGAGTTTTCGAACTGCTTCAGCGGCCGATTCGACCAAGTCCGTGCGCCGGCCAGTGGGAATTACATCGGCTCCCGCTCGTGCCAAGCCCGTCGAGAGAGTGAGTCCGATCCCAGAGGTGCCACCGATCACCACCGCCGTCTTAGAGGTCAGGTCGAGCGCCGGATGTCCCATCGATTAGGAGCTCTTCCTTGTTGAGACTGACTCTATTATCACCATTTCCATCTCCAGCCAGAGACTCAAGTGCCGGTGACTACTTTTTCTCCGGAACCTATTTCGCCTAACTCTTATCCCGTCCCAACTTATCGCGTCGTAGTCAAGGCTGGCGCCCCTGCATCTACGGGTACCGGAGGAAAAGCAAAATACCTGACGGCATTGTCGTAGCAGATATTTTTGACCATCGCGCCGATCAACTCTTCGTCATTGGGCAGCAGCCCGGCTTCGACTTCGTTGCCCAGGAGGTTACACAGAATGCGGCGAAAATACTCATGCCGCGGAAATGACATGAAAGATCGAGAGTCGGTCGTCATGCCCACGAATCGTGACAACAACCCGCAGTTCGATAGCGTATTCAATTGCGCCTCGATGCCATCCTTCTGATCGAGGAACCACCAGGCACTTCCGACCTGCAGTTTTCCCGCCACGCTGCCATCCTGAAAGTTGCCGATCATGGTGGCAAAGATGTGATTGTCCGCGGGATTGAGATTGTAAAGGATCATCTTTGGCAGGACGTTGTCCCGGTCGAGGTGATCGAGATAATTGCGCACTGGACCAGCCTGCTGCCAGTCGCCAATTGAATCAAATCCAGTGTCCGGCCCCAGCGTTTTGAACATTCGAGCATTCGTATTTCGAAGGGCTCCGAGATGGAGCTGCTTTGTCCATCCTTTTTCGCCGTCAAGGCGGCCAAAGAACAGCATCAGAAAGCTGGCGAACTTTGCCGATTCGACAGATGTCGGCGGGATACCGCTGCGCACTTTTTTAAAAACCTGCTCTGCTTCGCGCTCCGTGCACGCCTCTGCGTGGCAAAAGTCCAACCCGTGATCGGAGAGGCGACATCCGTGCTGGTGGAAATCGTCGTGGCGCTTGCCGAGCGCCTCGAGTAGATGGGCGAGCTCTCTCACATCAATGTTGCAGATTGCCGCAAGTTTATCAACCCAGTCATTAAAGGCCGCGGGGTCTTCGGTTCGCAGCGCCTTGTCCGGGCGGAATCCCGGCAACACCCGAATCCCCGGAGAAAGCGACGCAATCCGTTCATGATGTGCCAGCGAGTCCACCGGGTCATCGGTAGTGCAAAGTATCGTGACCTTGAATTTCCGCAGAATTCCCTGGGTGCTTAAGTCTCGATCAGCGAGTTGCTCGTTTGCCGTGTCCCAAGTCTTGCGGGCAGTCTTCTCGTTGAGCAGCCAATCGATGCGGAAGTATCTCTGCAATTCCAGATGGGTCCAGTGATACAGGGGATTGCGCAAGGTATGCGGCACAGTCTGTGCCCACGCGACATACTTGTCGTAAGGCTCGGCATCGCCTGTGCAGTAACGCTCTGAAACTCCGTTGGCCCGCATGGCTCGCCACTTGTAGTGATCACCTGCCAACCAGATCTCGTAAAGGTCGCGGAACTGACGGTTCTCCGCGATGTCCTCGGCCGAAAGATGGCAGTGGTAATCAAGGATCGGCTGCTCGGCCGCATACGTGTGGTACAGGCGCCTGGCCGTCTTGCCTCGCAAAAGGAAATCTTCGGTGATGAATGCCATTTACTTGTCTCTTACAAATGATCTTTCAAAGCGACGCGGAACCCGCATGCCTAGCCGTCTCGGCAGGCTGAACAAGCTTGCCGTTTTCCCTCACATTGTGGAGCGAGGGGCCGTTAACGTTTTCGATCAGATCCGGCTTCGATACTCCGTCAAAATCGCAGTCCACCAGCCGCACACCCTCAATCGGCGCATTTTTGAAACCGCGCAGATACAAAGCATACTGCGCTTTTCGCGTCTTCAGATTGCGGATTTCCAAATTGCGCGCGACCGGAACGAATTTTCCCGCTTCTCCTTCCTCGTAGAAGAAGTCGATCGAGACTCCCGCCATCGCGACCTGCCCGGCCTCAATGTTGCGCGCATAGATGTTTTCTAGGACGCCGCCGCGCATCGCGTTGTTCTTGATGCGCACAGCGATATCCAGGTTGGGGCTATCCATCCGGCAATTTTCAGCGAAAACATTGCGCACGCCGCCGGAAATCTGGCTTCCCACAGTCACCCCGCCATGACCATCTTTCATCCTGCAATCTCGGATGACAAGGTTCTCGGTGGGTACTCCAACCCTGCGGCCGTCGGCGTTTCTTCCTGAGTTGATGGCAATGCAATCGTCTCCGGTATTGAAAAAGCACTTCTCGATGAGCACATCGCTACAAGATTCCGGATCGCAGCCATCCGTGTTCGGCCCAAAACTGCTAATGGTGAGTCCACGCACGGTAACATTCGTACATAGCACGGGATGCACCTGCCACATCGGCAAATTGAACATGCATGAAGGAGGTTGCGGAGGAACTCGGGACGACTCCAACAATCTTTGCGGCTTGCGGGCCGGCTACATCCACCATCCCAACGTGGCCGGAGTGACTGTCCTCAGCCTGGGCTGTCAGAACGCGCAGATGGCGATTTTGCGCGAGCAAATCAAGCGTCGTGATCCTGCATTCAAAAAACCGCTTCTGATGTTTGAGCAGCAACAAAGCGGTTCCGAATTCAAAATGCTGTCCCAGGCGATTCAGGCGACGTTTCTGGGGTTGGTGGAGGCCAACAAAGCCGTTCGAACGCCCACGCCGCTTTCTAAACTCTGTGTCGGTTTGAAGTGTGGAGGATCCGATGGCTTCTCCGGCATCTCGGCGAATCCGGCGATCGGATATCTGTCTGACATGCTTGCGGCCTTGGGCGGAAGGACCATCCTCTCGGAATTCCCCGAGCTCTGTGGCGTCGAGCAGGGACTGATCGATCGCTCCGTCAACAAAGAGGTCGCTGACCGCTTCATTCAATTGATGCGCGACTACGCGGCACGCGCGAAAGCGGCGCGCTCCGGTTTCGATATGAATCCATCTCCCGGCAACATCCGCGATGGACTCGTGACCGATGCCATGAAGTCCGCCGGCGCGGCGAGAAAAGGAGGGACATCTCCCGTCACTGGCGTGCTTGACTATCCCGAGTACTCCTCCGAATCAGGATTGCATCTTCTGTGTACTCCAGGGAACGATGTGGAATGCGTCACGGCACAGGTCGGCGCCGGTGCGAGTGTGGTCTTATTTACGACCGGATTAGGAACACCAACCGGCAACCCCGTAGCACCCGTGGTCAAGATCTCCACCAACTCTGATCTAGCGGAGCGCATGCAAGACATCATTGACATCGACACGGGCATCATCATCTCGGGCGACAAGACGATCGAGCAAATGGGCGAGACAATTCTGGAGTTAGTGGTTCGTGTAGCGAGCGGCGAAATTCGAACCAAAGCAGAGATGCTGGGCCAGGACGATTTTATTCCCTGGAAGCGAGGAGTCTCGCTCTGAAGGGCTTCGCTCTGACGAATCGTGCGAAGAACAGGTTGATTGCTGCCGCAGCGGCAGCTTTTCGCGGCTGCATTAATTCCGGCAACAACCCACGCGCAAGGCGATCCACCAGAGCCTTTAACTCGGCAACAGCTGCGGTTCGCGCGCCGGGCACTACGGTGCGCATCGACCTGATCGGCGACTCCACGCAAACCAACAATGCCGGCTACGGGCGGGGCTTCTGCGCCAATCTAACAAGCCAGGTCGATTGCGTGAACATGTCGAAGGGCGGCGCCAGTACCAGGACGTTTCGCGAACAGGGACTGTGGCAGCGCGGCTTGGAGACCAAACCGGACTACATGCTGATTCAGTTTGGCCATAACGACATGGCGACCCCAGACCACAATCCGCGCGAAACAACCATGCGGGAGTATGAAGCGAATCTACGAAGCTATGTTGACCGAGGCCCGAGCGGCCGGGATCAAGCCGATCTAACGCCGCTGACCCGGCGCTATTTCGGAGCTGACGGGAAAATCCATTCTGACCTACGGGCGCATTCCGCAACCATGAAGAGGGTAGCGGCTGAGATGCATGTGCCGCTGATCGATTTGCAGCGCGACAGCATTTCTACGGCGGTGCTTGAGCAGGACGACGAACGTCGTTACGCTGTGCGCATGCGCCTTCGCTTCGTCTTGAAGCGACGAAGAAAGATGTCGACGGCAAGACAATCTTCGACAAGACTCATCTGAACTGGAAGGGCTCGTAATCGCCAGCTCCTTGCCTTTCTTCTCGCCAATCTTATTGAGATGGAAGAAGACGTGACGGTAATCGACCTGAATGGCAGCTCCATCGCACTGTTAAAAACAATGACGCAGGAACAGGCAGATCAATTCGATGCCACCGGACAGACGACGGAAAACCTCCCGAACCAGAAGAGCAACTTCGACCGGACGCACCTGAACGAGTTCGGCAAGAAAACGTAGAACTGCCCCCTGAGAACGAATTGCTCACTCGTTCACTGAACAACCGCAATCCGCCGGGGGAACATGCGCGATCAAAAAATCGGCCACCCCCTTATATGCGTCAATCTGATTCTCGACCCGCGCGAACCCGTGACCTTCATTCTCATAAACCTTGTACTCTGCCACGCCACCGCGCTTCTTGACGGCATCGACCACTTGCTGCGCCTCCGTCTTCGGGCACCGCGGATCATTCCCGCCCGCCAGCAAATAGAGCGGAGCTTTAATCTGATCGACGAAATTAATCGGTGAGCGTTCTTCATAGCGCGCCTTATTCGCCACCAGGTCACCCATCGTTGCAAGATCGGATTGCTGAAGAATCGGATCTTCATTCTGAATCTCGGTGAACCAGTTCACGAACGGCACAATCGGCACGCCCGCCGCCCAAACCTCCGGCGCCTTGGTCACACCCATCATCGTCAGATAGCCGCCATAACTGCCGCCCATCAGAATTACTTTTTTCGGATCGACATAGCCTGTCTGCTTAATCCAATCAGCCGCAGCTACCACGTCCTGTAAATCGCCGCCGCCCATATCGAAAAGATTTGCCTGCTGAAATTCCTTTCCATAGCCGGTCGATCCGCGATAGTTAGGAGCAATCACGAGATAACCCTGATTCGCCATGTACTGCACGAAGCGATTGAAAGTGTTCACAGTCTGCGCGGTCGGGCCGCCATGCACATAGACGATCGCTGGATGCTCGCCATTGCGCGGCAAATTGTAAGGAACATAAACCAGCGCCGAAATAGTCCATTTGCCGTCTTTGCTCGGATAATGCACCAGCGCCGGTTCAACCATGTCTTCAGCGCGAACACCGCCAACCAGCGAATGCGTGAGTTGATGGGAAGCGTCGTGTGGCGCGGGCATTCCTGCCCGGGTGCTCTTGTTCTCAAAATCTTCATCCGAAAAGCGATAGACCCAGAGATCGCCGGGTGCAGCCGCTCCGGTGTGCGTGTAGAGCAGGCGCGATCCATCGCGAGTAAACGGCGATCGCCGCCCCGAAGGCCAGTTCAGTCCCTTGGGAAAGGGAAGCGCGCGAGCTTTGCCGGAACCGATGTCGTAAGAATAGATTTCGTTGTTGCCATCGACGTTTGCAGCGTAAAGGAGTGACTTACCGTCGGGAGAAAAGCTGTCGCCGGCAATTTCCCACTTGTCTTGGGTCAGCCAGTGAATCTTTTTCGTCGCAATGTCGAGCAAGCCGGCGTTGTCGTATCCATTTCCGGCATTCGACGTGATCAGCAGATACTTGCCGTCGGGCGAGACATCGTTCGCGCTATGCAACTTCTCGCCTTCGTGGGGCGTGAGCAGCGTGCTCTGCGCGCTCCCGACCTCCGCCATGAAGATGTTCGAGTCGGTGCCCTTGGACTGTTCCTGCGTATAAAAGATGTACTTGCCGTCCCCCGACCAGATCGGCGCAACGTTCATGCGATCTTTCGCGGTCCCGGTCGTAATGTGTTTGACGTTGCGCAAAACCGTGTCATACACATCGATCTCAAAGACCGACGACGTTTTGGGCTTGACCATGTATGCCAGAAATCGCCCGTCAGGCGACCAGGTGGGGCTCTCTTCGGCAATCTCGCGGGTGTTCGTGAGGTTGACGATTTGTCCAGTCTTCGGCGAGACCAGAAAAATATCCCATTGTTCATCGCCGTCGTAGTCGGACATGTAAGCGATCCACTTGCCGTCCGGAGACCATGTCGGCGAAGTCTGGCGCTGATCGCTCACCGTGAGTTGCATCGGCCAACCGCCTTCGGCCGCCACAGTCCAGAGATTGTTGCGCCCGCTCAAATTGCTGACGAAAGCGACGGTATTTCCATCCGGGGACCACGTCGCGCCCCCGACCTGTCGCGTCATATAAAGCTTTTCTATCGTGAGACTCTTCTCGACGCGCGCGTCTGGTCTGGAGGTGATCTGCTTTGGGTCAGTGATAGCTTGCAGAGCGGGCAAGGTCGCAGCTTGGGCAAAAGTGGTCATCAGAACGACGATAGCAAACAGGCAACAGATGCGCATGGACTCCTCGAAACGAAGAAAGAGTCTAACAAAGAGCTGGCTGATTCTTTACCGTCGACGCTCGGTTGGGTACCCCTCCCTCTTCTTAAAGTCGTCCCGGTCTTTTGGAATCAATGGTTTGGAGACATTGCCCCAGCCAGGTCTTTGAGGAATAAGCACTTATCGGTAAACTATTTATTAATCAATGAATTAGGAGACAGATTCAGTCCGGTCTTGACCCAAGGTCTATGATAAATAAGGACTTACTTTTAAAGTATTTATAAATCAAAGATTTAGCGACACACGTTTTGGGTCGTTCCCGCGGACTTACTTGCGCCAATTTGTGAATGAACAACCGTACCCCGGGACCCTTTTGTGCCCTTCATCAATCTTCGATTTCCTGTTTCTTCTAAGTCAAGTATTTTTTCGCGGGACTATCCAACTATGCCGAGGGCCTTCCGCCGCCAGGATCACTCGACCACTATGGTGAAGTCCCGCCCTTCCCACTGCCCGCGATTCTTCCAGAAAAAGGTGAAGGCAACCCGCCTTCCGCTGATCAGCGTTTCGGTGGGCAGATCGAGATACTGAAAATTCCATCCACTCTCTTCCGAATCTCCATCGCGGCTCGTCTGCCAATCGTCGAAGCTCCAACGCACCATCGCCGCTTCCGTCATAAGAATGCGTAGCTTCTTGCCGCACGGCATCGTGCGTGGTTTGTTATTGAAGCGCCAGTTAAAATATTGCGCGGATTTCCGCTCCACCAAATAACGCTTTACGGTCTGCGGAGGCTGATCGAAAATCTTTCCGTCCAGTAACGAACGTCGCAGCTTGATGTACTCCGAATGCGCCCAGACAAGCGGACAAGCCGAGCCCGTCGCTTTACCCGCAAACAGCCCGCGATCAGGGATGTCCTGCGCATCCCACACCTGCTCCGGAATCAGCCTCGTATCGCCGGTCGAGTTCTCCATCACGGCCAGCAATGCCTCGGCAGAAGACGCGCGCCCCGCCGCGAGTTCATAGTGCGCTCGCTCGCCCGCCAGGAGCGGCCACGGGCGCCCGATGCCCGCTCCGTCAAACGGCGAGCCATCCTCATGCTCTCCGTAGCCGTCACCGTTATACCGATACCAGTTCGGCCCCGACGGCAGCTTCACACGCAGCACCGCGTCAATCACTTTAATGGTATTGAGAATTCGCGGATCGTCCGGCGCCCGCAAGCCAAAGCGCACCAGAGCGAGCGCATCCGGGCTGACGATCTCAACCGCCGCTGCATTCGCACCAACGGCGCGATTTTTGATCGGCACAAACCCTTGCAGCGGCGAAGCGCCGTCCGCGGTCGGCGGAGGCGTGACGCGCACGTAGTAACCCTCCACGCCGACCTGCCGCGCGAGATCGGTATTCATAGCATACGTACGCCGCTCGATGTTGAAATTCCACGTGTCGGCCATGTGACGCAGAAATTCCGCGGGCTGCGGCAGATTCATCTCGTCTGCAAAATCGGCGGCGATTAAAAGCGCGACAATCTCAGCCGACATAGTGAATGGCGAATAACCTCCATCCTCTTCCCATCGATCCTGCTGCGTGACCGGACCGTTAATGACGATGAACGACGCTGCCTTGCGCACCATCGGCCACCACCGCCTCGGATCCTCAAAACACCGCGGCGCTTCACGGCGCAACAGATCGACCAGCAAAATCGGAAAGGCCGTCTCATCCATCTGCAAGCCGTCCCAATACGGACGTCCATCGAGCCACATGTTTTGTGCCCAATGTCCATCGGCCTCCTGTGTCGCTTCGAGATAGCGCAGAACTCTCAACGCGTCGTCATTAGCACCCGCAGCCAGCAATCCGCCCGCGTTCTCGACCAGGTCACGCGGCCATACGAGGTGATACCCACCCAGATCCTCGTCGCCCTTATTGAATCCCCACGGAATAGAAAGGCTCGCGATGATACCGCCGAGAAAGTCCTTCGACTCGTGCGATCGCAGCACAGCCACGCTCACCCGATAGAGGTCTTTTTCTCGCCGCTGCGCGTCCAGTTTTTTCAGACTCTTCTGCCAATGCCGCCAGTGGAAGACATAATCTTCCTTCGTTTTGTCGTAGGAAGTCAGCAGGGAAGAGATCGCCTGCTGGCCGGCTTCGGCCCAAATTTCTCCAAAGCCGAGAGCCAGGATGAATTCGCCCTCGCAAGCCGCCAGATCAATCTCGCCGGTGAGCGCGATGTTGCCGTTTTCCGCGCGCTCGTACTCCCACCGCATCTCGAAATGTTCTGAAAGATCCCGCCAGCCATCGGATGTCCCGACGTATCCAACCGAGCGTTTAAGCCACGGCGCGGATGATGCGAGTGCGAGCGCGCAGAATTGCCGCTCGGCAAACAACATTGGCCTGCCCTTGTAATGGTCGATCCAGCCATTGTTGCCGTACCCAAAATTGCCGAGGTGGGGAGATAGCAACGCGTAGAGTCGGTAATCGCGCAGAGTCCCTTGTAATGGCACAAAGCGAATTTTCTGGAGCACCACGTTCCGCCACGGATCGGTCAACACTTCCTTTTCGACACGGTAGCGGCCGTCAGTCGCGGTATTTTTCAATTCGTAGACCGGAATCCCCGGCTCAATTGGCAGATTTTCAAAGGTACAGTGGCGTTTCTCCTCCGAGAACCAGCCTTTCCCGTCCGTAACCAGCAGTCCGAAATCGCGAGTGCATGCCTGATCGACGCGCGGGAAATAAATCTCATTGAGAATGCCATGGCTCAGCGTGAACCAGACGCGGCTGTGCAGATTGAGCGAGGTGCCGATGCCGCTCTTGGCGCTCGATGTCCAGCGCGGCTCAATGCCGGGACCGCCCGGCGCATAGCGAAAATCATTACTCACAGGTTAATGATCTCAGATTAATGACCTCAGAGATTAGAAGTTTGCCAGAAGATAAGGATTCGTGCCGGCGGACGCTGCTCGGATTGCAGAAGGAATTTCCGGAGAATACTCTTTTTCCGGAAAGAGCTTGCCCGGCTCGACCATGTCGCTTGCAGCTGACTTGCGCCGTGAGTTGCGAGTCGCGAGCAAATAGTTTGGTTTAGACTCATGACTCGTAGTCGAAGCTCCGCCGCAAGTGGTTGCCCGTTCATGAGAAATTCACTGTTCTGTAACAGTTCTTTAATACTTCGCCGCTAGAACCGAAGCTGTATATCTATAAAACATTCAGGAGGATTCATCCAGTGATCCGACGCATCGCGCTATTGTTGGCGGTTGTTGCGCTATCCCTGCCGGTTTTTGCGCAGACGACGTTGAACGGAGCGGGCGCCACATTTCCTTATCCGATTTATTCCAAATGGTTCAGCGAGTACAACAAGCTTCATCCGGACGTGCAGATCAACTACCAGTCCATCGGCAGCGGCGGCGGCATTCGCCAGGTCATCAACGGTACGGTCGATTTTGGAGCCAGTGATGGCCCCATGACCGACGATCAACTCAAGGAAGCAAAATTCAAACTTTTCCATATTCCCACCGTGCTCGGTGCAGTGGTTCCCGCGTATAACGTGCCGGGGATCAGTGGAGAGATCAAGTTCACGCCCGAGGCTTTAGCCGGAATATTTCTCGGCAAGATTCAGAACTGGAACGATCCCGCCATCACGAAGGCAAATCCGGGTGTGAACTTCCCCAATCAGAGCATCATCGTGGTGCATCGTTCGGACGGTAGCGGCACCACCTACATCTTCACTGACTACTTGACGAAGGTCAGCAAGGATTGGGAATCAGCTGTGGGGAAGGGAGCTTCCGTGAAGTGGCCGGTCGGCCTGGGTGGCAAGGGCAACGAAGGCGTCGCCGGACAGATTCGCCAGCTCCAGGGATCGATCGGCTATATTGAGTTGATCTACGCGCTTCAGAACAAGATCACCTTTGGCTCCGTGCAGAACGCTGGGGGCAACTTTGTGAAGGCATCGCTCGATGGCGTGACGGAAGCGGCAGCTTCGCTGAAAAACATGCCGGCCGATTTTCGTGTCTCCATCACCAACGCTCCCGGGAAAACGGCGTACCCGATCTCAAGCTTCACGTGGCTGCTGATTCCTGCTCAATCGAAGGATCCGAAGAAAGGGAAAATTCTGGCGGACTTTCTGAACTGGATGGTAGCGGATGGTCAAAAGATGACCTATGAGCTCAGCTACGCGCCACTTCCAGCGAGCGTAGTTGAGAAAGTCAGAGCGACGATTCAGCAGGTGCACTAACAGGCTTCAGGTTGGAGTTGCGAGCCGCGAGCCGAAACTAGGCGCTCGCGGCTTTTTCATTTAATCCTTTATTTCATCCCAGATTCATCCCTGAATCTAAGGGTCACAGATAGCCAGATAACCGATTCTGCTGGCAAATGGTGGGTGGAAAAGGGAAATTGATTGCACACTGCAAACGCCCTCGCGACAGCTAGACTTCAGGTAACTCCTTAAAAATAAAGCTTCCACCACGGACCCCATAGGCGTCCGCTCTTGGCAGGAGAATTGCTACATTGCCCATGTAGTCTAGTAGTATGATAGACATTATGGAAACACAGAAGTTTCCATGCCCCGGTTCTTCCCCCTTTTCAATGCCGGTGGAAAAAGAAAACCAACAAGGAGAGGACTGCATTCGTATGCAACGACCCAAACAGTTGTTTGTCATAGCCCTGGCGCTGGTGGCCCTGCTAGCCAATACCTGGGCACAATCCGCGGACCAGGCTGCGGCTCCCGTCAAGAAGCAAGTCACCGCAGCTCCGTCGCAACCCGCAGCCAGCGCCGCCGATATCCAGGCTCTGAAAGAAGGCTTGGCCGCAGCGCAGGAGCAAATTAAGGCCCTGCAAGAAGAGTTGCACCACCGCGATCAGGCTGTGCAGCAGGCTCAGTCCACCGCCAGCGCCGCAGCCGCCAAAGCCGATGCCGCTCAGATTCAGGCGACCAAACAAGAGCAGACCGTCGGTGAATTGCAAAGCGACCTAGCGGACTTAAAGTCCGTCAACTTCTCGTCCTCGAAAGAGACGGAGCCGGTCTACAGGAATGCAGTGCTGAACATGCAGGAACCAGTCGCGGCGCAACCCGACCCCGAGACCGGGAACTACAACAAACAGATGGAGAGCCCCATTACGATCCGTTTCCGGGGCATCAACATCACGCCGGGCGGATATGCCGAAGGAGCGTTTGTGCGCCGCAACAGGGCACTCAGCGCGGACCTCAACACACCCTTTAATAGCCTCACGATGCCGGGCGCCTCGCAGAGCCAGATCTCTGAATTCTTCGGCTCCGGCCGCCAGTCCAAGGCCACTGTTTTTGTCGACGGCCGAATGGGCAATGTCGATCTCTCCAGTTACCTGTCGGCCGACTTCCTTTCGGCTGGCACAACCTCTACTCCTACCCAAACCAACAGCTACACCCTGCGTGTCCGCCAGGCATGGGCACAAGTCAAGTTTAATAGCGGCCTTAGCTTCCTTGCCGGCCAGTCCTGGAGTCTGCTCACCGAAAATGGAAAGGGAATCGCGATTGACGATGACATGGGCAAAACCAACGACGCTCGGCCGAAGACCATCGACCCGAATTACAACGTTGGTTTCGATTTTGCGCGCCAATGGGGCTTCCGCATAACCCAGAACCTCGGCGAGAAGGTTGCGGTTGCCTTCGCGATCGAGAATCCGGAAGCTACCCTGACCACGTCGGGCAATGCCAGCAACTTTCTGGTGGGCGCGGCTGGAGCCAGCAGTAGCTACAATAGTGTCAATGGAACCTACTCCTTCAATCCCGCACCCGATATCATCGCCAAGATCGCCTTCGATCCGGGCTTCGGGCACTATGAAATCGTAGGCCTGGCTGACCGGTTTACCGACCGCGTCTTCCCCTGCGTGGAGTTTGTGACCGGCGACCCCCAGTGCACCGGCCTGCCCGCCGTAACCGGAGCTTATAACGCCTCGAAAGAAGGCGGAGGAATCAGTGCGAGCGCGCGTTGGACCTTCTTCCATCACCTCGTATTTGGTGTGAAGGGCTTCGGCGGCAGCGGTGTCGGCCGCTACGCTCCGGGCGGGTTGCCGGATCTTTCCATCAATGCCGACGGCACACTACATCTGGTCAAGAACTTGCACGGCTTAGGCACGCTCGAGTACAAGACCAAGAAGCTCACCATTTACGGCTACGGTGGAACTGAATACGCTGCTCGCACGTACAGTTTG
Source organism: Terriglobales bacterium (assembly GCA_049589635.1). Classification (GTDB taxonomy): domain Bacteria; phylum Acidobacteriota; class Terriglobia; order Terriglobales; family Acidobacteriaceae; genus Acidiflorens. The sequence continues at coordinate 16,975 of JBAWBE010000751.1, forward strand.
GATCCCGTCACCGGCAAGTTTGTCGGATACGGCGCGCCCACCTTCAACGACACAGGCTGCCGAACCGAAGTTGCGCCCGGCTCGGGCGGCTTTAGTCCGGGCGGCACCGGCACATGTTCGGGACAGACGCGCGCTTTAATCGAGGGAACGCTTGGCTTCTGGTACAAGTTCTACGCCGGACCCCGGGGCACGTTCCAGTACGGCACGCAGTACTCGTACGTGAGCCGCAACACCTGGTCGGGAAATGGCGGTCTGCCGGCGGGTAGCGCTGGTCTACAGCCGGGCGGCCTGGACTCGATGGTGTTCAGCTCGTTCCGTTATTACCTGCCGTAACTCAACCCAATCGCTCCCGCGCCTGGCAGCGGCGCGGGGTCAATCAAAGAGAATGCTGCCAGTCTCGCCTCATACGCAAGCGCCGGGTACATAACCCGGCGTTTTTTATTGTATGTAACACCGCGTAACATTAGTTCTTATCTTTCTGCTTTACTGTTAGTTATCGCCAGTAACTGTGTCAGACGCAATGAGACTTCACTTTCCGGCTCGATCAACCTAACGTCGTTCCACATTTCTGGTTGTATCTCCCTCGCGCCGGGACAAACTACAGGTAAGACCTTAGAAGGAGGTAAGTGTATGAATGACTCCCCCTCAGCGGCCAAAAGCCGCTATCGCTGTTTCCCGTTTTTCATAGGTGTATTGATTCTTCTGACCAATGTGCTTGGTGCTCAGGATTTCAAGAAGCAGGTCATCTACCAGATCGTCACCGACCGCTTTTACAACGGCGACACGACCAATGACAACCCATCGCAGAGTTCGGGTCTGTTTGATTCGACGATGACCAACTGGCACCTCTACTGGGGTGGAGACCTGGCGGGGATCACTCAGAAGCTAAGCTACTTGCACTCGATGGGAGTCACCGCGATCTGGATCTCCCCACCCGTCGACAATCTCAATTTGAACATCCCGGACAGCAACGGCAATCCGACTGCTTCCTATCATGGCTATGGCGCACGCGACTTCATGCGCATCGAAGAGCACTTTGGCGACGCCTCCAACGACTGGACCGCCTTTGACGCGCTGGTCAGCGCGGCCCATACCGATGGCATCAAGATTGTCGTCGATTTCGCGCCGAATCACTCGAACCCAGACAACGGCGGCGAATACGGATCGTTATATAACAACGGCACCTTCATGGCCGCATGCAACAATGACCCGAATGGTCTCTTCCATCACAACCCCGACATTTCCAATTTCGACGATCGCTACCAGATTCAGTACTACACGCTCGAAGATTTATGCGATTTAAACCAGGAGAATTCCACCATCGATTCCTATCTTAAAGCGGCGATCCAGCAACTTCAGCAGCACGGGGTTGACGCATTTCGCATCGACGCTGTTAAGCATGTTACGTGGGGCTGGGAATACAGCATGTCGAATGCGGCCTTCTCCTACGGCGGCAGCTTCTTTTTTGGCGAATGGGCTCAGGGGTGGGGCGATGCGCTGTATCACGATTCGTACAAGTTCGCGAACAAGAGCGGCATTTCGGTACTGGATTTCAATGTAAATCAGGCCGTTCGCGACGTCTTTGCCAGCAATAACAACTTTTCCGAACTGGACAACGTGGTGAATACGGAGGATTCGAATTTCACATGGCAGAACGATCTGGTTACGTTTGTGGATAGCCACGACGTCCCACGACTGCTGAGCGTAAACAATGACACCAACCGGCTGATCGAGGCCCAATCTTACATTCTGACAACGCGAGGAATTCCAGTCGTCTACTACGGCGACGAACAATACATCCACAATGACACCGGCGGCGGCAGCGATCCTTATAACCGCAACGAGATGAGCGGGTGGAGCACTTCGACCACACTCTTCCAGATTATTAACAAGCTGGCCGGTTTGCGCGGCGGTACTAATGACGCGCTGGCCTATGGCTCCTATACACAACGATGGATCAACAATGATGTTTATGTCTACGAACGCCAGTTCTTCAATGACGTCGTTCTGGTTGCCATCAACAAGAACGATACGACTGGCTACTCGGTCACGGGGCTGGACACGGCGTTGCCTTCCGGCAATTACACCGACTATCTCGGCGGCCTGATGAGTGGCCCGGGAATTACGGTAACGACGGGTAGCGGCGGGAATAATCCGGTGACCGGCTTCACCATGCCGGCGCACTCGGTTGCGGTCTGGCAATATACCAGCACTGCGACCGCACCTGAGGTAGGTTCTATCGGCCCGACCCTCGGC
>JBAWBE010000752.1:0-12854 GCA_049589635.1 Terriglobales bacterium
CCCTCTTCCTGCTCGTGCTCACTGGATTCATCATGCTGGCCTCCACTGGAGGCCTCGACCTTCCCGCCATCACACTGGTCAGTCTCGCCCTCCTCGTCCGCGGATACCTGCTTTTCAACCATCTCGACTTCGCCATTCCGGAGAGCTGGACAAGTCTTTTTACACTGATCTACGTCATCGTTTACTTTGCCGACTACTTTCTTCTCTCGGGCACCTTTCTTACGGCCACCATCCACCTGGTCTTGTTTCTCAGTGTCATGCGCCTCTTTTCTTTGCAGCGACCGCGCGATCACTACCTCCTCGCGGCGCTTTCCTTTCTTATGGTCCTGGCTTCCGCCGTGCTCACAGTGGGCAGCGCTTTCGTCTTTGCTTTTGCGGGATTCCTGCTGGTCGCGGTGCTGACATTTGTTTTGATGGAGATGCGCCATTCCGTTGCCGGTGACATAGGCACTCGGCAGGCCATGGCGCAGGCTGCCGACACCGCGTTCCCCCGCCGCATGGCTTACAGCCTGGTCGCCATTGCCCCGGCGCTCATGATTCTGATCCTCGCCGGGAGTTTTCTTATTTTCTTTTTTCTGCCCCGCGTTTCTTCCCGATACCTGACCGCTTACGCTCCGACCAGCGACGTCTCGACCGGCTTTTCCGATCACCTGCAACTCGGCCGCATTGGCCAGATTCAGCAGTCCAGCGCCGTCGTCATGCACATCGAGATTGATAACGACACGCAAGGACTCTACGAACTGAAGTGGCGAGGCGTTGCGCTCAATGACTTCAACGGTCGCGATTGGTCGAATTCCTTTGGATCATGGCAGATTGAACAGTCCGGCAACGGAATCTACCGGCTAGGTCGACGCGATCCGCCGGGATTAGTCGCGGTACCGCGCCCATCCATTCATTACCGCGTTCTGATGGAGCCGCTCGGCACGAATGTCTTTTTCCTCGCTGAGAAGGCGCGCAGTCTGATTGGGAATTATCGTGCCATACGCACTGACGCCGGCGGCGCCATTTACAACCTCGATCTCGACCATCCCATCAGCCGCTACGAAGCCGACTCGGAGCTGCCCCAAATCGATGCCGATGCGCTCCGGCTAGCGACCAGTGTGGCGCCTCAAGGCGCAGATGCGTATCTCAGGCTGCCCCGGCAAACCGATCCTCGCATCTCGCAACTAGCCGAACAGATTACCGCGTCATCTCCCAGTAATTACGATAAGGCGCTCGCTATCGAGCAATATCTGCGCACCCACTTTGGCTACACACTCCAGTTGTCGAGAACGTCCCCGGCCGACCCAGTGGCAAATTTTCTGTTCGAACGGAAGCAAGGCCACTGCGAATATTTCGCAAGTTCTATGGCCGTGATGCTGCGGGCTCTCGGCATACCCTCCCGCATTGTGAACGGATTTCGCGGAGGTGAATTCAACGACCTCACGGGCCAATATGTTGTTCGCGCCAGCAACGCGCATTCCTGGGTGGAGGCTTTTTTTCCCGGCTTTGGCTGGCTCAGCTTCGATCCAACTCCAGCCGCGAACCTACCCTCGCACACTGGTTGGTCTAGGATTCAGCTCTACATCGACGCCGCCGCCTCATTCTGGCGCGAGTGGATCATCAACTACGACACCGGCCATCAACGCCAGCTAGGAAAAGACGCGGCCAACAATACTCGCCACTTTCTTGACGACGTGCGCCGTTGGATTGAAGAACAGCATCGCGCGCTCCTCAAATCCGCACGGCGTGCTCATCATCACATCGTCAACTTTCCGGTGCGGTGGATTGGCGGTTTGATCTCAATCGCGATCGCGTTGATCGTCGTAGTGAATATTCGCCGTCTGCTCCGAACCCTGCGAGCCTACAGCCTGCGCTCGCATCCCAGCCGCGCTCCACGCCAGGCTGCGGCTCTTTGGTACGAACGCATGATCGCGCGTATGGCAAGGATGGGCTGGCGCAAGTCACCTTCGCAAACACCGTCAGATTTTGTCGCAGCGATTCAGGAGCCAGTTCTCAGAATGAAAGTCGAGAACTTCACACGCCATTACGAATCAGCGCGCTTCGGCAAGTCAGTAGACGATGCTGAGGCTCTACCGAAATTGTTCGAGGAAATTACAGCAGGCGGGAAGTAAGAGCAAAGCGGTAAAACGAGGGCATTCCTCCGTGACTTCTGGGTTCCCGTGGTGAAGCCTGTGGTCGAAAGCTGATCCTATTTAGAAGCGGTGTATCACGCCCACGCCGACGTAATAATTGTGCTGGCGGCTGCGATCGGTATCGACATTATAGGAAGGCTCTCCGGAATAAAAATCCCGCGCCTCTCCGCGGAACCCCCAACGATTCCAGAACCAGACATCAAGCCCCGCTCCAAACTGCACCACACCCGTATTCGAACCGCTCGGACCGGTATTCGGTCCATAGAATTCATCGCTATGCGCGTACCGAAAGCGGCCATATCCTCCACCTACGCTGACCCATGGGCTGACGCTATCGTTTGAAAATATGTTGGCTCTGACCGACGGCGTAACAAACAATGCGCCGATGTCATTCGGAATTCCATACGCGGCCAGATTCAGATCCATTTTTGGATAAATTGCAACTGGCAGTTCGGCACGAATCCCAAAAATCTTCGCCGTCTTCAGCAGGCGGCTGTAGTTGAGCGCAAAAGCCCACGGCCGCGCAAAATGAAGCGACGGGTTAAAGGACAGGGGTGTATTGTAGACGGTCTGCGTGCTGACAAATTCTGTGCCCGCAGTCGCCGAAATATCATTGACCGGCAAGAAATAACTCATCTGCGCCCGCGCGCTGGACGTGAGCAAGCTGGACGTGAGCAACAGAATCGGCGCAAAGCGGCCTAAGAAGCGTTTTGCCGGCATCACTCCTCCCGGAGTATTGCGTAAGTACTTGGTTTGAATCAGACTAGCACGCGTTACGTTGGCCGAGTGCATAACCGAAGTTACCCTCGTGATACCCATGCACAAGTGGCCCTCTGGCAGGGGTGCCACGCCAGAGGATGCTAAAATTGATTAGATCGTTAACCAGCCGATCGTCTTCCAGTGCCCATTAAGACAGCACCAATTAAAAAGGACATTTCCGTGAGCGCGGCTCCGGCCGCTCCTGCGAGTCTAGCGGCGGACTTGGCACGTCCGACCAAGGTCGGCTTCGTCAGCCTCGGCTGCCCCAAGAACCTCGTCGACAGCGAGGTCATGATGGGTATCCTCGCTCAAGGCGGAGCCCAACTCACCACGGCCGCCGAAGATGCCGACGTGATCGTGGTCAATACCTGTTCGTTTATCGGCAGCGCCCAACAGGAATCGGTCGACACGATCCTCGAAATGGCCCGCCACAAAACCGGCGGCAAGGCAAAGCGCCTCGTCGTTGCCGGCTGTCTAGTCGAACGTTTCCGGAACGATATCCAAAAAAATATTCCCGAGGTCGACGCGGTGGTCGGGACCGGCGAACTGGAAAACATTCTAGCGGCAGCCGGAATCGCCGCGGCTCCGCAATCCGACAGCCCGTTCAAGATCCTGACCTCCCGCCCCGAAGGCGACAGTCGCCGCGAACAAGGCCGGTTCGCCCGCAACTCCTGGGACGGCGCCGTTTCCGACCTGCCGAACTATCTCTACGACGACCACACTCCGCGCGTCCTCGCAACGCCCGGCTACTCCGCCTACATCAAGATTGCCGAAGGCTGCGATCATCCTTGCACCTTCTGCATCATTCCGCAGCTCCGCGGACAGTTCCGCTCCCGCCGCTTCGAATCGGTCATCGCCGAAGCCGAGCGCCTCGCTCAATCCGGCGTGCGCGAAATCACTCTCATCGGACAGGACACAACCTGCTACGGCGAAGACTTCGGCCTAAAAGATGGCCTGGCGCTCCTGCTCGAAAAGCTCGCCGGCGTCGAAGGCCTGCGCTGGATTCGTTTCCTCTACGCGTATCCCAACAAAATCACTGGCCGCCTGCTCGATACCATCGCTGCCCACGACAACATTTGCTCTTACATCGATGTGCCTTTGCAGCACGCGTCGCCCAGCGTCCTGAAGCGCATGAAGCGCGGCGGCGGCGCGGACTTGTTCCTGCGGTCGATCGAGAAGATGCGCCGCACGATCCCCGGCGTCACCCTCCGCACGTCGTTCATAGTCGGATTCCCCGGCGAAACCGAAAAAGAATTCGAAGAGCTGCAAGCTTTCGTAAAAGAGTCTGCCTTCGATTGGATGGGAGCATTCGGCTACTCCGACCAGGAAGGCGCTGCGGCATTCACCGATGGCAAAAAGCTTTCAACACGTGAGATCGAGAGCCGCCGCAAGTCCCTGATGTCCGCCCAGAAAAAGATCAGCCGCGCAAAAAAGAAGGCGCTGATCGGCCAGGAGTTCGACTTGCTGCTCGAGGGAGCATCGAGCGAGACTGATCTCCTCCTCGAAGGCCGCACGTCGATGCACGCCCCCGAAATCGACGGCAAAGTCTTCGTCAACGACTACCCGGGGAACCATGATCCGGCGGACCATGTTTCAGCAGACTATGATCTGGGAAATGGCAACGGCGAAACCGCCGCGCCCCGCGAAGGCGAGTTCTATCGCTGCCGGATAACCGCCGCCCACGACTATGATTTAGTAGCCGAGATTATTTAAAGTCAAAAGTCAGAAGTCAGATTGCAGAAGTCAAAGCGATTAGGGTTTAGGTTTTTTACTTCTTCAATCCGACTTCTGCAATCTGACTTCTGACTTCTGCAATTTCTTTATGCCGCGCAAACCGTCCGCCAAGCTCCGTTGCCCAATCTGCAAAAAGCCAGCCAAGGCGGGAACGCCCGACTTCCCTTTCTGCAGCGACCGCTGCCGCGAGATCGATCTAGGCAAATGGGCTACGGGAGCATACAAAATTCCAGCCGTAGAATCTGACGAAGTAGAAGAAGCGTTCCGCCCGCCGATTCGAGACGACGAGGACGGCGATTAATGCACGAAACCGCCCCGCCTTTCGACCGTGCCCCGCTCTGGGCCACGCAAGTCGCCACCTTCTTCGGCATTGGTCGCATCCAGCCCGGCCCGGGCACATGGGCGTCACAAGTAACCGTAATCCTTTGGGCGGTCGCGAGCCACGCAATTCCCGCCGCAAGCCGCACCTGGTCCACCATCGTCGCCGCCGGCGTCGTCACACTCATCGGAATCCCCGCCGCCACCCGCGCATCCCGCGCATCCGGCCTGAAAGACCCGCAATTCGTCGTCATCGACGAAGTCGCCGGCCAACTCGTAGCGCTCATCGCCGTCCCCCTCGCTTGGAAAACATTTCTCGCGGGCCTTATACTCTTTCGTGTCTTCGATATTCTGAAACCGTTTCCCATCCGGCGACTGGAGCGGCTTCCCGAAGGCACCGGCATCGTCGTCGACGATTTAGGCGCAGGCTTTTACGCGCTCATTATCATGCATCTCTTACTGCACTTTGGTCTTCTAAAAGGATAGCCCCGGTTAGAAATAGTCCGAGGAAAGTTCGGGAATACTCCGGAAAAGAAGTCCGGCAAAACACTCATGAGCATCTCCGATCGTCTGCTGGGAAAGAAGGCCGCTAACGGCAAGCCGCACATTGAGGCGGTCGCCCCCAGCCTTGCCTTGCCCGGCGGCGAAGTTCGCATCATCGGCAAGAGCCTGCGTCCGCATGAACTCCGTCGCCCCAGCGTGCGCTTCGGCGAAATCGAGGCCCCGGTCCTGATCAGCTCCGACGATTTCGTTATCGCCCGCGTCCCCGAGGACGCAGCGTCAGGCCCCGTCGTAGTCGGCACCAACGGCCATGTCAGCAATCCCCACACCGTCAAAGTCGCATCCGCGATTGCCGGCGACCTCCATCCCGTTGCCAATCCCGCCCTTGATCGTGAAGGCAATATTTACGTCACCTTCTCAGGATCGCGCGGCCAAAAAGTTCCGGTCGCCATTTTCAAAATCGATACCAACTACCACGTCACACCGTTCGTCACCGAGATGATGAACGCAACCGCCATCGCCTTCGACCGCGAAGGGCAGATGTACGTCTCCTCGCGCCACGACGAGATGATCTACACGGTAACGCCCAGCGGAGCCGTCTCGACTTACGCCGAGGGCATGGGCGTTGCCACCGGCATCGCCTTCGACCGCGACGAGAACCTCTACGTCGGCGACCGTAGCGGCACCATCTTCAAAATCGCGCGCGACCGCCAGATCTTCGTCTTCGCCACACTCGAGCCGAGCGTCTCCGCCTATCACCTAGCCATCGGCCCGCAAGGCGACCTGTTCGTCACCGGCCCGACCACCTCCAGTTTCGACTCTATATATAAGGTCGATCCGCACGGCAGCGTCTCAGTTTTCTACCGAGGCCTCGGACGTCCGCAAGGTCTGGCCTTTGACGCGGAAGGCAATCTCTACGTAGCAGCCTCGCTAACGGGCAAGCGAGGCATAGTAAAGATCACGCCCCAAGGCAAAGCCAATCTCGAAGTAGCCGGACAAAGCCTCGTAGGCTTGGCCTTCGCCCCCAACAAATCCGCCATCCTGGCCACGCATAGTTCGGTCTACCACATCGCCTGGAACATAGCGGGTCTGCCGCTGCCGCCGGAATGATCGCTTTCGCCGTCGAAATTTCCCGTGTACTCGCGGTGACTTCTTCTCCTACGCCAAAAATGTCTGGCACATAAATACTGATACTCTCAAAGAGAGCGCTTCAGGAGACCCCAAGTCTTTGCCGCCGATCGTCAACGCAAACGAAATCACCAAATCCTTCGGAGCCAATCCGCTCTTCCAGAGAGTCTCCTTCACCATCTCCGAAGGAGACCGCATCGGCCTGATCGGCCCGAACGGCTCCGGCAAGTCCACACTGCTCCGAATTCTGGCCGGTCAAATCGACGCCGACAGTGGAGAGGTCTCATACCGCAAACGTACCCGACTTGCTTATGTCGAGCAGGATTCCCGCTTCCAGTCCGGCGCCACAATCCGCTCAGTAATCGAAAGCGCGCTCGACCGCAGCGGCGTGACGGGCACAGAGCGCGGCGCGCGCTTCGCTGAAACTCTCGGACGCGCTGGCTTCGAAGATCTCGACGCCCAAGCCCCCGAACTTTCCGGGGGCTGGCAAAAGCGCCTAGCCATCGTTGAAGCTCTGGTCCAGCATCCCGATATTCTCCTGCTCGACGAGCCCACCAATCATCTCGATCTCCCGGGGATCACCTGGCTCGAAGACCTGCTTGAGAATGCGTCTTTCGCCAGCGTCATCGTCAGCCACGACCGTTACTTTCTCGAAAACGTCACCACCGACATGGTCGAGCTCAACCGCATCTTTCCCGACGGCTCGCTCCGCGTTCACGGCAGCTATCTGAACTTCCTCGAAAAGAAAGAAGAATTTCTGCACGCCCAATCCAAGCGTCACGAGGCGCTGGAGAATCTTGTCCACGGAGAAATCGAGTGGCTTCGCCGCGGAGCGAAAGCGCGCACCCGTAAGTCGAAAGCCCGCATCAGCAAAGCCGGAGAGCTAATGGGCGAGCTGGCCGACCTCAATCAGCGCACCCGCACCGCGACCGCGCAAATCGACTTCTCCGCCACTGACCGCAAGACCAAGCGCCTGATCGAACTCGAAAACGTGACTTGCACCATGGGAGCTCGGACGCTGTTCGAAGGCTTGAACTTCATTCTCACAGCCGGAATGCGCGTAGGACTCGTAGGTCCGAATGGCAGCGGCAAAACAACTCTGCTCCGTCTGTTGCAGGGAGATCTTTCTCCCACTACCGGTGAGATTCGCCGCGCCGATTGGCTGCGAATCGTCTACTTCGACCAGACTCGCACCCTGGATCCCGACGTAACCCTTCGGCGCGCGCTCGCGCCCGAAGGAGATTCGGTTGTCTATCGCGATCGTGTGATTCACGTCGCTGGATGGGCTGCGCGTTTCCTATTTACTGGCGAGCAACTGAGCCAGCCTGTTGGACGCCTCTCTGGAGGCGAACGCGCTCGCGTACTGATCGCGCAGCTCATGCTTCAGCCGGCTGACATTCTGCTGCTCGACGAGCCTACGAACGATCTCGACATTCCGACTCTCGAGATCCTGGAAGAAAGCCTGATCGACTTTCCCGGCTCGCTCGTGCTGGTGACGCATGATCGCTACCTGCTCGACCGCGTGTCCAGCATCGTGCTCGGACTGAACGGAAAAGGCGGCGCAAACAGCTTCGCCGAATACGCACAGTGGGAAGAATGGCAGGCGCAGAGAGCGAAATCAGAATCGACAACGAGGCAAGCTTCGGTCGTCCCTGCGTCCGCTGCGGCGTCGAAAAAGAAACTCTCCTACCTCGAAGCTCGCGAGTACGCGACCATTGAACAGCGAGTGGAGGAAGCCGAACAGTTAGTGCAGGCCAAACGCGCGGAGCTCGAAGATCCAGCGAATGCGACCGATGCTCCGCGTTTGGTGAGCGCGCAGGCTGCATTGGATTCGGCTCAACAGGCGCTCGACGTCCTCTACACACGCTGGGCTGAGCTGGAGAAAAAGAACGGGTGAAGGTGGATATTCCGCTCAAGGTTAGTTAGCAGTTGGTCAACTCAACCCCTCCTGGGCGGTCTTTTAGAATCAAATACTTAGCTGGAATTGCTATCCTAAGTCTTTAATGAGTAAGGAGTTAGCCAGCAGTTCGCCGCGACAAAGGTTGTCAAGTGGGAGGGACGGCTCGAATTGGGCTAAGCTATTGGCTTGATAGTAGATATATTTGTGTCCCGAGTGTCGGGTTGGTCTGGCTGAAAATGCGATAATAGATATAGAGAGCAAGAATGAAGCGCGGCCTTTGAGCCGCGCTTTTGTTTTGCCTGCAAGATGGCTGAGGTTTGGAGAGTGGTGAGCAATGGCGCGTTATCCGGTGGTGATTCGGCGGTGCCAGCATATTAAGACTGGTGGAGCGCAGTGTGGATCGCCTGCGCTCAGGAATGAGACGCTCTGTTATTACCATTCGCAGAGCCGGCCCGAGCGGGTGAAGATCAAAGGGGCGAATGGCAAGACGAGCGAGATTCTGGTGCCCGCTTTCGAGGATGCGAGTGCGATCCAAATGACGGTTCGGCAGGTGGCGGTGCTGCTGTTGCAGGACAAGATCGACACTAAGAAGGCGGGGCTGCTGCTGTATGCGCTGCAGATTGCCTCGTCCAACTTGAAGCGCGTGGATGAAGAGAAGCCGCGTCCGGCGCAGGTAGTGGTGGATGTGAAGAAAGTGGCGGAGACTCCAGTGGGGATGACGCCGTGGTCGTTCGATGAGAGCGGGCATGAACCGGAGCAGTTGCCGGATGAGCGAGTGGCGCGGACGAAGCGGGAGATTCTGGAGGAAGAAGAGAACGAGTGCCGGATGGAGGAACGGGAGTGGATGTCGCGGCAACTTGAGAACATCGACAAATTCATGGCGAACCAGGCGAGGAACCTGGAATATTGCCTAAGTTCGCAGCCGGAGCCATCGGTTGGCCGTATGAAGTTCGTATTGAAGTTGGTCAAGGAGAGTCTGGAGGACGTGACGGTGGTAAATCGCAAACATATTCTGCTGGACGACAGGTCTGGCCGTTCGAAAGAGATAGAGGAGGCGCTGGCGGAAGCGAGGGGGAGCGCCGGAGTATAGTATCAGGCTCCGGTTGGAGGCTCATGGTGTCGGCATTTGTGGTGACTGCCCTTGGAAAATCGCGAAGGATGGGGCGCCGCTCGGTGGGAATGGTGCGAGCTAAAATCAACTTTGAGGGTGGCCATCCGCCCGTCCCTAGTGGAGTACTCTGGGCTATCGATCAAGGGTTGATCCCGGTATCCTTCATCAGCAGAGCGTACCGTTCGTCATATAGCTCCTTAACTTCAAAGACGGGCATCAGAGCGGTCCACATCTCGTGGATGCGTTCGTTGATCCGAGCGCCGTTGTCGTCAAAACTGAAGTATGCCTGTAGCTCCGTAACGATGCACAACAAGATCGCCGCTACACGGGGAATATGCATGAAGAAGACCGTAGGGAATATTGCATCAAGCTTGTCCCGATCTTCATGCATCATCGAGTCAGCGACGTAATACATCGCAACAGGGATTAAACCCTCGAATGCACTGAGACGCTAATCGTAGACGGTCCTCACTATGACACTAAACTGGTGAAAATCGGTATTCGCCCCACGTTAAGAACCGCCGTGAGACCAAACGTACTCGGCCAACGTTTAGAGGCCAGAGAGCTACATTCTCTGGCCTTGAATTTTTGCGGCATAGCTATCTCAACTCTCAAAATGCCGAACGCCTTTCGCCGAACGGACATGAGACACAATGACCGCGTTGTGCAGATTTACTACGCAGGGGGACTTCATGCCGTCTTCTTCATTCAGCAAGACTTCCGATGGCGAAAACCCCCGCTCGAAATTTCGCAGAGAACGCGAAATTCAGAATGGGCACCCGTCCGGGATATGCCTTGATGGTTGGGGCTGACCTGATTTGTGCGGAGAGCACCACACTGCACGCTGCGGGGAATCCCACGTCTCGAAAACCGCGAGACATGGGGCACCCTTGAGTGGGAATGGTGGAAACTAGAATCAACCGAAGGGTCAAATCCGACCGCGCCTTACGCGGTAGCCGCGCGCCCAACCGCTTCCGCCCGCCGGACACGTATCTTCACCTCGATGCGCGACCCCAGGCGGTTGACGAACGTCATAAGGCGATCCACGGTAAAGCGTCCCAAGTCGGCGTTTCGGATGCGCGAGAAGTCAGCGGCCGCAATGCCGGTTCGCCCATGGGCGGCGCGCACGCTTAAGCCTTCCCGGTCGAGCGTCCTGATGATTTCGGTCGCGAGCAGAGCCTTGAACTGATCGACATCCGCGCTCTTGTGCCCGAGATCGCGGAACACATTTCCGCTTCCGCGCACTACTTCCAGCTTTTCGCTTTTCATCGCAACATCTCCTTCAATCTCTTCAAACGTTCCTTAATCAAATCAATCTCACGTTTCGGAGTCTTGATGCCCCGCGTCGATTTCTTTCGGACCGCATGGATGACCCATATCTCCTCCGCGAGTTGGACTGCGTAGACCACTCGAAACGCATCGCCCCGATACGGCAGCGCCATCTCGAACACACCCGATCCCAGCCCGTGCGTCGGGCTGCTGCCCCATTCTCTCTTAGCAGTGATTGGGACTGGCTCTGGTTTCCCGTTTTGATAATTGTTTTCGACGGTGCCCCATTCAAGCCTGGTTTTGGCTTGAGTGGGGCCTTCCCTCACCCATAATCTGGACCCATGCCATGGGGATTGCAACGATTTCAGGAAACCGGGCACAGCCACTTCGTCACCTTCTCCTGTTACCATCGGCGGCCATTGTTCACGGCCGCCCCCCGCCATGCGGATCTTTGAGCTAGCGCTGGAGCGTGTGCGGCGCAGTTTCGGACTCTGAATTTACGCATATGTGGTCATGCCGGAGCACGTTCACTTACTGGTCAGCGAACCCGAACAAGGTCTGCTCGCCGGTGCGCTCAAGTCGCTAAAGCAGGGCGGGTCGCGGCGACTAGTTGGCGAGGATGAGCACTTCTGGCAAAAGCGCTACTACGATTTCAATGTTCGGAACTATCGTCAGTTTATGGAGAAGCTTCGTTATATCCATCGGAATCCAGTGGAACGCGGCTTATGCGAGAGCCCGGAAGATTGGCTGTGGAGCAGCTTTCGTCAATACGCAGCCGGCTGCGAGGGACGCGTGGAAATCGAGTCCGAGTGGACGGCAAGAAAGCGCGAGCGCGCGGCAGGAACACTTTGTCCGACTGCCGAACTACCCCACTCAAGCCAAAAGATGGCTTGAATGGGGCACCCATCTTCGTCAATTGAGACTGTCCGGTTCTCTACCAGACCATTTCCCCTACCAGACTTCGCAGCGTTTATCCGGAGGCCGCACCATGGCCGCATCCGCCTTGCAATGAAAGGCTTGCTGGAATTCCGGCAGGTTCGAGAGCGGTCCATTCACCCGGTATTTCGAGACCGGATGTGGATCGCTTTGCACGAGCAAGCGCATCGCCTCTGGACGCATGGCGTCTCCGCGGAATTGGCCCCAGGCGATGAAGAATTGCTGCTCCGGCGTGAAGCCGTCAAGGTCCGGAGGACGCGGCTTACCCTGCATCGATCTCTCAAATGCCAGGTAAGCAATCTTCGCTCCGCCGAGGTCTCCGATACTTTCGCCGAGAACTAATTTGCCGTTGTGGTGGATGTCTTTCTCGATGTAGTAATTTTCAAATTGATCGGCCACGCATGCCGCGCGCTCGTGGAATTTTTTGAGGTCGTCGGGAGTCCACCAGTTGGTGAGACTTCCGTCGGCAGCAAACTGCGCTCCCTGATCGTCAAAGCCGTGGGAAATTTCGTGTCCGATGACCACGCCGATGGCGCCATAGTTCACCGCATCGACGGCATCGAGGTAGAACGCCGGAGGCTGGAGAATGCCCGCGGGGAACACGATCTCGTTGAGCTGCGGATTGTAGTAAGCGTCCGAAGTCGGCGGCGTCAGGCCCCAGCGGCCGCGATCTACTGGCTTACCGATCTGTGCACGGTCGTCGTCGACGGCAAACTGGCTGGTCACCACGATATCGTTGAAGTAATCATCGCGGCGGATGTCGAGTTTGCTGTAATCCTTCCACTTATCGGGATAGCCAATCTTCGGATTGAAGGTTGCAATCTTACCGAGCGCTTTTTGCTTGGTTTCGGCGCTCATCCACGGGCGCGTCTCGATGTCATCTTTCATGGCTGTCAGGAGATTCTTGACCATCTCCTGCATGCGCGCCTTGGCCTCGGGAGGAAAATATTTTTCCACATACTTCTGACCGAGAGCCTCGCCCAGTTGCTGATCGGTGGCTTCGACACACTGTTTCCAGCGCGGCTTGATCTCGCTGGCGCCGCCGAGATACTTGCCATAGAAC
>JBAWBE010000753.1:0-3321 GCA_049589635.1 Terriglobales bacterium
AAATTTTCTCCGCATTCGCGAGCACCAGCTTTTCGGCTTCCAATTGCTCGTCTTCGCCCGAGATCAGCCGCGCTTCGTCGATCTCACGCGCTTGAAAGCTCCACAAATCGAGCATGCGCATCCGATCCTGCTCGTCCCGTTCGAGTTCCGCAATGCGAGCCCGAATCTGGTTCCATCCGGAAAACGCGCCCGACAATTCCTCGAGTTCGATACCGGCGTAGGCATCCAGCAGAGACTGGCGCGCAGCGGCATCGAAGTTCACGATCGATTCGTTCTGCGCGTGAATCACTCCCAGATGCGGCGCCAGCTGCTTGAGCACGGCCACGGTCGCGGGTTGATTGTTGATGAATACCCGTCCTTTTCCGCCCGCGGCGATCTCGCGGCGCAGAATCAGCGAAGCATCGCCTGAATCCGCGTCAAGGCCATTGGTCTCCAGAATGTCTTCGATTGCCTTTGCCGCCGCACCTTCGCTCTCAAACACGCCCATGACAACCGCGCGTTCAGCACCCGTCCGAATCACATCGGTCGAGGCTTTCCCTCCCAACAGCAAGCCAAGCGCATCGATCAATATCGACTTCCCCGCTCCAGTCTCGCCCGTGAGCAGGTTCAGCCCAGAGGAGAATTCGATGGCCGCATTGTCGATCACCGCGTAGCTTTCCAGTCGGAGTTCAGAGAGCACGGAGCACCTGCAATCGAACTTTCATAATTCAACCCGATGATTCAAACCAATAATTCAGACGAACAATTCTGGCGCGAATTCATACGCGGGCTCACGCCCAAACTCCGCGCATAGCACAGCCTACACCGTCCCGAGGCCAAGGTTAAGGAACAAACACTAAGGCACAAACGAGTCCCCGGCAATGCCCTACTGATTTTGCAGCCAACTGAGACCTTCGCGAGAATCAATTCATGAAATCCTTCCCCGGATTCTCAACTAGCTATCTGTCCGTGTGTCTGTTTTTGAGTCTAGCCGCTTCAGTCTCGGCGCAGGTATTGCAGTGCCAGCCTTGCCGGCATGGATTCGGGAAAGTGCCGACCGGCAGTTCCCATTCCTTCAACGTACTACTCAGGAACTCCAGCAATCGGACTCTGAAAATCACCGCCGACTCGGTTCAAGGAAACGAATTCTCAATCGGCACGTTCCCCCTGCCCGTAAAGCTCACACCGGGCACAAGCATCCAACTGCCAGTCATTTTCACGCCGACGGCGCCCGGACGCGTGATCGGAGGTATCACTCTTACGGATTCCGGCGAACAGGCCCAACTCCAGATCAAGCTTGCTGGAACCGGCGTTCAGGAAGGCTCCCATTCCGTTGCGCTTTCCTGGACGCCCGGAGACCAGAACTGGGTCGGATTCAACATCTACCGCGGCACGGTCGACGGGGGACCATACACGAAGATCAATTCGTCGCTCGACGGTTCGCCAAGTTTCACCGATACCACGGTCGAGGGAGGTATGACCTATTACTATTGCGCGACCGAGGTCGACTCCGAAGGCGAGGAGAGTCCTTATTCCAACATCGCAGAAGCGACCATTCCGGGGTCGTAGCCAACCTTGCAATCCCGTTGGCGACTGATTCATTCGAATTGGTTCGTGTGTTCGCGGTTCGAAAGGTGTACCACGAAGACCGCAGTGACCGATGCGGTACCTCAAGGTGGTCTTCACTGTGATGGGTCTATAATTCCAACAGGAGTTTTGTCCAATATCAATGCACTTGCCTTCCGTCCTCCTGTCTTTTGTCGGCGGCGAAATAGTCGATCTTTTCCTGCAAACGGGTGCAGTCGCCAAGACCGTACTGGTAATTCTTCTCCTGTTCAGCGTGCTTTCATGGGCCGTAATCCTCTCCAAGTGGAGGCTGATCAAACGGGCACGCGCGCAGGGTGAGCGATTCATCCGCGCCTTCCGCAAGTCGCAGCGGTTACAGGAAATCGCCTCGGTCGCGGAGCAGTTTCGTCCCAGCCCGTTGGTGGGCGTCTTTGACGGCGCCGTCGCTGAGTTCAAGCGGCAGATGGGAACTACGGGCACCGTTCACAGCTCGGTGTCGATTCAACGCGCCATGCAGATCGCGTCGTCGGAAGAGATTACGCGTCTCGAGCGCAACGTTCCATGGCTCGCGATTACCGGCGCGGTGACGCCGTTTATCGGATTATTTGGCACGGTCTGGGGCATTATTGACGCCTTCCACGGCCTCGGCACAGCGGGCGCAGCCACATTGCGTGCGGTCGCTCCCGGAATCTCGGAGGCTCTCATTACGACTGCGGCGGGACTCGCCGCGGCAATCCCAGCCGTCATCGCCTATAACCTCATCATTGGCTCGATCCGCGAAATGGCTGCTCGCAACGACGACTTCGCGCTCGAAATGCTCAACCTGGTAGAGCGGCAGCAGATCCAACAGGGAAACGTCCAGCAGGGGAATCTGCAATCAGGCAGTGTGCAGCAAGGCAGCGAGGTTCGCCGCTGATGGCCTTCACCTCCGCCAACGGACGCACGCAAACTGCGCTCGCGGACATCAACGTCACGCCCCTCGTCGATGTCGTGCTCGTTCTGCTCATCATCTTTATGGTGACCGCGCCCGTTCTGCAATCCGGAATTGAAGTCAACGTGCCGCACACGCGCACAGTGAAGGAGATTACGGAAGAGCGTCTGGTAATCAGCATCGACAAATCGCAGCGCGTCTTTCTCGGCAACGATCCCATCAATATCAATCAGATTGGAGCGACGCTTAAGCAGAGGATTCGCGACCCGCGGCATCAGGCAATTTATCTGCGTTCCGATGAAGATGTTCCATTCGGCGCGTTCGCCACCGTGATGGACGCGGTGAAATCCGCGGGTATCGGCAATGTAAGCATCGTGACGCAGCCCATTGACGCACATGGCAAACATTAGTGCAGCAAGCATCGACAACGACAACGCTCTCGTGCAAGGCAGACTCGCGCGGCCCCTCGCCTGGTCTGCTGGGCTGCACATTGGATTTGCCGTATTCGTGGTTCTCTGGGCCACATTCGTCACAGGGATTCGCGGCGAAGGGTGGGGCAGTGGCGGCGGTGGAGAGGCTATGGGAGCGACTCTGGTGAACTCGGTTCCCTTGCCTGCAAGCGAGCAGCAGACAAACAATGTGCTCGCCACGGAGTCCAAGGGCCTCACGCAATCGCAGCCCAAGGTCGAGGAAAAAGAGCCGGACGCAATTCCGATTGCCGATAAGAGCGCAAAGACGAAGCCAAAACCGAAACCAGTGACCACCGCAACGCAGCGAAAAGCTGAACCCGAACAGCCGGAGTCGAATCAGATTCCGTATGGCGAAGGCGGACCGGTCAGCGGACC
>JBAWBE010000754.1:0-1998 GCA_049589635.1 Terriglobales bacterium
ATCCGTGCCTAGCCAAAAACAACTCAAGTGGTCGCAACTTCGCGTCGGACTGACCGTCGTCGTCGCCAGCATCATCCTGATGGTTTTGATTTTCCTGATGAGCGGCACGGGCGGCTGGTTTACCAGCAAGATTCACCTCACCGCGTACATCGACAATGCCGGAGGCTTGCGCGAAGGCGCGCCCGTCCGCTTGTCGGGCGTCGACATCGGCAACGTCACGAAAGTACGGATCAATAAAGACAGGCCGCTGACCCCGGTCGAAATCCATATGAAGGTCGCGGACACTTATGCTTTCGCGTTGCACAAGGACTCCGTCGCCATGCTGGCAACGGCGGGTGTGCTCGGAGAAACTTTTGTCGATATCGACAGTTCGGTCGCGAAGGGCCCCGCAATACAAGATGGAGATACTCTGCCCACCAAGGAGCAGCCCGACATTCAGGATGTAGTGCGGGCCAGCCAGGGGACGCTCCAGAATATGGACTCGCTGATCAAGCGTCTGGACCGGATCATTGGATTTATCGAAAGTGGCCAGGGCTCGATCGGAAAGATCATCTACAGTTCGGACATGTATGACCGCTTGAACGGTACCGTCGCGGAGTTCAAGAGTCTGATGGACGACATCCAGAGTGGCAAGGGTTCAATCGGACCGTTGATCACGAGCGACGAAGCTTACAAGAAGGCCATTGCCGCCATCGACAAGGTAAATGCCATGATCGATGACATCCAGGCGGGCAAAGGTTCCGCCGGCAAGCTGCTCAAGGATCCCGAACTCTACGACAACACGAACAAGACGATCGCCAATATACGCCAGTTGACCGATGACATGAACGCCGGCAAGGGCGCGCTCGGCAAATTTACCCACGATCAGGAATTCGCGAACAAGCTCCAGGAAACTTTGAACAACCTTACCGCGCTCACCGACCGGCTGGAAAAAGGCGAGGGCTCAGTGGGCATGCTCTTCAAAGATCCCGCGCTCTACAACAACAGCAACCAGATGCTGGTGGAGACGCGCGAGCTGGTCAAGGCAATCCGGGAAAATCCCAAAAAGTATCTGACGTTCCACGTCAAGGTATTCTGAAAATGGAGGCACGGGCGCCTCGCCCGTGCGTTCCCTGTGCCAGGCTCGTGTGGGGCCGACAATTCTTTCTCGCGCTGCGGATCCGCAGACTTATGTGGTTGACCATCTTGATCTTCGAACGTCCAACTCCGTCAGTCCTCCCACTCTTTGATATTCAATCCGAGGAAACCCATGCATCATAGAAAATTGTTAGCCGCAACCTCTGCGTTTGTTCTTTGTTCGACTTTCGCTTCGACTCTCGCGCTACAAGCCCAGGAAAATCAGGGTTCGAAGCCGAAGCCGCCCATCCGTTTCTCACCCGACCTGATCGATAAGACGGTCGATCCCTGCACCGACTTTTATGCCTATGCCTGCGGTAAATGGAGCGTCCAGAACCCGATTCCGCCGGACCGATCGAGCTGGGGCCGGTTCAATGAACTCCAGGAGCGCGGCGAATACATTGTGCGCGACATTCTGGAGAAGGCTGCCGTCGAACGCCCGGGACGCACCGCGACTGAACAAAAGATCGGCGACTATTACGCTACCTGCATGGATGAAAGCGCCATCGACAAGGCCGGCACCAAGCCGCTCGACGCAGAATTTGCGAGCATCGCGGCGCTACGCTCGAAGAAGGAGCTGACGTCCGAAATCGTTCGCCTGCACCGTGAAGGCGCCGACGTGCTTTTCAATTTCGACTCCGGGCCCGATTTCAAGAACGCGAGCCAGATCATCGCTCAACTCGATCAGGGTGGGCTCGGCATGCCGGATCGCGACTACTACTTCAAAGACGATGCAAAATCGGTGGAGCTGCGGGCGAAATATGTCGCGCACATGCAGAAGATGTTCGAACTGCTGGGGGATGCGCCTGACAAGGCTGCGGCGCAAGCGAAAGTTGTAATGGACATTGAAACCGGCCTCGCCAAAAACGCGTTCGACCAGAC
>JBAWBE010000755.1:0-1632 GCA_049589635.1 Terriglobales bacterium
ATATTTGAATTCTCCGCGGTGTGAATGCGGTTGCCGTCGGCGAAGGTCTGTGTGTGCTCGGTGGTAACGGCGGCGCAGAACGGCGCGCCCTTGACGGGAGCAATGTCCATGTTGTCTTCGAGGTGCATGCCGAGCATGACGGCTTTAGAGGGAGGCATCGTGGCAGATGCCGCGACTACGCCGGATTCCTGCTGTCCCTGCGCGACCACAGTTGCGCCGAGCGCTAGGATTGCGATTGAGACGAACGCGGTAAGCTTCAGGCACTTCATAGGATTTCTTTTCCTCCTGCAAACAGAAAGTTTTCACTGCACGACCCGAATGCCGCGAGCGATCCCGTCTGAGCCAACGAGTATATCCGCATACATAGCGCCATCGGGTGATGACTCAGCCAGCTCGAATGCAGCCGCCGAAAATGACAATTGCACACGGATCAGTTGCATGGCTCCGCCACAACTGAGCGCGTCGCAGTACATCAAGCTGCGAAAATCTTCCGAAGCTGGACTCTTCGTGGTCGCCATGTGATGAGCCTGGCGGGGTTGTGGAATGGAACGCAGTCGCGTTTTCGGCGAGGAAGCGGCGTTTGTCCTAGGAACGCTGTTCGCACGTCTCTCGGAGATACCCAGCTGCGCCATTGGCGGCTGCGTCGACTCTATCTTTAAGTTCGAAGTCTCCAGTCTCCGCGCGGAATAAAGAAGAAGAGTGGCTGCAAAAGCCAGCACTACGGTTGCTGCCGCGGTGCCGCAGACTATGGCGAATCTGCGCGTTCTTAGTCGCGCATGCGGCGGACCGCCAGTGATCTGTCGCCGGTAATTCCCGAGAACGGTGGCCTTGAGCGCAGCGGAAGGTTCTGGCGCTGACTCGCGAACAAGACGCAGCCCGGCTCCGAGTTCGTGGCGCGCTTCGACGAAGCGGGCACATTCGGTACAGTGGGCGAGATGCTCGGCCTCGCAAGCGAACGTGGCATCCATGCGCAAGGGATCCTCAGAATACAGGCGAAGTTCGTGGCAAGTCATATGAGGCATCCCTCCGGGCCAGTTGCTCCAATCTCCGGATGCGCCCTATGGAGCGGCCTTAATTTTTCCACTAAAAGAGCATGCGCTCGATTCAGGCGAGACCGGATCGTTCCTATCGCGCAACGCAGGCAGAAAGCGGCTTCGGCATACGAAAACTCACAGAGATCGCAGAGCACGACGACCTGACGATAGTGATCGGGAAGCGAAGCCACCGCGGCCTGCACGCGCCCGGCGAGTTCACTGCGGATCATTTGCGCGGGCAGCGCATCCGATTCGGAAATGAGTTTGCCAGACAATGTGGCGAGGGCGGTATCTTCCGGGAGCGCCTCATACGGCCGCTCGCGGCGCTCGATTCTCCGCACAAAATTGCGAGCGATGCCAAAGGCGAAGGCGGCGAGATCGCCGCGGTCCTGCCGATAGTTGTGCGATTCTTTCAACAGGGTGATGAAAACCTCCTGCGTGACTTCCTCCGCGTTTACCTTCGAGCTGGTCATATAGAACGCATAGCGAAAAATCCCGGCCTTCAGCCTCCCGTACAGTAGCAAGAAGGCTTCTTCCTCTCCAGCGGCCGCGAGTCGCAATAGTTCAGCGTCGGAGCGGGTCGAGAGCTCGTGAGGGA
>JBAWBE010000756.1:0-4276 GCA_049589635.1 Terriglobales bacterium
AGCAAGGGTTGAGACTGGGCCTGGGAAGCAATGCTGAAGACTGCAAGCATTGCGGCGAACATTAGCAAAAGCACGCTTACTTTCCGAATCATGAATTCTCCTTAGAGGGTGGGTCGAACAATTTCGAGCTTTGTCAAACAATCTGGAAGCTGTGTTGCCAGTACGTCTTCGCAAACTTCGGCGAGAGTTGCGGTCCCGCCTTGGGTTTATCGAACTTGCTCACCGGATTACTTGCCGGTGCCTGACAGGGAGGAGCACACTTACTCTTCGAATCATGATTTCTCCTTGTCAGGGGGATGCTTTTAGTTGGGGACGGGCGTTCTGGCGGGATGCCCGTTTGAACCAGAACAAACCGCACTGCTCAGCGGAGTTTACAACGCTTCGCGAATTTGCAATAGAGTGAATGAATTTTCACTCAAGGTGCACTACTAGAGCGGGTAGGAAATGGGCGGGACATTTTGTCCCGCCCATGGTTTGCTTGGGTAACGCGATTACTTGCCAGTTCCAGTCAACGCCACGCTTTGTGGGCTGCCCGCAGCGTTATCGGTAAAGTTGAGACTGCCGGTACGAACTCCTGTTTGACTAGGTGTAAAGCTCACCTTTATTTCGCAACTCGCGCCTGGAGCCAGGTTCGTGCCGTTGGCGCAGGGTGTTATTTTCTTTGTAGCTTTGACGGCCACCAGCCCGAAATCGCCGGTGGTCGCGATATTCGTGATACTCAAAGTGGAAGAGCCGGTATTGGTGGCAGTCACTTTTTTCTTGCCCGCGGCCGTCGTGCCCACTACGACCTTGCCCCACTTCAGCGATGTCGGCGCCAGACTCATGACTGCGCCGCCTCCGCCACCGCCGCAACCATTGAAGGCAAATGAGGCAACACGCGCGGTCCAGTTCTCATAGCCAGTGGCTTGCTGATACTCGTCCACATACCAGAAGGTGCAGTCATCGGCGGGATCGACTTGCATCGCGGTGTAATCTCCCCAACGATTGGCAGAGGAGCCACCGGTCTGTGATCCGGAACCTTCGATGATGCTGGCTTCCGTTTCCATTGTGCCGGCGGGATCGGTGGGCACGCGTCCCGTGAAGCGCACAGCGGGATAGGTGGTGGTGCTGGACGCGCTGTATCCCATCGCGATGTCCTGGTTCTGGTCCTCGGCGAGGCTGGACATCCACCGGAAAGTAGTGTCGGGAGCGAACGTGCCCTGCTGGTTCAGAGTGACTGTGCCGGCCGGGTCGTAAAGTTCATACCAGCGGATCGCTACCTGACTTCCATTTTCCACGGCATGGCTGAACACGGCGCGATCATGATCTGCAAAGTGGCGAATGGCGAAGCGGTACATCATGCGATCGCCGAGCGTGTCGAGCATCTGCGAGGTTCCGGGCTGCGGGACGCAAGTTCCAAAACCGCTGCCGCAAGAAAGATTGTCACTGGCGACGCTGATGGTCTTGGGACTCGCCAGCGTGGCTTTGCCGGAGGCGAAGTTCAGAGTCAGTTTGCGCAGGTAGAGCTGGCCGGGATTATTGTTCTGCCACGTAATAAACAATCCCGGTGTGCCATCGACCGGAGGCGTAGGTCCGTCCATGTCGGAGGGCAGATAGCTGGATTCCGTGGAGGGAGTTTCCTTGCATAGCATGGCCGCGCCGGCTGTGCCCGCCAGCATTTTCGCACGGTCGAACCCGCAGAGATCCGCACCGCCAGAACCCGAGGGTGGGAACAGATTGTAGGTCACGAGATACGCGCTATTGCTGGCGGTGGCCCAAACGCTCAGTTTGTCATAGTCGTTCAGCGTGGTGCCAAAGGCGTAATTGTAGAGAGCATAGGATCCAGTTGGATCGTTGGTGGTCGAGACGGCAATGCATTCAGAATAGTTGCCGTTGTAGTCGAGGCCGATTCCGGCAACTACCCAGCGGTCTGCGGGGCGATCATAGAGGACAATTGGATCGACGACGTAGATCGTGCACAGGCCACCGATCGACGCAAATAAAGTCGGAATGTTCGTGGGACCGGAAAGAAGTGTGCCGGTTTTGTTGTAGAACGCCACGTCCGTATTTACTGTTACGCCGATGCGGGTCGAGCTGACGGCCAGGTTATTGTCGGGAGGAATCCAGCCCGTGGTCGTGATGCTGTCGAAGCTTATTCCTTGACTGGCGCCGACTTCGGGCAACGCTTCGGTTTGGAGCACGGGATCGAGTTGCCACGGACCGGGAGTTGCGTGTGAGGCGAGCGCACTTGGACGAGGCTCCGGTGCTATGCGGCTCGGAAATAAAGACAGATCAATGGGCAAGTCTGATAGGCGTTGTGAAACTCCGAAGCCGGATGGGTAGGTGACGATTGTTTTGCCATTGTGCGTAGTGGCGAGAGCCAATGTCGAAAGCGCAAAGCCGCACAAGATGAGAACCCGAAGCAACGCTCCTGCACGAACCATAGTTTTTGTCCTCTCAGTTCTTTCCCATTGAAGTCTTGTCCCGTTGAAAGTCTTGTTCATTTGCGAGGTGGATATCTTCCAATGCGCCGACCACCAGAACGATTTCGGAGTTGTCGACGAAGGGGAGGGCTACTAGCGCATCTAGTTTATATTCCGCGTCGTGAGAACGCACGAAGAATCAGGCAGAGTGCGACTCTTTTTTTGCGGAAAGGTGAAGGCGTTTGCATATGAACGTTTGCAGATGGAATCTGCGAAATCGAAAAGTGCTGCGATGGTAGTTGCCAACAAAAAAAGGGCGGGACCGAAGTCCCGCCATGATTCAGCAATTGATCAGCGTTATTTGCCGGTGCCAGTCAGGTTCGAAACCTGCGGGCTGCCGACGGCGCTGTCGCTTACCTGCAACGTGCCGGTTTGAACGCCGGTCGCTGTTGGCTTGAAGACCACGCTGATGGTGCAGCTCGAGCTCGCGCTCAGGCTCGATCCACAAGTGGTGGCGGAGATGGCAAACTCACCCGTGGTCGAGGGCGAGATGCTGGTCAGCGCTACGCTTTGTTTGTTGGACAGTGTGAACGTCTTGGCCGCGCTGGTCGCTCCCACCGCCGTTTTGGCGAAGGTGGCGCTAGCGGGCGTTAACGTGGCTTGTACGCTTCCCGTGCCGGTGAGGGACACGCTCTGCGGACTGCCGGCGGCGTTGTCGGTGATGTTGAGTGCGCCGGTGCGGGTGCCAACCTGCGTCGGAGTGAAGGTGACTTTGATTTTGCAGTTCTTGCCCGCAGCCAGAGTGCTGCCGCAGGTAGAGGAGCTGACCGCAAAGTCGCCAGTCGTAGCGATGCTGGAGATGTTCAGCACGCCCGTGCCGGTGTTGGATAGGGTAACGGCTTTGGCCGCGGAAGTTTTTCCGATCACGGTCTTCGCAAACGTCAAAGACGTCGGCGAGAGCGTTACGACCGGTTGACCTTGTGCGACGGTGACGGTGAGCGAGATCGTAGTTTGCGCGGTCAAGCTTCCCGAGGTGCCGGAAACGGTGATAGTGGATGTGCCAGTCGTCGCTGTGCCGCTAGCAGTGAAGGTCAGCGTGCTGGTGGTGGATGTCGGATTCGGATTGAAGCCGGCGGTTACACCGGACGGCAAACCGGATGCGGCGAGGGTGACGCTGCCGCTGAAGCCGCCTGAGTCAGTGACGGTGATGGTGCTGGCGGCTTGGTTGCCCTGCTGCACGGTCACCGAACTTGGACTGGCGGAAAGGCTGAAACCCGGGCCTGCCGGTGTGGTCAGCGCGTTGATGAGGTTAGCTCCGTTCGGGCTGCCCCAACCGGTCGCCAGATCGTATCCAGTGGTTGCGGGATCGCCATTGCTTCCAGACGTAATGTCGTGGAAGTCAGTGGTGTAGCTCGAGCCCAAGCCGATGGTGTAGAGGGCCGGATCGATGAAACCGAGCAGCGGTTGGCCGTTGGCGACTGCCTGCTGATTGGCGAGAGCCAGATAGCCGGCCCACATGGGAGCAGCGAAGCTGGTTCCACCGTAGTCGTTAGCAGTGCAACCGTCCTGGTCGGCGCAGACGTAGAAGGTGAAGTTCGAGTTGGCGGAAACGTCAGGACCGTTGCGCAAGCTCTTGGAGCAGTCCGAGCAACCTGCGGCGGTTGCAACCTGCCAGGAAGGAATCGGAATGCCGTTCGGCGAAACGCCGCCGCCACCATCCGACCATGCGGTTTCAGAAGCCCAGGGGCCACCGGCGCTCTGGGTTTCGAGGTCCGTGCCACCGACCGAGACGAGATTGGCGTCGTCGGCGGGCCAGATTGAACCGCTTTTTTGCCAGTCGTCGTGGTCGCCGGCTGCGTCAAATAAGTTTTGAC
>JBAWBE010000757.1:0-12322 GCA_049589635.1 Terriglobales bacterium
GGACGCACCTACGATACAGGAGTAAAGCCGCTGCTGATCTTCCGTCTCGACCGTTTCCTGCGCGGCGGCGACCATCTTTCCTTCAATCAACAGGGCTTCGCGGCCGTGCGTTTTACCGAATTCAGCGAAGACTACAACCATCAGCATCAGAACGTGCGCACCGAAAACGGGATCGAGTATGGCGATTTACTGAAGTTTGTCGACTTCGACTTTGTGGCGCACGTTGCGGAGCTAAATGCGGCGACCCTGGCGTCTCTGGCCTCGTCTCCCGCGCCGCCCGCGAACGTGAAAATCCTCACGAAACAGCTGGAAAACGATACGACTTTGACGTGGGAACCGTCGGTGGGCGCGACCGCCTACGAAGTAATCTGGCGGTCCACCAGTGCTCCAGATTGGGAGCACGTCCGAACGGTCCGCAGTGGTACACGTGCAATCCTCCAGCTTTCGAAGGATAATGTGATATTCGCCGTCCGTGCTCTCGACGCCGCTGGCCACCGCAGCCTGCCCGTCGTCCCCGAACCGGAAAGGTGAGGACGAATCAGTCATGAGACGCGGCGGCAACATCTCGTTCAGCTTCCCGCCCTTTGAGGGCTGGGTCCGGCGCATCATCCTGACCTGTACCGCGATTTTCTTTGCCGAACTAATACTGCGGCGCGTGTTTGGAGTCGACCTCCGTTGGGTGGACGAGTGGTTCGCTCTGATCCCGGTTTTCGTGATGAAGGGCGAGATTTGGCAACTGGTCACGTACTCCCTTCTGCATGCGGGTTGGAGCCACATATTCTTCAACATGCTCACGCTCTGGTTTATCGGCGCCTATCTTGAGCGCGACTGGGGGCCGCGGCGGTTCATTGAGTGTTACCTGTTCTGCGTTGTCGGTGCCGCACTCGTAACCATTGCCGTCGCCTACACTCACTTTCTGGGCATGGACCCGCGCACGGGCACGGTCGGCGCTTCGGGCGGCATCTTCGGACTGCTGATGGCTTTCGGCATTCTCTACGCTGATCAGGAAATGATGCTGTTTCCGCTGCCGTTTTCGATCAAGGCAAAATACGTGGTCGGCATCTGGATTGTGATTGCGATCTATGCGGTCTTCGATCCAACGCAAAACGGGGTTGCGAGCTTTGCTCACCTCGGCGGACTGCTCTTCGGATTCTTGTTCGTAAAGTTCTTGCCGCGCCGCGGGCTAAGCTATGCGGCATCCGAGCAATACTTCGGCGTGCGAAATTCGTATTACCGATGGAAGCGTAGGCGCGCGGCCAAAAAATTCGAAGTCTACATGCGAGACCACGACCGCAAAGTCACTTTCGACGAGCACGGCAATTACATCCCACCCGAGGACCAGGATAAAACGAATGGCGGCGGGAAGTCGGGCTGGGTCAATTGAGCTTTCGACCACCGAGACGCAGAGTACGCCAAGAAACCTTTTAGGGCGCCTCCGCTATCTGAACATTTCATCGAATTTGGAAAAGATTCGTGCCGGAATGCTTGGTGCCTTAACTTTTCCCTTGAACCCCAAATCGTGCCCCGCGTCCTTCACTTCCATCAATTCATTCTTAGCCGGAATCAGCTCAAGCGCTTTCCTGATCTCCTCGATGCTGCCGAATGGGTCGCGCGTGCCATGAACGAAGAGGCTCGGCGTTTGCAGGTTGGGCAGGTGCTGCGTGCGAAGTTGCTCGGGCTTGCGCGGCGGATGCAACGGATAAGAGAGCAGCAGCAGGCCTGCAACTAGATCGTGCTCCTCGGCGCACAACATCGTGGCTTGACGACCTCCGTAAGAGTGGCCGCCTAGAAAGATCTTCCCGCCTTCGTTCTTGCCGTTCATGCTCGCTCGCATCGCGGCAACAGCATTGCGCAGACCGGCACGATCGCGTTCGGCGTTTCCTGGAACGGGCGGCCCAAAACGCCGCTCCTGCCGGAATGGAAGATCGCAACGCAGAACGGTGTAGCCGTGTCCGCAGAAAGTCTCTGCGAGAGCAACGATCAGGGGAGCCTCGCAATTGCTGCCGGCGCCGTGCGCCAGGATGAGCACGTCGCCCCGCGGATCATGCGGCACATGCACCCAGCCGCTTACGTGTGGGTCAACATCCTGAACGAAGACTGAGTTAATCGCTTCCATGAAAGTAAAAAAGAAAGTAAACGAATTTCCCCCTGCATCTCTGTGAACGCTGTCTTTATGCCTTTGACTTGCGGCGGCGAGAAGCAGGCGGCCCCTCGTTTTCTCCTACCGTGTGCAGCCGCATAAAATTCGTCGCACCCGAGGTAAACTTTGTTCCAGCAACCAGTCCCAGCACTTCTCCGGCAATGATCAGCCCTCTCGGAATCAGGTCATCCTCGGCAGTTTTCAGCATCGACTCCGCCGTTTCCCATTTCTCTTTGTGAACGGGATGCACGCCCCAAAGCGCATTCATACGATTGCAAACTTCGAGATTGCGGCTGAACGCGTAAACGCACACCTTCGGACGGTGCTTGGACAACATGCGCGCGGTATTTCCGCTCTCAGTGAAGACGGCGATGGCGCGCATCGGCAAATCTTCGGCGGCGTGCGCGATCGACTCGCAAATCGTCTCGGCGATCGAGTAACCGCGCTGCTCGTGGCGGCGGCGCGGCGCGGGTGGCGATTGGGCGATGCTCGTCTCGGCTTCGATGATGATGCGCGCCATCATAGCCACCGCCTCGCGCGGGTAGCGTCCGCTGGCAGTCTCGCCCGAGAGCATTACGGCGTCGGTGCCATCAAAAATGGCATTGGCCACATCGCTCGCCTCAGCCCGCGTGGGGCGCGGGTTTTCGGTCATCGATTCGAGCATCTGGGTCGCGGTGATGACCGGCTTGCGCCACACGCTCGCACGCTGAATCACCTGTTTCTGAATGATGGGAACTCTCTCCGGTGGCAACTCCACGCCCAGATCGCCGCGTGCGATCATGACGCCGTCCGTCGCTTCCAGAATCTCTTCGAGATGCTCGATGGCCTGGGGCTTTTCGAGTTTCGCAACCAGCGGAACCGATTTTCCATATTTCCGCATCAGGTCTTTTGCTAAGCGGATGTCGTCCGCGGAGCGAACAAAAGAAAGCGCGACCGAATCGACTCCGTGCTTCAATCCGAACTGGAGATCCAGTTTGTCTTTCTCGGTGAGCGCGGGAATTGCAACTGCTGCACCGGGCAGATTGATGCCCTGATGTTCGGCGAGCATGCCTCCGTTCCGGACTTCGCACTCCACCTCGCCGCCACGAACGGCGCGAACTTCGAGCTCAATACGACCGTCCGATAAAAGGACCCGAGCGCCAGGCTTGACTTCGCGTGCCAAGCCGGCAAAGTCCGTTGAGATGAGGGCCGAGGTCCCCACCACTGGGCGCGGCGTGATGGTCAGCACGCTTCCTTTTTTGAGTTCGACCGGTGCGCCATTCATCAGCCGTCCGGTCCGGATCTTCGGACCTTGCAAATCCTGCAAAATGCAGATTGTGCGCTTTAGTTTGCGCGCCGCGTCGCGCAACCGCTGGATACGTCTGGCATGCTCGGGATGAGTTCCGTGGGAGAAGTTGAGGCGGGCAACATCCATTCCGAGGCGCATCAGATCAGCAATGCATTCCTCGGAATCGCAGGCCGGACCTATCGTGCAGACGATTTTTGCGCGGCGTCCGCACGAGGCGGGCAATGCGGCTCTCGGTTTCATGTCGGCAATCAGCGATTGTTGTCGGTCGCGCGGCGCACCGGTTTTCCGAGCCCGCGGGGATAGAGCATCGCATTGAACTCGGCGCCGATCAGCACGACCAGCGAGATCAGGTACATCCAGGTCAGCAGCGCAATGCCCACGGCGAGCGATCCGTAGATCACGCTGTAGTCAACGTAGCGTTGCAGATACCATCCGAAAAACGCGGTGCAGAGCAGCCACATCGCCGTGGCCAGAACCGCACCTGGCAATACGCTATGCCAGGGCTGGGTACGCGGTACTGCGTTGTGATAAATCAACTGCATGACCGCGATGCTGGTGAGAATCGCGATTAACCAGCGAATCGCGCCTCCGAGCAGTACGATTACAGGTCCGAATTCATGGCCCATGCTGAACAAGACGTGGGTTTCAACCCGGCTGCCGAGCGCCACCAGAATCGTAGAAAAGACAAGTGGAAGTCCCGCCATTATCACGAGCGACATGGCAATCACGCGCTCTTGTAGCAATCCCCAGGTCTTCGGAAGCTGGTAGGCGCGGCGAAAGCCATCCATCCACGAGATGATTACGCCGGACGCGGTCCACATGGTAAGTAGAGAGGTCGAGATGAGCAGACCCACGGGCCGATTCGGACTGCCTCGCAAGTAGGCGAGAGCAGCCGCGCTGCCGGCGGGAAGAATTCTTCCCAGCGCGTCCGACACTTCGCGCAAGTAGACCTCGCCACGGCGTACGGTCGCCATCACAGAGCCCAGCACGAGCAGAAACGGAAAGAAAGTAAGGATCGAGGAGTAGGCGCCGCCTTTAGCGGTAGCGAAGGCGTCGTGCTCAAATGCGCGCCACACCGACAGGCGAAACAGGCGCCAGAAGCGGCCCAACGCTGGGGCCAGAATAAGACCACCGGGAATAGGATCCGGCGGACGGTTGGGATCCGCAGGTGGCCCAGTCAGGCGCTGTGGTTCAAGAGCTAAAGACATGTTGAGAACAACATTGTTATCTGAAAATCGTTACCTGAAAAATGAGGGGCGACTCGCGTCGCCCCTGTTCCTCTTTCGGTTGTCTTACTCCGCGGCCAACTCTTCAGTTTCGCCTTCATGCCGCATGAGTTCGAGCGCACGCTCGGCCTCTTCGTACGCCTGCGAGACCTCCTCCTGCACCTTGCTGGCGGCCTCTTCCATTTCCGGAGAGAGACGTACATTGCGGTAATACTCCATTCCGGTGCCGGCGGGAATCAAACGGCCCACGATCACGTTCTCCTTTAGCCCGCGCAGATGATCGACAGCTCCCTGGATCGAAGCCTCAGTCAGCACGCGCGTCGTCTCCTGGAAGGAGGCGGCGGAGATGAACGAATCAGTCGAGAGCGACGCCTTGGTGATGCCGAGCAGCAGCGGTCGTCCGGTAGCCGGCTTGCCGCCCTGCGCGATCACCCGCTCGTTCTCCTCGTGGAAGCGGAACTTATCCACTTGCTGTTCGAGCAGGAACGTCGTGTCGCCCACGTCCTCGACCTTCACCCAGCGCATCATCTGGCGCACGATCACTTCGATGTGCTTGTCGGAGATGTTCACGCCCTGCAGCCGGTAAACTTCCTGGATTTCGTTTACCAGGTACGACTGCAGTTCTTTCTCTCCGAGCACGGCCAGAATGTCGTGCGGGTTGAGTGGCCCGTCCATCAGCGGTTCGCCCGCCTTGACGCGCTCGCCTTCCTGCACGTTGATGTGCACGCCGCGCGGAACCGAATATTCCTTCTCGGTGCCGTTGTCGGCAGTCACGTACAGTTTGCGCTGGCCCTTGGCAACTTCGCCGAAGCGAACCGTGCCATCGATTTCGCTGATGACGGCCGTTTCGCGCGGCTTGCGAGCCTCGAACAATTCGACCACGCGCGGCAGTCCGCCCGTGATGTCCTTGGTCTTCGTTGTTTCGCGCGGAATCTTCGCGAGCACATCGCCCGGGAAGACCGTGTCGCCGTCCTGCACCATAAGGTGAGCGCGCGAAGGCATCAGGTATCGCTTGCTCGCCTTGCCCTTGATCACAATCGCGGGCTGGCGCTTTTCGTCCGGTGAATCGGCAACCACGTGACGCGACAGGCCGGTAACCTCGTCCACTTCTTCGTGGAGCGTGATCCCTTCCTGCAAGTCCTTGAACTGCGCCGTGCCGCCGATTTCCGTAAGGATCGCAAAGGTGTACGGATCCCACTCAACCAGAGCCTGGCCGAGCTGGACCGGACCACCATCGACGACCTTCACCTTTGCGCCGTACACGACCGCATAGCGCTCGCGCTCGCGGCCCTTTTCGTCGACCACCGCGATCGAACCCTGGCGGTTCATCACCACCAGATCGCCGCTCTTCGACTTAACGGTTTGCAGGTTGATGAAGCGCACCAGGCCGTTGCTCTTCGCATCCAGGCGCGACTGTTCTGAAACTCGCGATGCCGTGCCGCCGATGTGGAAGGTGCGCATCGTGAGCTGCGTTCCCGGTTCGCCGATGGACTGCGCGGCAATGACGCCGGTCGCCTCGCCCAGTTCGACGAGACGTCCCGAAGCCAGGTTGCGCCCGTAGCACATGACGCAAACGCCGCGCTTCGATTCGCATGTCAGCACCGAGCGAATTTTCACGCGCTCAATGCCCGCCGCCTGAATTGCGCCAGCGAGGTCCTCGGTGATTTCCTGATTGACGTCGACTACAACCTGTCCGTCGTAGTCCTTGATCTTCTCAAGCGACACGCGGCCGACGATGCGGTCACGCAGCGGCTCGATGATCTCGCCGGCTTCGACGATACCGGAGACGTAAATGCCGTCCACGGTGCCGCAGTCGTATTCGCTGATGATGACGTCCTGCGCCACGTCGACCAGACGCCGCGTCAGATAGCCCGAGTCGGCGGTCTTGAGCGCCGTATCGGCCAATCCCTTGCGGGCGCCGTGCGTCGAGATGAAGTACTCGAGCACCGTCAGTCCCTCGCGGAAGTTGGCGGTGATCGGCGTCTCAATGATTTCGCCGGTCGGCTTGGCCATCAATCCGCGCATGCCGGAGAGCTGGCGAATCTGCTGTTTCGATCCGCGAGCGCCTGAGTCGGCCATGACGTAAATCGGATTGAGTTCGCCTTCCTTGTCGCGGCGCTGCATCTGGCCGAACATTTCATCGGCAACTTTCTCCGTGATCGCCGACCAGATTTCGATGACCTTGTTATAGCGCTCGCCGTTCGTGATCGCGCCGTCCAGGTACTGCTGCTGAACCGCGATGACTGACTTATCGGCGTCCTTCACCAAAGTCTTCTTGTTGTCCGGGATGACCATGTCATCGATGCCAATTGAGAGGCCCGACTTCGTCGCGTAGCGGAAGCCGAGTGACTTGATCTCATCGAGCATCTTGACAGTGGTTTCGAGGCCGTACTGCAGGTAGCAGTAATTCACCAACTGGCCGATGCCCTTTTTCTTGAGCAAGCCATTGATGTATGGCATCGAAATGTTGACGCCGGCCGCCTTCGGCAGATGGTCGTTCAGAATCGCGCGGCCAACCGTCGTGTTGATGTATTCCCGATTGAGCTCAATGGGATCGGTGTGGTTGATGTCCTGATCGTCGTAAGCCTGCGTCAGGTCGATGACCTGGCCGGTGAAGCGCAGACGAATCGGGGTCAACGTTTCGACCTCGCCCATTTCGAGCGCGATCAACACGTCGTCGATGTTGGCGAAAGAACGGCCTTCACCCTTCGCTCCTGGCTTGCCTTTTGTCA
The DNA here is from genome assembly GCA_049589635.1 of Terriglobales bacterium. Lineage (GTDB taxonomy): Bacteria > Acidobacteriota > Terriglobia > Terriglobales > Acidobacteriaceae > Acidiflorens. The sequence goes on from JBAWBE010000757.1 coordinate 7,387, forward strand.
GGTAGTAGAGACCAAGCACCATGTCCTGCGTGGGCACGGTGATCGGCTGTCCTGAGGCGGGCGAGAGGATGTTGTGCGACGACAACATCAGCACGCTCGCTTCAACCTGAGCTTCCGGCGACAGCGGAATGTGAACCGCCATCTGGTCGCCATCGAAGTCGGCGTTGAACGCAGTGCAAACCAGCGGGTGGATCTTGATTGCCTTGCCTTCCACGAGCACCGGCTCAAACGCCTGAATGCCGAGGCGATGAAGCGTGGGGGCGCGGTTCAGCATCACCGGATGATCCTTAATTACTTCTTCAAGGATGTCCCAAACGATCGGCTCCTGCTGCTCGACCATCTCTTTCGCCTGCTTGATGGTGGTGCAGTTGCCCGTCTGTTCGAGGCGGTGATAGATAAACGGCTTGAAAAGTTCGAGCGCCATCTTCTTCGGCAAACCGCACTGATGCAGTTTGAGCTCTGGGCCGACCACGATGACCGAACGGCCGGAGTAATCGACGCGCTTGCCGAGCAGGTTCTGACGGAAACGTCCCTGCTTACCTTTGAGCGTATCGGAGAGCGACTTCAGCGGACGATTGTTCGCGCCACGCAGCACACGGCCACGGCGGCCGTTATCGAAGAGCGCGTCCACCGCTTCCTGCAACATGCGCTTTTCATTGCGCACGATGACTTCGGGAGCGTGCAGGTCCATCAGCTTCTTCAATCGGTTATTGCGGTTGATGACGCGGCGATACAGGTCGTTCAAATCCGACGTAGCAAAGCGTCCGCCGTCGAGTGGAACGAGCGGCCGCAGCTCGGGTGGAATCACCGGCAGCACGTCGAGGATCATCCACTGCGGCTTGTTGCCGCTCTTGCGGAACGCCTCGACCACCTTCAGCCGCTTGGCATACTTCAGCCGCTTCTGCAGCGAGGTTTCCGTCTTCATCTTCTCGCGCAGTTCGACAGACAGCCCATCGACTTCAATGCGCTTGAGAAGCTCCTTGATCGCTTCCGCGCCCATCATGGCCTTGAAGCCAGTCGGACGGAATTGCTGATCGAGTTCGCGGAACTTCGCTTCGTCTTTAATGACTTCGCGATCTTTCACCGCCGCGTCGCCCGGATCCACGACTACGTAGGCTTCGAAGTAGAGAATCGCTTCGAGATCGCGCAGGGAAATATCGAGCAGGTGCCCGATGCGGCTGGGCAGTCCCTTGAAGAACCACACGTGCGAACACGGCGATGCGAGCTCGATGTGGCCGAGCCGCTCGCGCCGCACCTTCGACAAAGTGACTTCGACGCCGCACTTGTCGCAGATCACGCCGCGGTGCTTCATGCGCTTGTACTTGCCGCACAGGCATTCCCAATCCGTGACCGGACCAAAAATGCGCGCGCAGAAAAGTCCGTCGCGCTCCGGCTTGAAGGTACGGTAATTGATGGTTTCCGGTTTGGTAACTTCCCCGTGCGACCAGCTCCGGATTTTCTCGGGCGACGCCAGACTGATACGAATGGCGTCGAAGTCAGCAACGGGGTTTGCCATATCGAACGGGCTCGAACGAAACATGTGCCTCCGCTTTCCTCGGCTGTTGCGCCGCCGCACGCGGCTCTTAGGAACGGTCGCTAATCGATGGTCGTTCGTCGCTAGCGACATCTCTGACCCGGAAGCCCAAGAGCGAAGACTGCCGGGTCTATTCTTCTAAACTGGTCTTCAAAATTGAGTTGGTTGCTAGCCGCGAACGACCAACGACTAGCGCCCAACGACGATTTCTTAATCCGCTGCCACGGCCATGGGCTTCTTTTCCATAGCCTTGATCAATTCGACATCCAGGCAAAGCGCCTGCAATTCGCGAATCAGCACGTTGAACGATTCCGGCACGCCCGGCTCCATTGCGGCCTCGCCTTTGACGATGGCCTCGTAGATTTTGGTGCGTCCGTAAACGTCATCTGACTTCGCAGTGAGCAATTCCTGAAGAATGAACGCCGCGCCGTATGCTTCGAGCGCCCAGACTTCCATCTCGCCGAAACGCTGACCGCCGAACTGCGCTTTTCCGCCCAGCGGTTGCTGGGTGATGAGCGAGTACGGCCCGATGGAACGCGCGTGAATCTTGTCGTCCACCAGGTGCGACAGCTTCAGCATGTAGATGTAGCCCACCGTGATCGGCTGTTCGAACGTTTCGCCGGTCATGCCGTCTCGCAGCGTGGTCTTGCCCGACGTGGGCAGACCCGCGCGCTCCAGCAGCGCCTTGATCTCGGTTTCGCGAGCTCCGTCGAACACGGCCGAGCCCATGAACACGCCTTTCGTGAGCGTGGGCGCGACTGCTTCCAGTTCGTCCTCGCTCATATCGGCAATGGTTTCGGCCAGCACAGTGTCTTTGAAGAGCGCCTTCAGTTCGCGCCGAATCGCTTCCGAGCGCGTGTTCAGCTTGAGCAGTTCAGTGATCTTTTCGCCAAGCTCATGTCCAGCCCAGCCAAGGTGCGTTTCGAGAATCTGTCCGACGTTCATACGGCTTGGCACGCCGAGTGGATTCAGAACGATTTCAACCGGCGTTCCATCCTCGAGGTACGGCATATCTTCCTCAGGCAGAATGCGCGCGATCACGCCCTTGTTCCCGTGACGTCCGGCCATCTTGTCGCCGACGCTCAGCTTGCGCTTCATGGCGATGTAAACCTTTACGAGCTTGATTACGCCCGGCGGCAGTTCATCGCCCTTGGTCAGCTTGTCTTTTTTCTCGTTGACGATCTTCTTGAGCACGTCAATCTGGCGCGAGGTCATTTCCTCGATCTCGTCGATCTGCTCATTCACGCGCGGATCTTTATCGGCATACTTGATGCGCTTCAAGTTGCGCGTCGAGATGCGTTCGATCGTGTCGCGGTCAAGAATTGTGTCCTTGGTCAAAAGGCGTTTGTTGGTGCGCTCGTCGTGCAGATCAGCCTGCACTTCCTTGCCGCCCAAGAGAGCTTCCAGACGCTTGAGGCGCTCGTCGGTCAGAATTCGGATTTCATCCGACAAGTTCTTTTCAAGCTTCGCAACCTGATTGGCTTCGATCGCCTTCGCGCGCTCGTCTTTTTCCTGGCCCTTGCGCGAGAAGATCTTCACATCGACCACCACGCCTTCGATTCCGGGCGGGCAGTATAGCGAAGCATCGCGCACGTCGCCGGCTTTTTCACCGAAGATCGCGCGCAGCAGTTTTTCTTCCGGCGTGAGTTGCGTCTCACCCTTCGGTGTAACTTTGCCGACGATGATGTCGCCCTGCTTGATGCTGGCGCCGATGCGGATCACGCCCGCCTCGTCCAGGTTGCGCAGAGTCGACTCGCTCACGTTCGGAATATCGCGCGTCACTTCCTCCGGCCCCAGCTTCGTATCGCGCGCTTCGAGTTCGAACTCCTCGATGTGGACGGAGGTGTAGTAATCCTCCTTCACCATCTTTTCGGAGACAAGAATCGCGTCCTCAAAGTTGTAGCCGCGCCACGGCATGAAGGCCACGAGCACGTTTCGCCCAAGCGCCAACTCGCCGAAATCCGTGCAAGGACCGTCAGCAATGACCTGTCCCTTCACCACGCGCTGGCCCTTCTTCACGATCGGCTTTTGGTTGATACAAGTGTTCTGGTTCGAGCGCTTGAACTTCGTGAGCTGATAAATGTCGCTGCCGACCTCGCGCGACAACTGCATCGGATGATGCTCGCCCTCGACGCGCACGATGATGCGCTCCGAGTCGACCGAATCGATGATGCCGTTGCGCTTGGCGAGAATGACCGCGCCCGAATCGCGCGCCGTCACACCTTCCATCCCGGTTCCAACAATTGGAGCCTGCGCACGCAGCAGCGGCACGGACTGCCGTTGCATGTTCGCGCCCATCAGCGCGCGGTTCGCGTCATCATGCTCGAGGAACGGAACGAGCGACGCCGCGACGGAAACAAGCTGCTTCGGGCTGACGTCGACGTAATCGACTTCATCGCGATTGACCAGCACAAAGTTTCCGGCCTTGCGGGCGTTTACCAGTTCGGTAGCCACGCGGCCCTTGTCGTCCAACTCAACGTTGGCCTGCGCGATGGTGTGCCGATCTTCTTCCCACGCTGATAGATAGAACGAGAACGGCTCAACCTCGACCGGCTTCTTGCGCCGCTCTTTCAAGTCCGCATTCACCTTCTCGATTTCGCTCTTCTCCGCGTGATCGCCAACCTTGTAATCGGCGTCGCCGGCATTCACGACCTGCACGTAATCCACGACGCGCGCCCCCTTTACCTTGCGATAAGGCGACTCGATAAATCCGTAGTCGTTAATTCGCGCAAAGCAGCTGAGCGACGAGATCAGTCCAATGTTCGGACCTTCCGGCGTTTCAATCGGACAGATACGTCCATAGTGCGTCGGATGAACGTCGCGGACTTCGAATCCCGCTCTTTCCCGAGACAAACCACCCGGCCCAAGGGCTGACAGACGCCGCTTGTGGGTGATTTCCGAAAGCGGATTCGTCTGATCCATGAACTGTGACAGCTGCGACGATCCGAAAAATTCGCGGATCGCAGCCATCACCGGCTTGGCGTTGACCAGATCGTGCGGCATGGCCGTCGACATTTCCTGGTACACCGACATCTTTTCCTTGATCGCGCGCTCCATGCGTACGAGACCAATACGGAACTGGTTTTCAAGCAGTTCGCCGACCGCGCGCACGCGGCGGTTGCCAAGGTGATCGATGTCGTCGACCGAGCCAATATTCTTGCGCAGCTTCAGCAGGTACTTGATCGTCGCGTAGAAATCGTTTGGATCGAGCGTCCGCTGCTCGAGACTGGTCGCTTCCTGGTTCTCGAACAGCTTGATGTTGAATTTCAGCCGACCGACCTTCGAGAAGTCGTACTTGCGAGGATCGAAGAACATCCCGTGGAACAAGGCCGTGGCCGTATCCAGCGTCGGCGGATCGCCCGGACGCAGCTTGCGGTAGATCTCGATCAACGCTTCCTGCGG
>JBAWBE010000758.1:0-1569 GCA_049589635.1 Terriglobales bacterium
GGGTTTTACTTCTGCAATCTGACTTCCGACTTCTGCCTTCTGCAAGCGCTTCAGTTCGCCCGAACCGCAGCAATCGAATCGACCGCCAGCGACATCTAACAAAGGTTCCTATGAGATATTTGCCCAAGTCACCAACTGACCGTCAGGCCATGCTGAAGGCGATCGGCGTCCGTTCCGTGGACGATCTTTTCTCGCCCATTCCCGCCGAATACCGCCTCGATCGCGACCTTGCCATCCCGCGGCAGATGGCGGAGTCGGAGATCGTCGACTGGTTCAAACAGCGCGCGCAGGAAAATGCCGAGGGCTACGCGAGCTTTCTCGGAGCCGGTGCCTATGCCCACTACCGCCCCGTGGTCATTGATGCGCTTGTGCAGCGCGGCGAGTTCCTTACTTCTTACACGCCTTATCAGGCTGAGTTTGCGCAGGGCACGCTGCAGGCGATCTTTGAATTTCAGACCATGGTCTCGGAACTGACCGGCATGGACCTCGCCAACGCCTCGATGTACGACGGCTCGACGGGCGCGGCTGAGGCGGTGATGATGGCTGTCCGCGTCACCGGTCGGCAGAGCGCGGTTGTGGCGCGCACTCTGCATCCCGAATATCGCGAGGTCATAGGCACATACGCGACGCATCAGGGCATTCCTCTGACGACGATTGCCTACACTGACTCTGGTCGAATCGATCTGAAGGCTCTTGAGGCCGCGATCGGTGACGATACCGCCTGCGTGCTGATCCAGTCGCCGAATTTCTTTGGGACTGCCGAAGACGTTGAAGCGATTGCCGACATAGCGCACAAGCGCGGCGCTCTGCTGATCGTTTCGATTGCGGAAGCCGTCTCGCTCGGTATCATCGAACCGCCGCGAGCTGCCGACATTGTCTCCATGGAGGCGCAATCGTTCGGCGTCCCGGTCGGTTTCGGCGGTCCATATTGCGGCGTGCTTGCCACCAAAGACAAATTCGTTCGCCAGATGCCCGGCCGCCTCGCCGGCCAGACCGTCGACAAGAACGGCAAACGCGGCTTTGTGCTGACGCTGGCCACGCGCGAGCAACACATCCGGCGCGAGAAGGCGACCTCGAACATCTGCACGAATCAGGCTCTGGTCGCGCTGATGGTAAACATCTTCATGACGATTTATGGCAAGGTCGGCCTGCGAGAACTCGCCAAGCAGAATCTGGCGAAGACCGCCTACGCCGCCGCGCAGTTCGGCAAGCACGCCAAAGTGCATTTCGGTGGCGCCCCGCGCTTCAACGAATTCGTGGTCGAAACCAGCGAAGATCCGCACGCCATTAATTCGCGCCTGCTGGGACACAAGATTGTCGGAGGTCTGCCGCTGAAAAAGTTTTATCCCGAACTCGGCAATGCCGCGCTCTGGTGCTGCACCGAGTTGACTACGCGCTCGTTGATCGATACCGCGGTCGGCCTCGTCGCCGACAGCGAGCGCTCGGTGCGAAGTATGAAGGAAGTTGAGGAGCAGGAAGTAGCCCGATGATTGTGGCAAGAAATGCCTGCGTTTCTTGCGGTGGCGATGGAAAATGTGCCGAGTGTTTTGGATCGGGCACGAACACACA
>JBAWBE010000759.1:0-9873 GCA_049589635.1 Terriglobales bacterium
TCTATGTCCCTGATTTAAAAGGCTCGCTTGTCAGAAACCGTAGGAAGTCAGAAAGGCTGCCAAATGGCCCGTTCGGGCTACCCAGAGTGAGATTTTTTCCCACGCGGTTGCCCCGGCAATGATATGATTTCTCAACTCCTCACCCAGGCGCGCTTGTGGGCGCGACGAGGAGAAATTTAACCCAGGTGGAAGTCAATGACGTGGACAAGTCCCGTATTTGAAGAAGTAGTTCTCTGCTGCGAAATCAACTCCTACGTAAGCGCGAAACTTTAATCCTCCCTGATGCATTTGCGCATCCTCGGTTCAGCGGCCGGGGGTAGGTTTCCGCAGTGGAATTGCGGCTGCGAAAACTGCGTTGCTGTGCGCGAGAGTATTCGTGAGAATGCTCCCGACACCGTGCGTAAGAACCTCCGAAAGGATGTTCATCGGAACCCCCGAAAGAACTTCACCGGCACGCCGCGCACCCAAGCGCAACTCGCGCTCAGCTCCGACGGTTCTATCTGGTTTCTGGCCGGAGCCTCTCCCGACTTGGCATTTCAAATCGAAGCGACCCCTGCTTTGCATCCGCGCGCTCTGCGTGATTCGCCCATCGCGGGAGTCGTGCTGGCGAGCGCAGACCTCGACCACGTCGCAGGCCTGTTGCTTCTCCGCGAACTTCAACCCCTCCGTGTCTACGCCGCCCCCTCTGTTCTCCGCATCTTGTGCGAAGAAAACAGCATGTTTGGAATGCTGAACCGCGCCGAGCCGCAAGTAGCTTGGATCGCCATGAACGCCGGCGTGCCGTTTTCCCTGCAAGACGCCGCCGGCAACGACTCCGGGCTCTGCTGCGAAGCTGTTTTTCTATCCGCACGCTACCCGAAATACGTGAAGACCAAAGACCTCGCGCCCGAAGCCACGGCGGCTATGATCTTCGAATCAAATTCTTCAAAGTCAGTTTCGAAAAAGCGCGTTGTATATGTTCCCGCGCTCGAAGAACTTGACGATAGACTCATGACAAAGATCGACGGCGCCGACGTTCTCCTGCTCGACGGCACATTCTGGAGCGACGACGAGCTGATCTGCATCCAGGGCAGCGGTGAGACCGCGCACCAGATGGGTCACATTCCAGTTGAAGAAAGCCTGCGCCTGCTGAAGAATGTGAATGTAGGCCGGCGCATCTACGTGCATATCAACAACACGAATCCGATACTGAATGAACAGAGCCCCGAGCATCGTGCAGTCCGTGCTGCTGGTTGGGAAATCGCGGAGGACAATTGGCATCTGGAACTGTGACGGAGCAGAATCGATCCGAGCAGAGCAAATCCGAGCAAAGCGCCAAGCTTACCTTCGACGAGCTGCGCGCCGGGATGCGCCGCATAGGTGAAGAACGCTATCACCATCGACATCCCTTTCATCTATTGATGCACGAAGGCAAGCTGAGCCGCGGCCAGTTGCAGGCCTGGGCGCTCAATCGCTATTACTATCAGTCCATTATTCCAATCAAGGATGCAATCATCCTCTCGCGTTCAACCGATTCCTCCTTCCGCCGCGCCTGGCGCAAACGCATCATCGATCACGATGGTGACCAACAACGCACCGGCGGCATTCTGCGCTGGATCAAACTCGCCGAAGCAACCGGCCTCGATCGCGAAAGAGTAGAGCGTGCCGAAGGAATTCTGCCGGCGACGCGCTTCATCGGCAACGAATATCTGAATCTGGTACGCACGCGCCCATTCACCGAATGCGTGGCAAGTTCACTGACCGAGCTGTTTTCGCGCGACCTAATAACCCTCCGCATGGAGAAGCTGCGCCAGCATTACCCATGGCTAGCCAGCGGCCTCGATTATTTCGAGGCACGCCTGACCGAAGCGCCCGAAGACGCCGCATTCGCGATCCAGTACGTCTTCGATCATGCCCCAACGCGCGCCGAGCAAGAAAACGCAATCAAGGCGTTGCGCGACAAGTGCGACATCCTTTGGGCACAGCTCGACGCACTCTATTTCGCCTACGTCGAGCCGGGCTGGCCGCCCCCAGGCGCTTTTCAAATCACCGGCGACGTAAATAATGGCGATGTAAATAAGAACGATCGGCAAAAGGCCACCCGTGGCTGAACTGACGGACGCGAGCATTCCCCGTCTGGCCACCGGCTGTCGCTGGGGCGGTACGCTCGAGGCACCAGTCGTGCTCTTTCCCGAAGGCGCAATCAAGGTTGAACGCACAGGCCGCGCGATCATGGAACTATGCGCTGGCCAGCTGACACTATTGCAAATTGTTCAGAAGCTCGAGCAACAGTTCATCCTCGCGCCGCCAGGGAAAATTCGCGCCGATGTGATTGCCTTTGTCGAACAGCTGCACGCCAAGCGGATCATCGATTACTAGCGCGCAGATAAAACTCGCGGATAGAAATAGATAGGACGCGGAGCAAAGAGATAGGACGGGGCTAAAAATAGAATTGTCATCCTGAGCGAACCGAAGGACCTGATTTCTTCTCGTCCAGCACAAAAGCCGGTCCCTCCTTTCGTCCAGGACGACAAAGTTGGTGGTTGATTTTCATGTCAAATCCGCTAGCCCTTATCGCCGAGATCACGCACCGATGCCCGCTGCACTGCGTGTACTGCTCCAACCCGCTGGAGCTGACAGCGCGAAGTGAAGAGCTGGCAAGCAGCGACTGGCTGCGGGTTTTCCGCGAAGCGGCAGCACTCGGCGTCCTACATCTTCACCTCACCGGAGGCGAACCGCTCGCTCGCCCTGATCTCGCAGAGATGATTGCCGGTGCCCGGGAGGCGCGCCTCTACACCAACCTGATTACCTCCGGCATCGGCCTCTCTCGCGACCGTCTCCAGCACCTAGTTGACTCCGGCCTCGATCACATCCAGCTCAGCTTTCAAGATTCGGAAGAAGGTTCGGCGAACTGGATCGCCGGCACCCGCGCCCATGCGCACAAACTCGAATTGGCTGAGTGGATTCGCAAACATCGTATTGCCTTCACCATAAATCTTGTCGTCCACCGTCAAAACATTGATCACCTGGAAAAGATGATCGCCGCGCTCGAAGCCCTCCATCCCGATCGCATGGAAGTCGCGCACGCGCAATACTACGGCTGGGCGCTCAAGAATCGTTCCGCGCTGCTGCCGACCAGAGCGCAACTCGACCAGGCTCTCAAAGTCGTTGCCGCCGCTGACGAGCGCATGCGCGGCCGCGTACGCATCGACATGGTTGTCCCCGACTATCACGCGCGCTTCCCCAAAGCCTGCATGGGCGGCTGGGGACGCCAGTTAATGCTCATCGACCCCGCCGGCCGCGCGCTTCCGTGCCATGCAGCGGGAGTAATTCCAGGCATGCAATTTGATAACGTTCGTGACCGCGAGCTGGGTTGGATTTGGACAGATTCCGCAGCCTTTCAGAAATTTCGTGGCGAAGACTGGATGCCCGAGCCCTGCCGTTCCTGCGACCGCCGAAAAGAAGATTTCGGCGGTTGCCGTTGCCAGGCGTTACTGCTCACGGGCGACGCCAACGCGACCGATCCAGTATGCGAGCTGGCGCCACTCCATCACTTGGTCGAAGAAGCGGTTCGAGCAGTCGACGAAGCCGGTGCGGTTCCCGAGGCACGCGAAGCTCCGTTCCACGTCTTGCAAGAAGAGATGGGTGGCTTTTGGAGCTACCGAACCGATCCGAAATAAGTTCGCGATCAGTAAAGAAGCCGCTGTCCGCTTTGACGCTGTCGAAACCCGCCTGTTAGACTGAAGTTTTGCCCATCCTACTCCTAAGCCAAAAAGGAAGCCTGTGCGCGCAGAAACCCGGCACCAACTGAAACAAGACCGCTTCAGCAAGGTCACATTCGAGGCGGCGGAAGCGACCGTTCACTGGAGCCAGGAGCACCAGTCGAAGCTCATCGTCGGGGCGATTGGCCTTATCGTCATCGCCGCCATCGCCTTCGGTGGCTGGTACTACATCGATTCTCAGGACGAAAAAGCGAGCCTCGAGGTTTCGGACGCCGTGCGTACTATGGAAGCGCAACTGCGCCCGCCCGGAACTCCCGCCCAACCCGGTTTCCCAAGCTACGAATCGGTTGCCGACCGCGCGACCGCGGCACGAAAACAGTTCCAGGCCATCGCCGATAAGTATCCTCAGACAAAATCCGGTAGGATGGCGCGCTACTTCGTAGGCGTGACCTCGGCGCAACTGGGAGACAATGCAACCGCCGAGCACAATTTGCAGGAAGCTGCGTCGTCCTCGAACTCGGAATTTGCATCACTCGGGAAATTTGCTCTCGCTTCCGTCTACCGAGGAGAAAAGAAAGATGCGCAGGCCATCGATCTCTACAAACAGTTGATCAACAAGCCGACCGAGCTGGTCAGCAAAGTTTCAGCCCAACTCGAACTGGCGTCGCTATACGAGTCCGAACAGAAGCCCGACGACGCCAAAAAGATTTACCAGGACATTCAGAAGGACAACCCGAAGTCGGAAGCGGCCTCACTCGCGCAACGCAAGCTGAGCGATCTGAAATAGCACGAACACCGTTCGGATGATTTAAGCAACGCGGCGCAAGCAACCGATTAGCCGATCACAGTCTTCGACAGTACTGTAAACGTGCGGCGTCACTCGAATCGAACTTCCGCGCACGCTGACAAAGACTTTTTCTTTCGCCAGCATCTCAGTAAGTTCCTTTGGGATCGCAGCCTTCCGCCGCAAGCAAAGATAGTGCGGTGCGCGCAACGGCTCGGCGGGCGCAGTAAACCCGAGGTCGGCAGCGGCCTCGGCAAGCCCGCGATTCATCGCTCCGCAAGTCTCCGAAATCTCCGCAACCTTCCATTCCAATATCTGCCGCATCGCGCGCATCGCGGCTGGCAGCAGTCCGAAGTTCGATCGTTCGCCCATATCAAACCGGCGAGCGCCGGAATCATATTCGTCGGAATACAGAATCAGGCTTGAGAAGTCGCGTGAGTTGGCCCGCTGAATCCACCCTTCCTCAAGTGGCGATCCGGTGTGCCATTTGGGCGAGACGTATAGAACGCCCATGGAATAAGGACCGAGCAGCCACTTGTAGGTTGCGGTCACCGCAAAGTCTGGCTGAACATCGTCCACGCTGAACTCAAGCGCACCAAGCGACTGAGTAAGATCGAGAGCGAGCGCAGCTCCGATCTTGCGGCACGCCTTGCCGATGCGGACAAGGTCAAGTCGACCTCCGCTAGTCCAATGCACGTTCGGAAGCGCAGCGATTGCAACCTCGTCCGTAAGTGCATCGAGTACGGCTGATGTCCAATCGTCGTCGTCAGGCCACGGCACGACTTTCAACGGCGCGCTGTTTTCCTCGGCGAGTCGTTGCCACGGATAGTAGTTTGCCGGAAACTGCTCGGCCAGAACGAGGATGCTTTGCCCTTTACGCATGCTGAGATTGCGCCTCGCTGCCTCGATTCCATAACCAGCCGAAGGAACGATCGCGATGCAGTCGGCAGAGCAGTGAAACAATTGCGCGGCAGTTCCACGGAACTCCTCCGAGTCAGTAAAGAACTTCTCGGGAGTAATCTCCCATGGATGCTCCTTGCGCGCGACGCCCGCAATTCCGGCCTCAAGAGCCGGCTTCATCAGCGGCGACATGTAAGCGCAGTTGAGATATGCGATGTCATCGGGTATGTCAAAGAGTTGGCGCTGGCAGGGAAGCATAAGTTCGGTCGGTCCTAATTTTATCGGACAGACTCTTGAACGCGCTCGATGAAGCGACCGGAGAAGCGAAATCCGATGTGTGACCGCCGCCGAAAATCTCTACTCGTGGAAGGCTCCGAGCCACGTCACAGGAAACCGCGAAGCGAGCGCATTTGCCACTTGCTCATCAGCGGTGACGAGTTCGGCGTTTACATGGAGAGCCAAGGCGACGTAGAGGCTGTCATAGAATGTCCGATCGTAGATTGTGGCAATCTGGAAAGCTGGTGCCCACAGATCCTTCGCCGGGGTGATGTCCACTGCGAGCGCGCTAAAGTGAATCAGCGAACTGTGAGCGTCGGCGCGGCTGGTTCGGGCGGTGCGAACCGCCATCCATAAGATGTTGCCTAATTCCGACCAGATCAGATCCGGAGCCTTCAGGCGCGCTTTGCGCTGAACGTGCAGATCTGCGAGCCGATTTGCCTCGGAAACAAACGTCTCGCCCGCAGATGGCAGCAGCCACTTGGCGGCAACGCTGGCGTCCACCACATATTCCTTCAACGGTCCCGGTCCTGGCGGATCATCTCCTCGGTGGTCGGGAATGGACCTGGCCCAACTGGAGCGCGATCTTGAAGGCTCAAGAGCTGTTCATAGGCCCGTTTCCGGCGCTGAATTTCTGCGGTGGTCGGGAAGTTATCTTTGAGCAACTCAATCATCTCGGCGGCGATGGAGGTCCGCCGTTTGCGGGCCCGGGCACGTAGCGCCTCATACAAATCTTTAGGCACGTTTTCGACGTATAGGACTGGCATAGGGATAGTCTAGCATGTCCATATGGAGATTGGCATTGGATGTTCCCGACGCAGGTGTCTTTCGATCCTGACGCACCTCGAAACCACACCCATCAAGAATCGTGGAACTCAATCCGCAACGCCTGCGTATCATGCTCCAAGGGGTCGTGTATGAAGCGTTGGATGATCGTGCTATTCCTGCTTGCTCCTCTGATTGCCCTGAATGCGAGTTCCAATCCGTATGAAAAAGTCGTCCAGCAATCGTTCGCTTCAGGCGGTACGGTTCGCCTTCATCTTGAAGCAGGAGGCTACACGATTCGGGCGGGATCCTCGGATAACATCGTGGTCACTTATTCCGCCAATTCGGACGACCTTTCACGCGTGAAAGTCGACATCAAACCGATGGCATCTCATGTCGACGTTTACGTGCGCAACACGCCGCATAACAACTTCAAGGCGACCATTGAGGTGCCTCACCATTCCAATCTTTGGGCACGAATGAGTGCCGGAGAATTGAGCATCGAAGATCTCGAGGGTGACAAAGACGTAGAACTCTGGGCAGGCCAGATCAATGTCGACGTTCCGCATCCCGACGTTTATGGCCACCGCGACGCGTCGGTGGTCGCTGGCAGCGTTGAGGCAAGCGCCTTCAACATCTCAAAAGGTGGTCTGTTCCGCTCGTTTCGCCAGGAAGGCCAAGGAAAATACCGCTTCCACGCGCATGTGACCACCGGCGAGATCGATGTGCGCTAGGACATCTGCCGCGACGTTCGCCAAACGGCGAGAAGTCTAGTTTCGAAACAAACCTGCGCATTCGCGCGGCTTCGCGTTTACGCGCCTACCTCAGCTCCCCAGAAATCCGTTATGCTTGAGGAGCGATATGACTCTGCTCGACGCTCAGCCTTTTGATGCCGCGCGCGCCCGCCGCCGCAAGATCAAAATTGGCATCACCATCGTCGTCATCCTTGCGCTTGCTGTGGCCGCGTGGATGTTTCGGAACTGGCCGGAAGAGCGCGTCGTCACGCATTTCTTCGCTGCCCTTGAGCGGCAGGATTACGAATCAGCCTACGCGATTTACTTCAACGATCCGACGTGGCGCCAACACCAACAGAAATATCCGCAATACACCTTCGCCGATTTTTATCGCGATTGGGGACCGGGTGGAGAATGGGGCCTGATCAAGTCTTTCCGCATTTATGGGTCGGCAAATACTAAAGGATTTGGCGGAGGCGTGATCGTCGAAGTGGTCGTCAACGAGCGCGCCGAGCACGCGCGCATGTTTGTGCAGCGGTCGGATAAGACGATTACGGTGTATCCATACTGATGCCAGCGGCAACTCGACCTTCCACATTCGTGTGACTTTTTGCCTTCGTGTCACTTTCTGCCGCGAATATCTGGCGGGCTTGCGCCCGCCTTTCGGGCCGATGGGACGCCGGCGCTACGCTGCTGGCTACGCGACCTCGGCGGAAAGATGTGCCAGAGTTTTTGCGAGCGAGGCTTCATCGCTTACTGTCAAACACGTCTTCGAGCGGTCGATCTGGCGCATCAATCCCCAGAGAACCTTGCCGGGACCGACTTCAATAAAAAGAGTCGCGCCTTTCTCGATCAGCAATCGCACCGACTGATCCCAGCGCACTGCGCCTGTTACTTGCCGAATCAGTGCATCGCGCGCGGCGTCGGCCGTTTTCACAGTTGCGGCATCTACGTTGCAAACTACCGTGCATGACGGATCGCGGAATGCCAGCGCGCGCAAATCCGCCGCTAGCCTATCTTGAGCTGGTTGCATTAACGCGCAATGGAAGGGCGCGCTCACTGGCAGGCTGACCGCTTTTTTAGCGCCGCGGTCTGTCGCGAGCTGGATCGCGCGTCCGACCGCTCCCGTGTTGCCCGAAATCACGATCTGCTCGGGAGAATTGATATTGGCTGCCTGGCAGATTTCTCCCTGCGCGGCTTCACTGGCGATTTCGCTGACACGATCGAGCGGCATGCCGAGGATTGCGGCCATGGCACCGACGCCCACCGGCACTGCTTCCTGCATGTACTTGCCGCGATTGCGAACGGTGCGCACCGCGTCGGCGAATTGCAGGGTGCCAGCGGCGACGTGCGCCGAGTACTCGCCGAGACTGTGCCCCGCAACGTAGGTCATGGAAGCGTCCGGCTTGAGCCCTTTTTCCTCGAGAACTCGCCATGCCGCCACGGATGCCGTCAGGATTGCAGGCTGCGTGATCTCGGTCAGCTTTAGTTTTTCTTCCGGGCCTTCGAAGCAAACTTGTGACAGCTTGTAGCCGAGGGCATCGTCGGCTTCTTCAAACGTCCGCCGGGCCACCGCGTAATTTGCAGCGAGTTCCTTGCCCATGCCTACGGATTGGGAACCCTGGCCGGGAAAGAGGAAGGCGATGGGGGAAGTTGAGCCTGTCATCTAGCCCGCCGCGAGAGAAAGTTCCTAGGACTCGCCAGCTGGGGGGTACCCCCCCCTCCCCCCCTATCTCCTCGGTATATTAGAATCATGGCTTTAGCGATTTTTCCTCGGCAAAGTATTCAAAAATAACGGCTTGTAGGTAAAGTATTCAATCATAAGGGCTTAACAAACAGCCGTCTATTAGAATCAATAAGTTACGCGGGTCAATTCCTGCAAAGTATTCAATATAATGACTTAAGTGAAAGATGGCCCTCGAAAACGGATTTGGGGCGGCTTCGATGGGCGTCTGGGAGGCCGACGCACTTCGAAACTGCCCCAATCCAATGTTCATTCTCCCGCGGGGCGATTTTTAAGTCAATCATTTTGAAAGCGGATCTTAACTTGATCTCGGCTTAGCTTCCGTCCTTGGGACAGAGGAGTTTTGGTTCTTACGCAAAGTCAATCTCTGTATAGCTGCCGGGTGCTGCCGTTTTGATCGCTTCCACAACGCGCTCAACCTGTGGCCGAAGGCTTGGCCATTGCTGCAAGCCGAGAACCACGACCGCAATTTTGCGGGCCTGCAAGGTTCTGTTGATGGCGTATGTTCTTGTCGGTTGTCAGCAGCAGATCGAAGCCCTCCGCTTCCGCGGCCGCGAGCAGTTCGCCATCCTTGAGCGTGTCCCAGCCTTGTTGCGCGGCTGTGCGCACGTCATGTTCTTGTAGGTAGGAGCGAATGGGTACACGCGTCGCTTGGTCGAATAAGACGCGCATGCTCGAATGTTACCCGAAGGGAGGGGCGCGGAGCTTACAGCGCGAGGGCTACGGGGCGAAGGCGGGCGCTTTATCGAGACTGCGGGCGGCGAACTCGATCACGGCTTTGATCTGTTCGCGATCAAGGCCGTCATACCACTCCATGATGTCGTCGAGGCTGGCGCCGGCTTCCAGGTTTTCGAAGATGGTGGACACCGGCATCCGCGTTCCCTTCAAAACCCATGCGCCACTCACCTTGCCGGGAACGCTCTCGACCGCCGGACACTGTGACCAATCGAGATTCGCCATGGATAGAAC
>JBAWBE010000760.1:0-3452 GCA_049589635.1 Terriglobales bacterium
CCGTGAGTGCTTTCTTGTACGGTCGCTTGGTCGTCAGGGCATCATAGACATCGACGATCTGCAAGACTCTCGCGGTCAATGGGATTGATTCCCGCGAAAGCCCGTCAGGATATCCCGAGCCATCGCGCTTCTCGTGGTGATGGCGGATGATGGGAAGGACTAACCGAAACGATTTAAGGGGAGCGCAAATACGTTCTCCCAACGCCGGGTGTTCGCGCACGAGTTCCCATTCCGCTTCGGAGAGCGCAGATGGCTTCAACAAAATCGAATCCGGCACGGCGATCTTTCCGATGTCGTGCACAACGCCGCCACGACGCAAAGCGGTGATCTGCTCGGCGGGGAGGTTTAGTGCTTCACCCAGGATTGCGGAGTAATCCGCCAGACGTTCGCAGTGGCCATGGGTGTACGGATCTTTCCCTTCGATGCTGCGAGCTAGCGAGAACAGCACAGCCTCTGCTCGCTCCAGTTCGTCGGTGCGTTGTTTGAGTCTCACAAGCGATCGAACGCGAGCTACCAACTCCGTTCGATCGATTGGCCGGCTGAGAAAATCGTCGGCTCCCACCTGTATACCATTGATGCGATCCTGTTTGTCGGTGAGGGACGTGGTCAGAATGACCGGTATCAGAAACGTCTCAGGATTGGATTTGATTCTCTTGCAGACTTCAAGCCCGCCCATGCGGGGCATCAGCACATCGAGCAGAATCAGGTCTGGGTGCGTCTTATTGAGCTCGTTGATTGCAGCGACGCCGTCTGGAACCGCGATAACGTCAAATCCCTCGAGCGACAACAACTCCGTCATCAGTTCGCGGTTTGAAGCTTCGTCGTCCGCGACCAGAACTGTTCCGGTGACAAACTCGCTCGATTGATCCGGCATCATGACCAACTGTCATATTTCTACCCCCGCAGAATCAAGTTACTTAGGCCCATTGCGCTGTAAGTGGTGTCATACAGCGAATACCGTATGGACTAGAGAGCTTAACTACCGCCCGGCCACCGCCGTCTGGCCGTTAGATTCCAGCACCTCCCGAATGTACTGCCCAAGCGATTCCAGGCTAAACGGGTTCCGGAGCAGCTTATGTTTCGTATCCAGTATCTGGTGGGTCGAAAGCAAATTATCCGAATAGCCCGACATGAACACAATACGAATCTCGGATCGACGGCTCGTTACAATTTCCGCCAGTTCGCGCCCGCTCATAAACGGCATGATCACGTCCGTCAAGAGAAGGTGTATCGGCCGATCATATTGTTCTGCTACCTGGAGCGCTTCCGGGCCGCCCCCGGCAGTCAATACTGTGTAGCCAGTGTCGCGGAGATATTCAGCGGTCGAATTGCGCACACCATCTTCATCTTCCACGAGAAGGATCATTGGGAGGGCAAAAGGGGGCGTTTCTTCAAGAGTCAAATCCGCAAGATCATTACTTCGGTAGCCTTTATCAGGGCAGCGGCAGTCTGTCCCCGCTTTAGCTGCATTTCTCGGGCAGAGCGTGCCGTGATAATCGACGTGATTTGCTGACCACCGATTGAAATCCTGACCTCAGCCATCAAACCGCTAATCTGCACCGACTCGACTCGTCCCACTAGCTGATTACGACCGCTCACGCGCCGGATTTCTTCTTTGCGTTGTTGCTCGGTCTTGCCACGGGTTCTGAAAAGCAATCTGTCCACTTCGCGTTGCGGGATACGATGATGTCCTCCCGCAGTCTGATTGCTTCGAATCTTTTTCTTGTAAATCCACTGCTTAATCGTTGGAAAGCTGATCCCGAGTTGCAAAGCTGCATCTCGAAGCTTCAGCAGCCCCTCAATATTCCCTTCGGATTTGCCCTTCTTCTTCATCGGCAGGCAATCGTAACGACAATGAAATTCCTGGTCAACTCCGTCGCATCCGCATAAGTTATGCCGATGGGGCTTATGACAAGAAAGACAATATCGTACATTTCTGGACAATAGAATCGTATCTCCTGTACACTTTCGAGTTCTGTCCCGAACAATCGATTTTTCGAGGTCGAAATGCGCAACGCTTACCTGTTTATCGCAGCGGTTGTCTTCTTGCTTTTGTCATCCTTGACGTTTGTTCACGCTCAAATGGGACCGAGCCTTTCCGGCGTCGTGACGGACCAAACTGGCGCAGCCCTTCGCGATGTCGCGGTGACAGTCAAGAACGTCGATACAGGTGTACGGCTCACAATCACAACCGATGGCGAGGGGCGCTATCAGGCGTCAGGCTTGGCCCTAGGGCTCTTCGAGATTCGCGCTACGAAACAAGGGTTCACCGAAGTAACGCTCACTGGAATTAGTTTGGCGGCTGGCCACGACGCCACGGTCGACATCAGGATGCAGCGGAGCACTCCCGACGCCTGCGAGAGCGGCCGCGAGTTCGCCACCACGGATTGCACGCTGACCTGGCACGGAATCACGGTGTACGGTGCGTATGACGTCGGCGTCGGCTGGGTCAGCCACGGCTTACCGGAAAACGGCTATAACTACGAAGGCGAATCCCTGGTAAACCGAAACGGCTTTCAACATCGATTCGTTGTCGCACCCAACAACCTGCAACAAACGGGTCTGGGCGTTCGGGGCAAGGAAGAGTTTGCGCATGGCTGGTTCGTTGTGTTCAACGCTTCGACCGGAATCAATCCGCAGTCCGGCCTGCTGGCCAACGCGTCAAAGACTGACATCATCAACAATGGCCTTCCCAGGGCCAGCTATTCGATAGCCATCGACGGCGCGCGCGCGGGCCAACCCTTCAATGACGAATACTATGGCGGTGTATCGTCCACGCTTTTCGGCACGCTGACTTTCGGTCGTGAGCGCTCTCTCGGCACCGATGCGATGCTCCAGTACGATCCGGCCGGCGGCGCCTACGCCTTTTCTTACATCGGGTATAACGGCACGATGGCCGGCGGCGGCGACACCGAGAATAGCCGTTGGGATGACGCGCTGAAGTATCGCCTCACCTATGGCCCGGTCCATTTCGGTGCGATGTATAAATTCGCCGATGGTTCTGCCGGTTGCTACTCGCCCGACGCGGGCTGGACCGCCACCACATGTACGCCGCAATCGGCGCATAACAACGCCTACGGATTCGACCTCGGAGGAACCACCGGCAAATTTTCCGCCGACGCCGTCTTCCAGCATTACAATCAGGCGATCAGCGTATTGAATCCCTTACTTGGGCCTCAGAGTCTGTCGGCGCCATATCAGTCGACCACGGACAGCATCAATACAAACCAAATCACTGGGACGAATCTGATCGACCCGAACGACACCGTATACGGCATCGTCACCGACAACAACGCAATTATGGTTGCCGCTAAATATTCGTGGGATCAGTTCAAGTTTTTTGCCGGCTACGAATACATCTGGCAAAATAACCCGGCAAACCCGTTGGGCGTCGGCGCCTCTGACCAGGGCGGCTATTACATGAGCGGAGTCGAAGACGACAATCTTGATTC
>JBAWBE010000761.1:0-2373 GCA_049589635.1 Terriglobales bacterium
GAGAGGAATTCCCGCCCGCTCCATAATTCCCACGTGCTCGCCGAGGTCCATCAGGAACTGCGAATTCGGCGGCAGATTCTTTATGAGGCGTTCGACCGATGTGTCGAGACCGCGCCGCATATTCCAATTTCTTTCCGCCTCGACAAGGCAGAGAGGCTGAGCCTTCAAGACGAATCCGTAGCTGACCACAATCAACGCGACCATCATTGCCATTGCGATCCAACCTACGGTCCCGGTTCCGGTCAAAGTTACGGTCGAAGTTGCGGTCGAAATCACGTTCTGGATGGGCATCTCGCGCCACCACACGGCAAAGATCGCGACCAGCAGTCCCGCCGAGACAGCGAACACGGGCAACAACTCGAGTCCGAAACGTTGATTGAATACCGCGTGGGGCCACCACATCGGCACGTGTAGCGGCACCCATCCGTAGGAAATTGAATACGCATAGAAGGCGAGCGGAGCCCAAAGAAGCATTAATACAGCTGCCGCTCGGCTATGCAGCGCGTAGAACGCCGCGCAAGCCGCCAGTAGCGCGCCGGCGAGCCAGCATCGGCCCCAGTTCCCTACCGCCAAAGTAATCTGAGCGGACTTCAGAAAATACAGCCCGCCAAGCCACAAATTGTGGAACGCCGGATTCGGCGCGGCTACTCGTAACTCGATAGCCTTCGCGGAATAGGCGCCGTTGGCGAAGTCGAAGGCATTTCCATAGACCGCCGCGTTGTAGGCCAACCACAGCGAGGGCAAAACAGCGATCCCCAATAGGAACTTTAACGCGCAAGATCGCAGAGTGCGATCTTGCCAACGCCGGACGGCAATTGCGGCGACGAGCACGCCGATCGCGCTCGCCAGAAACCATCCGTCGTAGCGCGTCAACTCAGCGCAGGCCACACAATAGGCGCAACGCCGCAGCGCGCGGGTCGCCGTCTGTCGCGCAGCTTCGTTCTCCTTTTTTTGCTCTCGCCCCCTTTTTCGCTCAATCCCTCTTTCTTGTTCTTCCAGAAAGCGAACAAATTCCGCAAAGTAAACCAGCGCCCAGATGAAAAATGCGAGGTACAAGGGTTCAGTCAGCGCGGTGGTCTGCATGTAGATCAGGTTGGGATTCGCCCCGTAAGCGAATGCCGCGACCCACGCACCCACCTGCGCCACGGGGCGCGTGCGAGGATTCGATTCCAACAGACCGCCAACCAGCCGCACGATTCCGAGCACGCCGAGCACATAAGCGCACATCGAAGGAATCGATCCGCCGACGCCGCTCTGCCATAGCTTTTCGGGGAAAATGAACGGCATCATCAAAAGATGTGGCAGCGGAAGCCACACCGTTCCGAGTTGTAACGGACCGGGCGTGAGCGAGTCGAAAACGCGGCGCGCAATATTGATGTGCGCCGTCGCGTCGCCGTGCATGAGGATCTCGCCGCGCTGCGCGTAGTAAAAAAGAGAACTCAGCGAGGCCAAGGTCGCGAGGCCACCGATGCGGATCACGCTGCGGTTCTCGGCAGTAGTGGTCGTCTTCATCGCGGTGTGACTCGTCATGATTTGAGGATAAATGATCGACGAGCGGAGAACGCTGCTGGCGTCTGCGCAGAGTCCAGACGAACCGTGCGCAGTCTCCTCTCGTACAAGGCGCGCTTCCCTGCCGCTCTTATTCCAGGTGCGTCAGCTCGCGGAAAATCTGAAAGCGCGCGTCGATCTCCTCGCGCGAGAGATTCTGGAGGCGCTCGGTCCCGAATCGTTCAACCGCGAACGAACCCATCACGCCGCCGTAAAATAATGCCCGCTTAAGCACTTCCCGATTCACGTCGCCCTGCGACGCGATGTACCCCATGAAGCCACCGGCAAAAGAATCGCCGGCGCCCGTCGGATCTTTCACTTCGTCAATTGGCAGAGCGGGCGCGCGAAAGGGATGCGATCCGATGCCAAATGCTCTTTCGCGGAAAAAGATTGTCGCGCCATATTCACCATGCTTGACTACCAGCGCCTTGGGCCCCATCGCCAGAACCTTCTGAGCCGCGCGCGGAAGATTTTTTTCGTCCGCCAGCATCTTGGTTTCGGTATCGTTGATGAGCAGGACGTTCACGAGTTTCAGCGTCTCGGCCAATTCTTTGCGTGTTCCGGTGATCCAGAAATTCATGGTGTCGCCACCGGTCAGGCGAACGCCGTTCATTTCCAGTCGCACCGCGGCTTGCAACGCCGGATGAATGTTCGCAAGAAACAAAAACTGTGTGTCCGAATATTCTTTCGGAATGTGCGGCTGAAACTTTTCGAACACGTTCAACTCCGTGAAATCGGTCTTCGCCTCGTTCAGGTTGTCGAGGTACTGGCCGCCCCAGCGAAACGTTTTGCCCTCGGTGCGCTCGATCCCACGCGTATCGACAC
>JBAWBE010000762.1:0-6689 GCA_049589635.1 Terriglobales bacterium
ACAGACCGACGCCAATGGCAATGACATTGGAAAAGGGCCGGTAAACTCTGGCAAGACCGAATCGGGTGGCGACATGGGCGGCTGCATTCAACCCAGCGCGAGCCTCGCGTTACAACTCGTAGCAAGCAACCCCTCGGGCTGCGTCGTTCGGTAGGTTAAGCGGCTAATTCGATCGATTCGAATTAGTCAGTTTCTAAAAAGGCGGGTCGTTCATTGCGGCCCGCTTTTTACGTGATTGCAATGATTCTACGTTGCAATTATTGATGGTAAGGCCCGGGAGAGTCATGTTGAGATTTGATTTTCGTGATTTGCTGAGGGTTGTCGCCATTCTCTTGACTTTTATATCTCTTGGGCAACTCAGCCCGGCGCAACTGGAGCCGGCATCTCCCCCAATTGCCGATCCAACTGACAAGCGCTTTGAAGGCCTGCACGAGGACTTAAGTTCGCCCGCGCTGACTACGAGCAACATGAGGCCGGTCCGACCGCTTATCGGCTATTCCGATGAGGAGGATAAGTACACGGTCGATCTGGTTCGTGTGCAATGGCGGTGGGGCGATCCCATCGACCTTTATGTGATAAAGCCAAATGGAGTCAAGAAGCCTCCGGTGATCCTTTATCTCTATGGCTATCCCTCAGAGACCGATATTTTTAGAGATGAAAGATATCAGGCCACGGTGACGAAGGATGGTTTTGCGGCGATCGGATTTGTTTCTGCGCTGACTGGACATCGTTACCACGACAGACCAATGCGGGAGTGGTTTCTGAGCGAGTTACAGGAGAGCCTTGCCACATCGGCGCACGATGTGCAGCTGGTGCTGGATTACCTGGCATCGCGGAGCGATCTCGACATGAGCCGAGTTGGCATGTTGGCGCAGGGATCGGGAGCGAGCATTGCCATTCTTGCATCGGCGGTCGATCCGCGCATCAAGGTGCTGGATGCAATTGACCCGTGGGGCGATTGGCCGACATGGATGGGAGCTTCTGCGTTTGTACCCAAAGACGAGCGAGCGAACTATGTGAAGCCGGATTTTCTCAAGAAGGCGGCCACGCTCGAGCCGGTCGAATGGCTGCCCAAGGTTGAGGCAAGAAAATTCCGGCTGCAACAGACAGCTTATGATCGGACCACGCCGGATGCCTGCAAGGAAAAGCTGCGGGCGGCGGTGCCGCCGGGCGCGACGGTCGCCGTTTACAAGACTGAGCAAGAGTATGGCGCCGCTCTTTATGGCAGCAAACAATTGGAGTGGGTCGAACATGAAGTTGGCGCTTTGCCAAAGTCTGAACCAGACGCGCCAGTCACGCAGAAGTCGGGCGCGCCGCGCTCGCAATAACCGTGCGTCTTGGGAGATTGCGACGGCTGCATCGTTCGAGAATAAAGCCTTCAGTTCGTCACGAAAAAAACGGTGTTCGAGCAAAAGTTGTGGGAACGTCGTCACACTTCGGAGTAGATTGACCGTATTCCTAAGTGAGGCGAGGCAATGGATCGACGTAACCTGCTCTGCGGATTTGGATTGTCTGCGCTTAATCTCGTTGCGCGTGAGTCGCATGCAACCAGTCTCGAAGTAATGGGAGGTTCAGTACTCGCTAGCCCGCAGCTAAGCCTTCGAGCCTCGAAGGCGATGGCATGGGCTACGGAGCCATCGCCGATCGAGGCTGTGGCCTGGCCATCTTCCGTAGCGGGCGTGGCCTTGCCTGATTCGAAAATTGCGCGACAGGCGACCGATCTCGCGCGGAGAGTTTCTCCACCCTATTTGTTCAACCACTGCGTGCGAACTTTTCTATGGGGTTCGCTCGCTGGACGCGCGATGGGGAAAAACTTCGATGAGGAGATGCTGTACCTGGCCTGCATTCTCCACGACCTCGGGCTAACGGATCGCTATCAGGGGGATTCTCCCTTCGAGATTCAGGGAGCGGAAGCCGCCCGACATTTTCTCGAGGACAACGGATTTTCGAAACAATCGGCGGAGATTATTTGGGACGGAATCGCGATGCACGCCTCTCCGATTGGCGGCTTCAAACGGCCTGAGATTGCCTTGGTTGGCGAGGGTGCCGGATCGGATGTGTTGGGACCGGACCCCGCCCGGATTCATGCGGACGTCGTTGCGGAGGTGCACAAGGCGTTTCCGCGGCTCGGTTTCAAGATTGCCTTCGTCAAGACTTGTGCGGACGTGGTGCGTAAATATCCGCGCGGGGCGTCGACAGGCTTTATGCGGGACGTTCGTGAACGCTACGCCACGGACTATCACCCGAAGAATTTCTGTGATCGGATCGAAGCGGCGCCTTTTTCAGAATAGCGCGCGATCAGTTTCAGACACCAACTGACCTAGGCCGGAAGCAACCGTCCCTTTTCCAAATGCCTCGTTACATGCGCATATTCCGCCGCATGCGGGTCATGGGTAACCATAATGATGGTCTTGCGGAATCCTTCGTTCAGCTTTTTCAAAATCTCCAGAATCTCCGTGGCAGAGTGGCTGTCGAGGTCACCGGTCGGCTCGTCGGCCAAGATAAGCGTTGGGTCGCTGACGATAGCGCGCGCGATAGCCACACGCTGCTCCTGGCCTCCGGAGAGCTGCTTGGGAAGATGATTGACGCGGTCTTCCAGGCCCACCAACTTGAGCGCGGTCAAGACGTGATCGCGGCGCTGCTGCGGAGTCATCTTAGTAAGGAGCAGCGGCAATTCAACATTCTCAAACGCAGTGAGAACGGGAATTAGATTGAAAGTCTGAAAAACATAGCCGACGTGCGTATTACGCCAGTGCGCGGACTGGCTGTCGTTGAGCTTGAAAATATTGTCGCCCATAACGAGGAGATCGCCGGAGGTCGGGCGGTCGATAGCGGCGATCATGTTGAGCAGAGTTGTTTTGCCGGAGCCGGATGGGCCCATGAGCGCGAGGAATTCTCCGGCGGCAATATCGATCGAGACGTTATCGAGCGCGGTGACCTGAAAGGCGTCACGCTTGAAGATCTTGCTCACACCGCGCGCCTGCACAACTTTGCTGCCGACAGCGGGTTGCACGGGAATGGACGCTACACTCATGATTACCCCTTAATATGAATTTTTTGTCCATCTCCTAAATTCGCGGGCGCGGTGGTGATGACGTTTTCTCCGCCGACCAGCGAATCGACCAGATAACCGCCCGAGCGCTCACCTTTGACGTGAATGTCGCGCCGGAGGGCCTTGCCGTTGAATGCGATAAGAACGTACTTTTTGCCATCTTTGTCGCGTACCGCAGCGGTGGGAACGAAGACAAAAGATTGCTTCGCGGCACTCTTGTCGTCTTGATTTGCCGGCGCTTTGAACTGGACGGTCGCATTCATCTCCGGCCGCAAGTAGGCGTCGGGCTGAAGGATCTGCACCTTGACTTGCACGGTTGCCTTCTGGCGATTCGCTTCCGGCGACATTTCCGCAATCTCGCCTTTGTAGGAGCGGTCTTTGAAAGCGTCGAGTGTGACGATGCCCTCCTGATGCGGTGAGAGCTTCGCGAAATCGTCTTGCGCGATATCGAGTTCGACCTGAATATCGTTCAGGTCGGCGAGGTCTACGACCGCACCGCGCGGGCCTCCTTCGGCGCCACTGGCGAACTGAGAAGTCACGAGTTCGCCTTTTTCGGCAGTGCGTTCCAGAATTGTGCCGCTCACTGGGGCGCGAATCAGAGTGGCGTCGAGTTGCGCCTTGGCGTAATCCATTTGTCCTTTAGCGGTATCGACGTCGGCGCGGGCGCGATCGATTTCCTCGATTCGTGGGCCGAGTTTGGAGAGACTGAAGGATTGCTCAAGCGAGTTGGCTTTTTGCTGATCGGCGTCGTACTTCGCCTGTGCATCGTCGAGATTTTGCTTTGAGACTACGCCCTGCGCGAAGAGATCGTGCGTACGGTCAAGCGTGACTTTGTCGTTGGCGGCAGTGGCGCGCGCTTCGGCGAGATTATGGTCGGCCTGCTGAATTTCTTCGGGGCGCGAGCCGTGCTGGGCCTGGGCGAGGCGTGCTTTGGCGCTCTCCCATCCGCCACGTGCCTGCTCATACATAGCGCGGAATTCATCGTCTTCGAGGCGAACCAGGATCTGACCTTCTTTGACCTTGTCTCCTTTTTCTACGCCAATCCAGGCGACGCGTCCTGTGACCTTGGAGTTCACGCTGATTTTGTGGTGGGCGACGATATAGCCGCTGGCGGATAACACAGTGGCGCCGGCAGCGTTTCCGGCCTCGGCGGTAGCGCGGGCAACTTCAACCTCGGGAGTGTTGGAAGCGAGAACGCGATACGTGAGCGTGACGATGCCTAGCAGAACGACGAGCGCAATGCCGCCGATGATGATGCGCCGAGACCAAGCTGGCGGTTCTCCTCCCTCGCCGCGCAGAGTATGGTCGATGCGAAGGCTTTGCAGGTCATCGTGTTTTGTGTCGTCTTGTCGAACGTCCAAAGGCATTCAGTTATCCGATGCTGCGAGCACAGACGCGATACAGATTCTAGGCTATCTGCGTTAGGGGAGTGTGAACCCACTCCTCACGCAAACGCGATTGACGGGCACTCTCGAGCTCTCGTGACCCATCGACTCACGCGCGCAATGATGTCAATATATCCTGCCTTGCGGCCTGCCAGGCAGGTGCGAATCCTCCCGCTAGGCCCATGATCAGTGCAAAAATTACTGCCGTGATCACAACTTTCGATGTCAATTGCAGGCTGAAAACTGTCTCGCTGAAGGTCATCGAGTTGCCGATTCCGGTAGTCATGCCGTTAAAGGGCAGAATGAGGATGATGCCAACCAGCGCTCCCAGCAGCGAAAGCAAAAGAGCTTCGATCACGAATGAGGTCAGGATGCTGGGGCGCGAAAAACCGATGATGCGAAGTGTGGCAATCTCGCGCGAGCGATAGGCGACGGCGGCGTACATCGTATTCATGGCCGCGAAACTGGAGCCGATAGCCATGATGATGGCGACTATGAATCCTATGTATTTGATGGCGCCGCCGGAGCTGGTTTGCTTTTCGTAATATGCCGTTTCCAGTGTGCCTTCGAGTTTGATGCGCTGATCATCGGAGACACGGTGCACGAGCGCGTCGGCGGCAATGGGATCCGTGGCGCGTAAATAAGCGGAGGCGTAACCACCCTGGCGATCGAAGTCGACGGCGATCTGATTCACGTCGCCCCAGATTTCGGAATCATATGCCGTTCCGCCGTCGTCGAAGATTCCGACGACCTTCCATTGGCCTTTGGCGAAGTCCATCGTGTCGCCGACGTTTGCGCCGGCGAAGCGATCGTGGATCGACTTGCCGACGACAACCTCGCGCTGGCCAGTGGTGAACCAGCGGCCTTCAGTTAATTTCAATTCGGGCTGGCCGTGGCTGTTTTTCTCTTCTTCGCGCAATGCAACTCCGGCGGGCATCAGGCCTCGCACAGAAACATTCACATCGCCCGTTCCATCTTTGCGAGGAAGAACGACGACTACCACCCATTCGGCGGAGGCCAGCGGCTGGCCCTGGGAATCGGTGGCGATGCCCGGCAGAGTTTTGAGAGTGGGGAAAAGATTGGCGTCGAAGCCTCCCGAGAGTTCGGCGGTCGAGCCTTTGCGCATGACCAAGACGTTGAGCGCATCGCCGCTGGCCATGAAGGCTTTGTCGAGGCCGGCGAGCAGGGCCATCAGGAAAACCGCAGTGGTCACGGTAAGGGCGATGCCAAGCGCGGTCATGATGGTGAGACCCTTGCGCAATTTGAGATTGCGGATGTTGTAGCTGAGTGGAATCGCCATTAGTTTATTTCGCCAAGCTTTTCGGATCACCGAGCCGGGTCAAGCTGCTTCGGTTAACCAATGTAGCGCAGTCCCTCCACGATATCGATCTTGGCCGCGTGATATGCGGGAAAAATTGCGCTCAGCAGTCCGACCATGCCGGCGACAAAAATGGCCAGCAGCAGCGTAGGGAATTTGACCGCCATCCCGAGGAAGAAAAAGCCCATTCCGGGGGCGTGCGCGATGCCGGATACGAGACCGACCGCGAGCACGCAGCCGGCCAGACCGCCAATCAAAGCAACCAGCACCGCTTCGCCAAGATACAGCCGCAAAATGGATGGGCGAGTGAAGCCCAGGGTTTTTAGCACGGCGACTTCGCGCGTGCGCTCGCGAATGGACATGGCCATAGTGGTGGCGGAGACGAGGAGAGTGGCAAAGACGACCGCAAACGAGATGCCCAGAATAAAGGCTTTGACGTTGCCGATGCTGTTGATGAAATCGAGCTGAAATGCCTTTTCGCTCTCCGTCTTCGTCGGTTCCGGAGAGTTGCGGAACATGGCATCGATCGCGGACGCCACCTTGGGCACGTCGGCAGCGGAGTCGGCCAGGATGTTGAAGGTACCAGCTCGCCCCTTAGCGAAGGGGATCGCTTCCTCGACATACTTCCAATTGAAATATAGGGTGATGGTGGGCTGCGGGGCGGTGAAAATTCCGCGAATGGTGAGTTCAAGGTCCATCGGGAAAATCGTGCCTTTCACCACAATGCGATCGCCGACCTTCCAGCCGAACTTTTTAGCGAGCTCGCTGTCCACCACGGCTCCAGCCTGATCGTGCTGCCAGCCTTCGAGCTGATCGGGCGGGATTTTGAAATCCGTCATCACAGTGAAAATAGTCTGCGGATCGGTGCCGAACTGAGCGAAGAAATTTTCTGGCTTCTCATCTTTATATAAGCCGCCAAACCACTGGGTGGGCG
>JBAWBE010000763.1:0-6327 GCA_049589635.1 Terriglobales bacterium
TTAATCCCACATAATTTGTCGCAGTGGATGGTGCTTAAGCTCCGATTCGCAGAGCTGCGCCGTAAACCCATCAAAAACAGCCAGATCCACTGCTTGACAATATTCCATATTGCGATATATTTATCGCGATATGGAATACGACGGTTGGCGCAAGACTGGCCGCGAAATTGAAAACGGGCGTGGGGCGCAAGAAGCGAGGCCTGCCAACCGATGACTTTGGGCGAAAAAATTCGTTATCTGCGGGAAGTGGAAGGGTCGCTACGGGGACTTGACCGCCCGATGACTCAGCAGGAACTGATGAAAGCGATCCGCAAGGAGACCGGGAAAGCCATCAGCCAGTCTTATTTGTCGCAGATCGAGAGCGGGCGGCGTCGGCACATGACGCAATCGACACGCACCCTGCTGGCGCGCTTTTTCAAAGTGCATCCGGGGTTCCTGGTCGATGACCCGGAGGGCTACCACGCCGAACTGACTTCGGACTTGCGTACCACCGAAGGCCAACTCGATGTCTGGCTGTTGCAAGGGTCGGAACGCTTTGCCAGCGATCCTCCGGTAAGCGAAGCGCTCATCAAGGCGGCGCGAGAAACGGACACGCGGCGGGCACTCTTGCTGCTCGGGGAGATTTTGAATACGCCCGGCTTGGCGGAGCGGTTGTTCGAAGCGCTGAAGCCGGCAACAACGCCAATAAAGCAGCAGCGAGCATGAGAAAGCAAGTGGAGGCACGGGCCGCGACGCCCGTGCGGGCATAGACGATGAAGCAAAGCGTAATGCTGGCAGCGCACAGTTCGAATCTGGAGCCGAGCAAGGGAGGCGAAACCCATGACGTGGTCTGATTTTTATCTGATCTGTTTCGCCGTTGGATTTCTATTGAGCGCGATCTCGTTTGTAGCGGGCGGACTGCGTTTGCACGTGCATCTGCCGCACCTTCCGCATGGCGGCATCGGACATCTTCCCGCGGGAGGGGGAGCGAGCGCGGGCGGGATGGGAGGAGCGCATGGAGGCCATGTCGGGATTCCGCACGGCAATGCCGTGCTTTCTCATGGCAACGCCGCACAGGGTGGTGCAAAGGCGGGGACGGGAGCGCAGGTTTCCCCTTTCAACTTCGTCACGCTGACGGCGTTCCTGGCGTGGTTCGGGGGAACCGGATTTCTGATCACACGATTTGCGCACGTGTGGTTCGCGCTGGGATTGCTGCTCTCATCGGGCGCCGGGCTGGTGGGCGGAGAAATCGTATTTCTTTTTCTGAGCCGCGTGCTGGTGTCGCCCGACGAGAACATGGACGCCGCCGACTACGAAATGGTCGGCGTGCTGGGGCGAACGTCGCTGCCGATCCGTGAAGGCGGTACTGGCGAAATCATTTACTCGCAAGCGGGGACGCGGCGCACCTGCGGAGCGCGCACAGAAAACGGCAGCGCCATCGAAAAGGGCGCGGAGATTGTCGTAACGCGCTACGACAAAGGCATCGCCTACGTGCGGCGGTGGGAAGAGATGAGGGGCGAGTGAATTAGCCCCAGGCTTTGAGCTTTGAGCTATGGGCCCAGATCGACGACAACGAAGACTCATATGAAAGAGAACACGCAATCCGAAGTGATCGCGGTGGAGACGCACAACGGCCGCATCTGGAGCTTGATCGTCGTGCTGGCGCTGGTCGTGCCTGCTATTTCGGTGGCGATGGTTCCGACCCGGCCGGCGCGGTTTGCGCTGGCCATTGTCGGGGTTGTTGGCCTCCTTGCTTTCGCGATGGCGTGGAGTGGATTCGAATACCGTTTTCTGCGGCATGGCGTCGAGATCCGCATGATGGGTTTCCGTTTGCGCTCGATTCCACGCTCGGCGATTCTGAGCTATGCGATTGAGCCATGGGCGTTCATCCGCGGGTATGGTATTCGTGGCCTGGGCCGCACGCGCGCTTATGTCTGGTGCAACAAGGTGGTGCATATTCACACCTCGAATGCGGACATTTATCTGGGCCATAACGATCCGGTTCGCATAGTTCGCGACCTGGATCAGATGATGGGTTTAGCAACCAGTGGTTGATGGATTCATTCGGTTTTGTTCTGAGCCAAAGGTATAGCCAAGAGCTAGAAGCCACAAGCGGTCTTAGGAGGGGTTATGTCATTCGGAGGCATTGCAGTAGAAATCTGGATCTTCGCGGGGCTCGCGGTTCTCGTAGTCCTGTTTTTGATCAGCTCACTTGCCCGTCTGTACCGCAAGGCGGGCCCGCATGAAGCGCTGATCGTTTACGGCTTCCGCGGCACGCGCGTAGTGCAGGGGCACGGCACGGTCATTTTTCCGATGGTCGAAAACTGCCGCGACCTCTCGCTCGAGCTGATGTCATTCGACGTGGCGCCGCAGCAGGATCTCTACACGAAGCAGGGCGTAGCGGTCACCGTCGAGGCCGTCGCTCAAATAAAGGTGAAATCGGACAAGGAGTCGATTCTCACGGCGGCCGAGCAATTCCTCACCAAGACTGATCAGGAGCGCGAAAGCTTGATTCGCCTGGTGATGGAAGGCCATCTACGAGGCATTATCGGACAGCTCACGGTCGAAGAGATCGTCAAGCAACCCGAGATGGTCGGCGACCGGATGCGCGGCACCTGCGCGGACGACATGAACAAGATGGGCCTCGAAGTCATCTCGTTCACCATCAAGGAAGTTCGCGACAAGAACGAATACATCACCAACATGGGCAAGCCCGATGTAGCGCGCATCAAGCGCGACGCCGACGTCGCCACCGCCGAAGCGGATCGCGATACGGCGATTAAACGCGCGATCGCAATGCGGGAATCGGCGGTAGCGAAAGCGCAGGCCGATCAGGAGCGCGTGCTTGCTGAAACGCTCTCGCAGGCCAAGCAGGCCGAGGCGCAGCGCGATCTCGAAATTAAGAAAGCGCAATACCTTGAAGTCACGAAAAAGCAGCAGGCACAGGCCGACAAGGCTTACGACATCCAGACCAACATCATGCAGCAGCAAGTGATCGCCGAGCAGGTGAAGGTGCAGCAGGTGGAAAAAGAAGGCCAGGTCAAGGTGCAGGACGCGGAAATCAATCGGCGTGAAAAAGAGTTGATCGCGACCGTGTTGAAGCAGGCTGAGATCGAGCGTCAGCGCATTGAAACGCTCGCGATGGCCGAAAAGCAGCGCCTGATGTCGGAGGCCGAAGGGCACGCGTCGTCGATCCGGCAGCAAGGTGAGGCGGAAGCCGAGATCATCTTTAAAAAAGGCGAAGCGGAAGCCAAGGCGATGAACGTGAAAGCAGAGGCGTTCCAGGAATACAACCAAGCGGCCGTGATCGACAGGCTGTTTGCCAGCATGCCTGAAATCGTGAAGGCGCTAGCCAGCCCGCTCGCGAATGTGGACAAGATCACGATCGTTTCCACCGGCAACGGCGATTCGTCGGGTATGAACAAGATCACCGGCGACATCACCAAGATGGCGGCGCAAGTGCCGGCGTTATTTGAGACGCTCAGCGGCATGGCCTTAGGCGAACTGCTCGGCAAGGTGCGGCAGATCGGCGATAAGTCGCTGAAGCCGTCGGATCCCGGTAATGGCACGAAGTAACTGGTCTTCAGTTGTCGGCCGCCGGTCGTCAGCGATCTGAATTGGTTCGCGGGCGACCGGGGACAGATGACCAACGACAGATTCAAGGAGGCATCCGTGCAAGACGAAGTGCATCACGCAAGATCGCTGGGACTTTCGGTCGCGCTGGGAGGCGTCATGGGCGCCGCCATCGGCGCGGCCACAGGACACATCGGGGTATGGGTGGCGGCCGGGATCGCGGTGTACATCGCGATCAGCATTGTGGGCGGCGCCTGGAAAACGAATCACAATTAAAGCCGGGATTCCGTCGCAACCTGCTGCGCGGATCTGCGAATGAATAACGACAAACGACCAATGACGAGGTGATTTATGGCATTACTGGAGCGCGTTTCAACACTGGTTCGGGCCAATCTCAATGACCTGATCGATCAGGCCGAGAATCCGGAGAAGATGATCAAGCAGGTGATTCTTGACATGCAGAACCAGCTTCTGCAAGTCAAAACGCAGGTGGCGATCGCCATCGCCGATCAGCACCTGCTCGAAAAAAAGAAACAGGAGAATGACGACAAAGTGCAGGAGTGGATGCGCAAGGCCGAACTCTCCGTCGACAAGAAGCAGGATGACTTGGCGCGCGCGTCCCTGCTGCGCGTAGAAAGCTATCGCGAGATGAGCGCGGGCTTCACACAACAGGTCGAAGATCAGAAGGCGCAGGTTGAGAATCTGAAGTCCGCTCTGCGCAAGCTGGAGCAGAAAATGGCCGAGGCCAACACGAAGGCCGATCTGCTGATTGCGCAACACCGACGCGCTCGCGCCGCTAGTAAGGCTAGTGACGCCCATTCCGGCATGAGCGCGAATTCGAAGTCGGCGACGTTTGACCGCATGAAGCGCAAGGTGGCGCGCGAAGAAGCCGTCGGGCAGGCTAAGGCCGAACTGCTGGCTGACGATGTGGATGACCGGATCGCCGCGCTCGAAAAAGAAGATCGCATTGAGCAGTTGCTGACGGAGTTGAAGACGAAGCGGGGGGCGTAGCGGGGACGGGTTCACCCGCTCCGCAATCTCCGACATTTATACTCAGAGACCGCCATGCGCAAGATATTTCATTTCGATTCCGCGGACTCTCCCTACACGGCCGACGCCGCTGTGCTCAGCTGTTTCGACTATCGCATCAGCACAGTCGTGCGGAAATTCCTGAAGAAGCAGGGCATCGAACGGCCCGACATGATTGTTGTTGCTGGAGGCGCTAAGACTCTCGCTTCCCCGCGCAACGATTTCGAACAAGACTTCATCCTTGAGCAAGTTCGCATGTCGATTCGACTGCATCGGAGCAAACGCGTGCTCGTTATGAGCCATTCCGATTGCGCCACCTACGGCGGCCTGGCACATTTCAAAGGAGACCAAGCCGCCGAGGCAGCCCATCACCGCGCCGAACTGCTTCGCGCGGCAGAGCTGGTAACGTCGAATTTCCCCGGCATCTCAGTCGAACCATACTTCGTGACGTTTG
Source organism: Terriglobales bacterium (assembly GCA_049589635.1). Classification (GTDB taxonomy): domain Bacteria; phylum Acidobacteriota; class Terriglobia; order Terriglobales; family Acidobacteriaceae; genus Acidiflorens. Next base: position 5,036 of record JBAWBE010000763.1, read on the forward strand.
ATGGAGTTTGGGCAGTAAAAAGCGCCTAGCCTGGAGACTGCAGTCTTTTTGGCGGCCCGGAATCGTCATTTTGGATGAATAGCCATTTGGCGTATAATCAGTAGCCAAGAGGCTATTTATGACTTCCGCGGTGATTGCCGAAGTTCTCGGCGGCAAGAAGATACTGGGACGCTCGGTGAAGAACTTCGCCGAACTTGCTGAATTGATTCGACAGGGGTTGCCGTCCGGCACTCTTCTCGTCCTGGGAGAAAAACTCGATCTCAAGAATTCCACGCTTTCCAAAAAGCTCGGCATTCCGCAACGCACCTTAACTCGCAGGCTCAGCCGTCATTCCCGGCTCACCGCCGCGGAGTCTGACCGAACCGTGCGCCTGGCCCGCGTTTACGCGACCGCCGTCGAGATGATCGGCAATGCCGACAAGGCGGCACAGTGGCTTCGCACACCGAATCGCGCTCTCGGGGGCGCCGTTCCCATCGATCAACTCGATACCGACCTGGGCACGAAAGAAGTCGAAAACATCCTTGGACGCGTCGCCTACGGCGTCTACAGCTAACGCTTGGCCGATCCGTTTGGACGATAACGACTGGCGATGGGACCGAAGGATGAGGCAGAAACATGAAACTCTGGCGAATCTGCCGCGCAGTCCACGCGGCCAGCGCGTTCTCGGGCGATGGCGCGCGACTTTACGGTGGCCGCTGGAATAGCGAGGGCGTCAGGATTGTTTACGCTTCTTCGTCTCTTTCTCTAGCCGCGGTTGAAACGTTTGTCAACCTCGAACCGAACTTGCGGCCCGATGACCTGGTTTCGATTGAGGCGCAAATTCCCGATGGTCTCGCTACCGAGCGCGTCGATCTGAATTCCCTTCCCCGCAAGTGGTATGCATTGAGGGAAGATTCGCTAAGGAGTATTGGCGGTCTTTTGATTCGTGGAGGAAAGACTGTTGCATTGCACGTGCCGTCCGCAGCGATTCGCGGGGAGTGGAATGTCTTGCTGAACCCGGAGCATTCCGATTTTCGCAAGCTCCGGATTGAAAAACCAAAGGCCTTTGAATTCGACCTTCGCATGTTTCGATAAGGGTAGTCTAGCTCGCGACTGACACTACTCTTAATTCTTGAGCGGCAAGGCGGCCGCTCTTCAACTTCGTCGAGCTATGCGCTTGCCTTGTCGATGAGCGGCATCTGCCGGCTCGGGGCGTCAGATGCGGACGCTTCTGCCGCCGCATCCAGTTCCAGCTGCTCCTGCCCACTGAGCGCCGTCACCTTGCCACGGTAAGTTTTCAAGTGACGCTGCGC
>JBAWBE010000764.1:0-3964 GCA_049589635.1 Terriglobales bacterium
GAAATGTAGAGCCGCTGCAAATCCTGGTTGCGCTGCTCCTCCCCCGGAAACAATTCCTGAATGCGCTGAATGCGCTCGATCGCCTTGGATCGCATTCCGTACTGCACCAGAATCTCGGCTTGCAGCATCAGGTCCTGGAGCGCCGCCGCTCCGAGCGTCGGCTCGGTCACCTTGACTGTCGGCTGCTCCTCTTTTTTCACTGTCGAAAAGCGCGCCGCAATCACCCGGAATCGCTGATCGTCGATCTTCCCACGCAGCATTTCAACACGCTTTTGGTGTCCCGGCTCGTACGGATCCACTTCCGCCGCACGGTCCAGGCATTCCCCGGCTTTCATGTAGTCGTGTTTCTCGCAGTAGAGATCGAACAGCTTCAGCAGCGCCTGCGCGTAGTCGGCCTCGCGGTTCGATGCGTTGAACAGCTCGGCCAGAAATTCCAGCATCTCCACCGTCGGCCGGTGCGTCGCCAGAATCTCCTGCATGGTCGCGATGAACGATCGCCGCTCCCCGCGCCGCCGCTGGAAGACCTCCAGCTTGCGCGCCAGCGTGACCGCGTCATTATCAAGCTCGCAGTCGATCATTTTTCCGATCAGGCTTAGAACCTGATGAATGCGAGCCGGATTGCGCTCGAACATCTGCCAGACGAGCGGCTCGGCTTCCACGCACCGTTCCGCCGCCAGCAGCGCTTGCGCATAAAGATCGCGCAGTTCCGGCGAGGTCGCGCCCCCATTCACGAGCGGCTCAAAAATAAAGATCGCCGCTCCCGCGTCGCCTTGTACCAGGAGGCTTTTGCCATACGCCATCGCGACTTTCTCGTCGGAAGGATTCTCCGCATAGGCGCGCTCGTAATACCGGCCGGCATTGTCGCCTGCCGTTTCAGACATCTCCGCCAACTTCAAGAATGACTCCGCCGCCATCACATGCTCGCCGAGTTCGGCCGAAAGTTCCGCCATCCGCAGATGATTCGCCGGCGTCGGCTCCAGACTCACAATCCGCCGCAAAACCAGCAAACTTTCTTCTTTTCGCTCCTGCTTTCGCAAATCGTCGAGTGCGTTTTCATAGGTTCCGACCGCAACCTTTTTGTTCGACTTCTCGAGCAACTGCCCAAACCGCACTTTCTGTTCCCATGTCGGATTGGTATAGCGCGCCAGCTTCTTGTAGGTCAGACTCGCTCGCGTCGCTTCCCCGGCTACGACCTGCCGATCGAACAACTCCCCCAGCAACTGCACCGCAAGCACCCCCTTGTTTACGGAAAGGCACAAGTCGGCCGCAAGCTGGCGCACATTGTCGTTATCCGGATCGTCTTTCAGGACCAACAGGTATTCCGCCAGCGCATCAGGAGTCTTCCCCTTCTGCAACAGCTTCTCCGCCTTATCGATGCGGCGCGTAATGTCGGCGCGATTGGGGTTTTCAGGCATGGACGGTCGCCCCCGGTCTAAGACAGGGAGACCCGTCTCGATTCTAGGTTTCACCCATAGCAGCGGCAACGCGCTTTGGTCTGGCCTCGATTACGAAAGTCATTACGTCCGCCTATGCTCGCCCCCACGTCCATAAGGCTAGCTGTTGCAAACCGTACAACCGCCTAGACTGGAGTCTCTCCCCGATCCCGCCGATTCATCTACAGAAGGGCTATGCCCGGTCTCCAGGGATCCAGCCGCGAGAATAAAAGCCTAATGCTGATCACAGCTAATCCCGACACGAGCTCCAGATCCAGCCCCCGCGAATTCATAAGCCTGCCCCACACCCGCCTCGTCGCCCTGCTCTTCTCCGGCCTCATCGCCGCGGAGATAGCCGCGTTCCTCTTATTCGGTACCGGGCACACCGGCTCCGTGTTGGCCCAAATCACTATCGTTCTTGCCAGCCTCGTGACTTTGTCCTGCACCTGGATTGCGTTCCAGCGCGCCCGCGGCATTGACGCCCTGTTCTGGTGCCTGTTCGCTCTGACACTGTCGATTCTGCTGATTCCGACGACCATCCAGATCCACGACATCCTCTACAATCCCGACGTCCTGGCGGACTCGACCTGGCGTCTCCTGTTCTGCGTCTACGGCGCCCCTATTCTGATGATGCTGTTTCTGTCCGAGACACATCGGCAAGCCACCCTTAAATCGACCGTCTTTCTCGATCTCTTTCAGGTCGCCATCGTCGTCGCGCTCGTCTATTCCAGCCTTTTCTTTTTCCCCGCGCCATCCATGTCCCCCGCCGATCAGCTTCGGCACGATATCAACATCAGCGACGCACAAAGCTTTCTTCTACTGTTGGCCGTTTTTGTTCGCTTGCAATTTGCCCGCCGGCCTGCCTCGCGCAACCTGTTACTTCGCCTCGGCCTGTTTCTCCTAACCTGCGCGGTTGTCACCAGTCTTGGCGACTGGATCGACCTGCACCACTACTCGACCCTCTCGGTGTGGTTCGACATCGGCTGGACGCTTCCTCAGGTAGCCGCTGGATTGATCGCCATCACCTGGTCTCCGGACGCTGAACCCAACTCCGTTCCCGATCCGTCGAAGTTCCTTAGTTTTCTTGGCGTCAATCTTATTCTCGTCGCGATGCTTGTCGCCATGAATCTGCTGATGGACCGTTGGAAACAAGCCTACGGGGCGCTTGTCACTGACATCGCGATCGCCGCCTCGCTCCTTGCTTTCACCCTCCGCCTCGCACTCACGCAGTACCACCAGCAGCAGGAAATCTTTCAGCGCAAAGCTGCGCAGGAACAGCTCACAGCCTCCAACGAAAGAGTTGGCCATCTTCTCGAGGACTCCCGCCGGCAAACCGCCGAGATCACGCAGATCAGCGAACTCGCCAGCCTGCTCCAGGCTTGCGCCTCCCGTGAAGAGGTCTTTCGCCTCATCCCCGAGCGATTGCGACGCCTGTTCCCGAATGCATCCGGCTCCGTTTCCCTTCTCACCGCCTCCAAGGCGCGGCTTGACACGGTTGCCTCATGGGGCATCGGCCCAGCCGGCCACATCGTCGCGCCCACGGAGTGCTGGGCCCAGCGCCGCGGGGCCGTCCATACTCATCCCCGAGGCCGCTCCGGCGCACGCTGCCCCCATTTCCTGGGAGATGGCGCTTCAATCTGTCTTCCTCTTATCGCCAACGGCGAGGCCATCGGAATCCTGGCGATTCAGGACAATGATTTTCAGAATGTCGATTTTCAGAGCGTCGATTCTCAGAACAATGCTTCTCCGGACAGCCGTTTGCAAGTCAATGAGTCTGCCCCTGCCACCGTCGAGCCGGACTCCGACTCGGGTCACTCTGGCCGACGGCTTCACCTCGCCAGCTCCGTCGCCGAACACATCGCAGTCGCCATTGCCAACCTCGGTCTACGAGAATCTCTCCGGCTTCAAGCCGTGCGCGATCCTCTCACCGGCCTTTACAACCGGCGCTACATGCAGGAATTCCTGGAGCGCGAACTGCACTCTGCTCGCCGCCGCCATCGTCCCGTCGCCGTCATGATGCTCGATCTCGATCACTTCAAGCGCTACAACGACGCCTTTGGACACGCTGCCGGGGATCACATTCTGGCCTCGCTCGGTGAGATTCTTCTCCGTGCAGTCCGTGCCGAAGATGTCGCCTGCCGCTATGGGGGCGAGGAATTCACCCTCATCCTCCCCGATTGCACTCTCCAACAAGCGACTGTGCGCGCGGAGGTTATCTGCAAACGGGTCGCTGAGATTCACTCGCATCAAGCGCAAAAGCCCGCCGGCCGGATCACGATATCCATTGGCGTCGCTGCGTTTGATGAAACCACCGATCGCGTTGACCTGCTTCTCAAGTTCGCCGACGATGCCCTCTACACGGCAAAACGAAACGGCCGCAACCGCGTCGTCCAGGCCCGGCCGGGAGTTGAATTGACGGAAGAGAATGTCGCGGAGGAGAAACGCGCGGCCGCAGCCGCATCCAACTCCGAGTAATGCGCAACATAGCACGGGCGTCCCGCCGGCTGTCGCGGAGCCATCCCACCCCCGCC
>JBAWBE010000765.1:0-11044 GCA_049589635.1 Terriglobales bacterium
GTGCCGCGCAGTCCGCCGGAGGTCACAATCTTGTCGCCATTTTTCAACTGGCTCAGCATAGCCTGCCACTTCTTCTGCTTGCGCTGCTGCGGCATGATCAGCAGGAAATAAAAGATAGCAAAGATGAACAGCAGAGGGGCGAGCCCGAGCAGCCCTGAGCCACCGCCCAGCTGCAATGCCATCCCACTTATGCCCGCAAGATTAAGAATTCCGGCCAAAACAGTCACCTGACGACAACCTTTGAGTCAAAATACGGGGTTCAAAATGCCCGCACCGGAACGAAACTGCAACCCAAGTTTCGGCCACAGAGCTTCCGGCCAAAATCACGCCATTGCAGGCTGGAATCCGGAATGCCGACCCTGAATTCTACTGGGATCGACACAGCAAGAAGACAGACCTTATCCCCAAGTTTAATAGAATGCAGGACGCGCCGCTGGGTGTCAAGAACGCAGTCAGGAATGTGTCAGGAATGACCAGCGCCGATCTCTGCCCGCACGCGCCGCATTGTCTGTAAGTAAAAGTGCAAATTGTGCAGAGTGTTCAAAACCTGCGCCAGCAACTCATTCGCTGCATAAAGATGACGCAGATAAGCCCGCGAATATCGACGGCAAACCTGGCACGAGCAAGCCGGATCGAGCGGCGCGGTGTCCTCGGCGTAGCGAGCCTGTTTGATTGAGACCCGCCCTTCCGACGTAAAGAGCAATCCATGCCTGGCCGCGCGCGTAGGAAGAACACAGTCCATCATATCGACGCCGAGGCGGGCATAAAGGGCGATTTCTTCCGGAGTCCCCACTCCCATTAGATATCGCGGCTTGTCTTTCGGAAGATACTCCAGGGTGGATTCGACAATCTCGCGGGTAAGATCCCGAGGCTCGCCAACACTAAGCCCGCCAATCGCATATCCCGGGAAGCCAATCTCGACCGTCCGCAAAGCTGACTCGCGCCGCAGTTCGCGATCCATCCCTCCCTGCACAATTCCGAAGAGAGCTTGCGTCTTCCCCGCCCAATCTCCTTGGAGGTTGGCATCGTCTTGACATTTGTCATCCTGAGCGAAGCGAAGGACCTGCTTTTGCGGAGGGCTGATGGCTGACGGCTGACGGTCTCCCCAAGGCACCTCATTCTTATGCTCTTCAAAGTATTTCTTCGAACGTTCCGCCCAGCGCAATGTCATCTCCATCGACGAGCGGGCGCGATCGCGATCCGCCGGATGCTCCGTGCACTCGTCGAACGCCATAATGATGTCCGCACCAAGGCCAATCTGGATCTCCATCGCACGCGCAGGACTGAGAAAATGCGAAGAGCCGTCGAGATGCGAGCGAAAAGTAACGCCGTCCTCGGTCACTTTTCGGAGCTCGTTCAAACTGAACACCTGGAAGCCTCCCGAGTCGGTGAGTATCGCCCGATCCCAGGCCATAAAGCGGTGCAGACCACCCATCCGCCGAACAATGTCCACGCCCGGCCGCAAATAAAGGTGGTAAGTGTTTCCGAGTAGAATCTGGACACCGAGTTCCTCCAGAAGATTCTGCGACACGCCTTTGACGGAGCCGAGCGTGCCGACCGGCATAAAGACAGGCGTCTCGATCTCGCTATGAGGAGTGATTAGCTTGGCAGCGCGGGCCGGACCAGCGTTCGCTTCTATATGAAATTTAATGGACACTGGCGAGAATTTTAAAGGACAAACGGGCAATGCGTGTCTTTAGCCACCAAAGCGGCGTCACAGTGGATAAACTATCGTGGAATCTCGTTTCGCTATTTTTCTGATAATCGCTAAGCACCGTCCAGGGAGTCGTCTCTGATGAAGCGTATCAACAAAGTTGCCGTCCTCGGCGCAGGTACGATGGGCGCCCGCATCGCCGCACATTTCGCCAACGCTGGAGTGCCTTCGCTGCTGCTCGATATCGTTCCGCTCGATGCGGACGGCCCCGCGCGCAACAAGATCGCAGCTGCCGGACTGGACGCCACAAAAAAGTCGAAGCCCGCAGCCTTCTTCGAGCCGTCGCTGGCGCGCTTAGTAACCGTCGGCAACTTCGAGGACGACCTGAAACGACTGGCTGATGTCGACTGGATCATCGAGGCAGTAGTCGAGAATCTGGAGATCAAACGGTCGTTATTAAAAAAAGTCGAGGCCATTCGCAAGCCCGGCACAATTGTCACGACAAACACCAGCGGCCTTCCCATCGCCAAGATTGCCGAAGGCTTCAGCGACGATTTTCGACGCTCATGGTTCGGCACGCATTTTTTTAACCCGCCGCGTTACATGCGGCTACTCGAGCTGATTCCGACGCCGGAAGCGGATCGGGCGCTGATCGACACGGTCGCGCATTTTTGCGACGTGCAACTGGGCAAAGGCGTCGTCTTTGCGAAAGATACCCCAAACTTCATCGGCAATCGCATTGGAACTTTTTCCGTGCTCAACGTCATGAGGCTGATGCAGGAAATGGACCTGAGCATTGAAGAGGTCGACGCGCTTACCGGTCAGGCTGTGGGCTGGCCGCGCTCGGCGACCTTCCGGACGATCGATCTGGTGGGCCTGGACGTTCTCGGACATGTAGTTTCTAACATGACGCAGAACGTGCGCGATGAGCGCAGCGAATTGCAAATTCCCGCGTTCTATCGCCAGATGCTGGAGCGCAAGCTGCTCGGCGACAAAACGAAAGGCGGCTTCTACAAGAAGGCAAAGTCAGCGAGCGGCGAGGACGAGCGCCTCGCGCTCGACTGGAAGACCCTCGAATACCATCCGCGCCAGAAGCCGAAGTTTGCCGCGCTCGAGATGGCAAAGAACGTAGAAGACACGGGCGCGCGCCTGCGCATGTTGCTGGGGCTCGATGGAACTCAGCAGAAAGCGGACAAGGCTGGCACCTTTCTGTGGAACGCCCTCTCCGATCTTTGGACCTATGCGGCCAATCGTATTCCTGAGATTTCCGACTCCGTCGTCGAGATCGATAGCGCTATGCGGATGGGCTTCAGCTGGGAGCTCGGTCCGTTTGAGTTATGGGACGCGGCGGGCGTCGACGCGACAGTCGCGCGCATGAAAAAGGAAGGCCACGCGGTCGCCGCAAATGTAGAAAAGCTGCTGAGTTCGGGGAAAAATACCTGGTACGAAGACGATCCAAAAACGCCCTCGGGACGTAAGTTCGCGGATCTGGCGACCGGCAACTGGCAGGCGGTTAGCGTGCCTGCGGGCGTCTGGTCGGTCGAGGTCGCGAAAAAATCGAATGGCGTGGTGAAGAAAAATTCCGGTGCGTCGCTGATTGATCTAGGCGACGGCGTAGGCTGCATTCAGTTCCACTCCAAGATGAACGCGCTTGGCGCGGACATCGTCTCGCTGATCCTGCAAACTTTGAAACCCGGCGGTGCCGGCGATGGCTTCGACGCGTTCGTAATCACGAATGACGCGCAGAATTTTTCCGTCGGCGCCAACCTGATGTTGCTGCTTATGTCGGTGCAGGAGGAAGAGTGGGACGAAGTCGACATGGCGATCCGACAGTTTCAGGGCATGACGCAAGCAGTAAAATTTTCGCCGAAGCCGGTAGTGGTGGCGCCATTTGGGCTGGCTTTGGGCGGAGGCTGCGAGATTTCTTTGCACGCAGCCGCGCGCCAGCCGCATGCTGAACTCTACATGGGCCTGGTCGAAGTGGGCGTAGGCCTGCTCCCGGGCGGAGGGGGCTGCAAGGAAATGTTGCTGCGCGCGGTCGACAGCGCAGCGTCGATCCGTCCTGATGGCCGGGGCGAGTCGGTCGAGACGATGGAGGCAATGAAGAAAGCTTTCGAAACTATCGCGACCGCGAAGGTCGCGACCTCGGCTCACGAAGCGCGTGGATTTGGCTTTCTGGCAAATTCCGATCGCATCACGATGAATCGCGAGCGCGTGCTGTCTGACGCGAAAGCACGCGCACTCGAACTTTTCCGGGCCGGCTATGAGCCTCCAGTCATGCGAACCGATATCCCTGCGCCCGGCGAAAATATTCTGGCCGCGCTCAAGATGGGCGTTTACATGATGCGCCAGGGCGGCTTCATCAGCGATCATGAGCAGAAGCTCGGCACAAAAATCGCCGAAGTCCTGTGCGGAGGAAACGTCACACCAGGGACGCCCATCAGCGAGCAATATGTGCTTGACCTCGAGCGCGAGGCCTTCAAATCTCTTTGCGGCGAGAAGAAGACGCAGGAGAGAATTCAATACACGCTGAAGACCGGCAAGACGCTGAGAAATTAAATACTTCGCGAAGCACGCGCTCCCGCGAGAGTCTCTCTCCGCGCGGCGTATAATTTCCCTCTAGATTCCTTTAAGGATGGTGCGCGCAAAATGTCTGCGACTAACGGCAATTCGGCGAATGGTACGAACGGCAACGGTTCCAGCGTCCCCAAGCCCCGAGCGGAGTGGCTCGCCAAGCGCAAAGCAGAAAATAAAGACGGCAATTTCTCGCAAATGCACTACGCACGTCAAGGCGCGATCACGGAAGAAATGCAGCATGTTGCCGCCCGCGAGAAAATTACGCCTGAGTTAGTCCGCGATGAAGTCGCTCGCGGACGCATGATCATCCCTGCCAACATTAATCATCCGGAACTTGAGCCGATGGCTATTGGCGTAGCCTCGCTCTGCAAGATCAATTCCAACATCGGCAATTCCGCCGTGACGTCGAACGTCGATGAAGAACTGAAGAAGCTGCACACCTCGGTCCACTACGGCGCTGACACGGTCATGGATCTCTCCACCGGAGGCGGCATTCACGAAATTCGCGAGGCCATCCTGCGGCACTCGCCCGTGCCCATCGGCACTGTGCCCATCTACGAAGCTATCTCGCGAGTGAAGCGAGTCGAGGACCTGACTGCCAGCGTCATGCTCGAAGTGATCGAAGAGCAGGCACAGCAAGGCGTCGATTACATGACTATCCACGCCGGGGTGCTCATTCAATATCTGCCGATGGTCTCGAAGCGGATCACCGGCATCGTGAGCCGCGGCGGCGCGATCCTCGGCCAGTGGATGGCCTATCACCACAAGCAGAATTTTCTATATGAGGCTTTCGACGACATCTGCAAAGTCATGAAGAAGTATGACGTCAGCTTCTCTCTCGGGGACGGGCTCCGTCCCGGCTGCCTGGCCGACGCCAGCGACGAGGCGCAATTTGCGGAACTGAAGACGCTCGGCGAATTGACCAAGATCGCGTGGCAGCATGACGTGCAGGTCATGATCGAAGGCCCGGGTCACATACCGCTCGACAAGATCAAGGAGCAAGTCGAAAAAGAACACGAACTCTGTTATGAAGCTCCGTTCTATACGCTGGGCCCACTCGTTACCGACATCGCTCCGGGATACGATCATATTACGTCGGCGATTGGAGCGGCGATGATTGGCTGGTACGGCGCGGCGATGCTGTGCTATGTAACTCCGAAGGAGCATCTCGGCCTGCCCAACGACAAAGACGTAAAAGACGGAATCATCGCCTACAAAATCGCAGCCCACGCTGCCGATGTAGCCCGCCATCGTCCCGGCGCGCGCGATCGCGATGACGCGCTCAGCTATGCGCGGTACAAATTCGATTGGGAAAAACAGTTTGACTTGTCGCTTGATCCCGAGACCGCACGCTCGATGCACGACGAAACCTTGCCAGAAGAGGGATACAAAACGGCGGCGTTCTGCTCGATGTGCGGGCCTAAGTTCTGCTCGATGAATTACTCGAGCAAGGTGGACGAGTACAACAAAGAGGTGCATGGGCTGGATAAGAAAGATTACTCCGAGTTAGTGGAGAAGCTGGTTACGATCAAGTAGCTGCAACGTACCATCAAATCTACTCAATTCGCTTCCCTGTTTTGTTCATGCCGTTCTGATGCAAGGTCAGCCCGGTCACCTTTCCCTGGCTGTCAGTCTCGAAGGTAATCTGCGCATCGACGACCTTCAAGAAATAATCCTTATCGCTCTCCGGAAACACCTCGAATTTCGGCTGACCAGTGGCCTGCACATAAAGCTGATTGCCTTCTCGCGTCACGGTGATAACAAAAGTCGGCGCCAGTTCATATCGGCCGACATATCCGTCAAATAATTTCGGATCGACAGCGACTTGCTTGTGCTCCTTTGGCGCCGGAGTTAACGGAGACTTACTGTCAAGCAAGTGGCGACCAATGTCATCGACACCGGTTGCAGTTGAGGTGTTGGACAGCGCGACTACGCCGACGCGACTTTTCAGATCAAATCCAACGAACGTTCGGAAGCCGCCTGTGCCGCCGTTGTGCCAGATAATCTCACGGCCATCTTTTGTGGAGACATGCCAGCCGAGACCGATTTCTAGCCCCGAAACGCCCGTCGGCCGCCGCGTTGCCAGCATCGCCGCCATCGCCGGGGCGAGCGGCGACTTCGTGTAACCGAGGTTCGCGGCGAGGAACGTCAGTAGATCGTTCGCGGTCGATCGCAATGCGCCCGCCCCGGCGAGCGTCGGCAAATCCCAATATGCAACCGTTTCGAGCGCCTGATCGTGTCCGGCCGCAAATCGAGCCTTCATGTCCGCGGACAACGTGATCGCGGTACTCTTCATTCCCAGCGGCTCGCAAATGCGCGAGCGCACTAACGCCTCGTAATTCATTCCCGCGCGGCGCGCGAGCACATGTCCCAGCAGCCCACCCCCAAGGTTGGAGTATTCATATTGCGATCCGATGTCGCGCGTCAGTTGATAACTGGAGAGAAATTGGTAGAGCTGTTCGACCGCATAGTCCGCATAGGGGTTTGCCGGATCTTTCTGCGCGAGATTCGACGGGAGCCGCGGCAGGCCCGACGTATGAGTGGCCAGATCCTCGAGGGTAATCTGCCGCCCGCCGCGCTCCGGCATCTTGACTCCGGGCGGAAGATACTTACTTACTGGGTCGGTCAGAGCGACCTCGCCGCGCTGAACCATATCCGCCAGGAGCAATGACGTAAATACTTTTGTGACCGAACCGATTTCGAATACCGTGTCGCCGTTGATTGGGCGCTTGTCGCCCTTTTCCAGGCTTCCGTAGGCGATCACTCTTCGACCAGCCGGCTCGATTACGCCGACGACGATGCCGACGCTCTGATGATCCTTGTCGATCCGGTCGACAAGAATCTGGCGTATCTCGGAGTCGGGCGGGAACGCGAAGCTGGCGGTGGACTGAGCCACGGCACAGGGTAACAAGACGAGTGCTGCGATCGCCAAGATCATTACAAAGACAGTTCGTGTTGCAGCACTCGACTCATTCATTATCGTGCTCCCTTCGTCCAATCTTCAATCTTCAGATTCTTGATCCGAGCAAACGCCCGATCGTTGGTGACCAGGACTGCCTCCAGCGCGAGAGCATGCGCGCCAATCATAGCGTCGAGGTTCCCCATGGGCTGACCCTCCCGTTCCAGCAAGGCTCGAAGCAGACCGTATTGTTGGGCTGCATTTGAATCCCAAGGCAGGATCGCCACCCGCAAAAAAAAATCCTCAATCATGCCGTGCAGTCGAGTGGCGTAGGGGAGGCGCGCGGCTCCAAATCGCAGCTCGCCTTCCGTAATCGTGGATATGGCTAGATCCGCCATCGCGACCTTCACCAAGCGCCTATCCACGGCCGGACTGTTTCCCTTAATAACGCAGCTCGCGGTATTGGTGTCGAGCAGGTAGCGCGTTTGCATCAGAACAGGTCACGTTTCTGCGGAACCTCGTCGTGACGGTCGGCCATGAATTCATCGGGAATATTCGCTTCTCGCCGGAGTTTGAAGAAGCTATCCCACGACTCCGGACGCCGCGAGAGAATGACGTCTCCGGTAGCTTCGTCTTGCCGAATGAAGACTTCGCGTCCTTCAAATCGGAACTCGGCCGGCAAGCGGACCGCCTGACTTCGACCATTCAAAAAGAGCTTTGCCGTGCGTGCCATCGGGGTAGTCCTCTTGTTGGTATATACCATGATGTATTACATGAAGTCAAGGCGGATCATAACCCTAGTCGGGCAGTCTTTAGACGTCAACCCGCACAGGCCCGAGAAGCAGAAAGTACGGCTAAGGACCACAATGCTTTCACTTGTAGCCTCTCCAACGCCGTATCCCGTCAGTCATCTGGCAACGCTGCGGAATCAGCTTAAAATGGCGGCTAGTCTGGCATTTACCAAAGGAGACTCCGGCCCGACCATGCCCAATCACGAATTCCTGCTGAATGAATTTGCGGCGCACGCCACATCTTCAGAAGGTGTCAAGCCTTTCATGCAGCATATGGCTCAGCGGCTGCATGAGGAACTGGCCCGCTACAACTGGGTTGGGTTCTATTTCATGGAAACTCCGGCATCCGAGGGTCTTGTGCTCGGTCCTTACGTTGGCAGCTTTATGCCCCTGGTGCGAATTCCGCTCAACAAGGGACTGTGCGGAGCGTGCGCCACTTCCCAGCAAACGGTGTGCGTCAACAACGTCGGCAGTGATCCGCGCTACATCGGTGGCGATATGGTGAAGTCCAATATGGTGGTGCCGATCTTCGCGAAGAAGCGAATGGTCGCCGAGCTTTGCATTGAGAGCTATTTCGCCGACACCTTCAACACGGCCGAGCAAAGATTCGCCGAATCCTGCGCCGCGCTCGTCGGCCGATGCATAGAGAAGGAAGCGGGCGGCGCCGTGAAAAACGCGAGTGCGTCGCGTTAAGGCGAAGGTTATCGTTTATTCGAAATCTTATTCCAAATCTATTATTTGAAATCTATTTGAAATCGGCGACGCCATCCCAAACGAGTTGGACTGCAATCGCGAGGATCAGGAATCCGAATATGCGGCTGATGGTGCCAACCGCGCCGGGACCAAGCTGTTTGACGAGCGGACCTCCGAGGAGGACTAACCCAGGGGATTGCTGCCGGCTTGCTCGTAGTCAGGCACCAGAAATCTTGACCATAGGGTTACAGTCGCCTATGATGCGTACGCTCGATCCGAGCGAATCCAAAAAATTCCAAACAGACTGCGGAGGAATGACCCATGAAGACAACTCTATCAGTCGGGGCTGCGATGATCGTCGCGCTGGTGCTCGCAGTCGTGGGCGCCAGGTTCAGCTCCGCGCAGGACAAAGACAACCAGAAAAAAGACAGGCAGGACAAGTACACCCTTCAGATACCGGGGTGGACTGTCATTCTCTGAGGTCAAAGGCTATGAACAATGGCAGGTGGTCGGCCCCAGCCTTACTGAAGCCGCTAACGTGATCCGCGCGATCGTCGCCAATCCGGTGATGATCAAAGCCTACCAGGACGGCGTTCCCGGCAATGGCAAGCCCTTTCCCGACGGCTCGAAGATTGTGAAGCTGGAGTGGAAACCGAAAAAGATAACGGATCCGCCTTTCTCGGCGAGCACGCCGGACACAGTGCCCGGCGACCTGGAGCAGGTCGAGTTCATCGTGAAGGACAGCAAGAGATTCTCCGACACGCACGGATGGGGGTATGGGATGTTCGTCTACGACCCCGCGTCGGGAAAGTTCGCTCCGGCCACGAAGGCCAGCCACCCTCCGGTGAATAACGACGCCAAGTGCGGCGCCGCATGTCATGAGATAGCGAAGTCAAAGGATTACATTTTTACGGCATACCCCAAGAGGTGAGCCTTGTTTGTCGCCATCTAAGTCTCGATTCCGCGACAATCCGGAAACGGCTTCTGTAATTGGTGCTCCGCAGGGCGTTCGTAATGCAATTAAGAGGAGGAACAACATGAAACGGATCGGTTTCTTACTGCTCGCCGTTGCAACGGTGGCCGGCATTGCCGCCTTCACGGCTCCCGCGTCAGGGCGCGCCGATCAAGAGTCGTCTCTAATCGCTTCCCCGATTTATGGCGTCACAATTCCCGCCGGCTACCGCGACTGGCAATTGATCGCCGTGAAGCAGCTCCATTTCGCCGGCATGGGCGAGCAATTGCGAGCTCAAGTCGGCAACGATATTGCGATTAAGGCCTACAAGGAGGGTACGCTCCCGTTTCCGGACGGCGCCATCATTGCAGCGATTCATTGGAGTCGCGTCCCATCGGAAGACAACAACAAGGCGCTTGCCGGCCCATTCCCTGGCACTGAATCGTTCGTGATCGGGTCCCGGGTGAACGTGCAGTTCATGGTCAAGGACTCAAAGAGGTACGCCGCGACGGGCGGCTGGGGGTACGCTGACTTTAGGGGCGAAAAGCCAGGCGACAAGGCGCTGCACGAGACGTGCTTTCCCTGCCACGTTTCAGCGAAAGATCATGACTACGTCTTCACCCGTTACGCACGTTGACGCATTTCGCCGATCGCCGGCAGGGTCATCGTCGGCTGCGCTTCCTAAGTTCGCGGGTATGCGAGTCTTCCACCCGAGACAAACCTGAAGCTCACTTGTACTGCTGGAGAACCTGAACACTGCGGCTCAAAGCCGCGGCCAACGCGGCAATTTGCTGTTCTGTACTGTGAAGGTCACCGCGATCGATCGCCTCGCTCACTCCGGGAATTACGACCGCCGCGTAACCAGTGTATTGGCCGGGCGCATAGATCGAGTGGCGAAACCAGGGGCGATTGGGCAGCCCTTCGGGGATCAGCAGAGCGCGTTCGGCCTGGCGAAGAGTTGCATTCAGGCGGTCGGGCGCGGCGGGAATTTTTCGCTGCTTCTGCAAAATCCGGGCTCCGGCTTCTTCCAGGTGACGCGCATTGGAAACGGCTGCGGAGAAATCGGGAGCTTTGTCGCCGAATTTGTCGCGCGCTTTCGCTTTGACGGCGTCCAGGTAAACGAGAATTTCTTTTCCGTAATCTTCGTAGTCGTAGGGGAGGACGTCGGCATCGGCCATGCGGAGCGCCTCCAAGCCATAGACGCGAGCCATCTGCTGCTCATAGAGAAAGTCGGGATCGCCGAATTTTTTGAACCAGGCAAAGTTGTCGAAGGCGGAGTGATAGACGCCATACGGGCCGGTCGAGCCGATGTCGGTCGAAGGGACGCCCAGGTGCTGGAGGAAAACGGAATAATCGGAGCCGCTGCCAAGATCGCCGACGGGAACGTCCCCCGTAACTTCAGCAGCCGGGGTGCGAGAATTTTCTCCCGGACGGAAATCTTCTTTCGGACGCATGGATCGCTTCCACTCGTCATAGAC
>JBAWBE010000766.1:0-10925 GCA_049589635.1 Terriglobales bacterium
GTCTTTATTTCGGCGGGCACCTTGGGTTGCGCCGCGCGTGTTGAAGGGTCGGGCATAGAATCGCTGTCGAACTTCCGATTGTACAGAAAGAGTGGCGGGTCAGAGGTCCGAGGCTAGAAGTGCGAGCTGAAAACGCCGTGCAACAGAAATTCGCGATTGCCTTCTCCGCCCAAAATTGGGGAATCGATGCTCTCCAGATCGGTTGCGCCGAGTTCGGCCAGCGACGACTCAACTTTTGCTACCGCGGATTGCTGGACTGCTTCATCGCGCACGATTCCGCCTTTGCCGACCAGTTCCCTGCCTGCCTCGAATTGCGGTTTGACGAGAACCACGACGTGCCGCGAGCCGCGCTGGGAGCGCGAATCGGAATATAGATCGGAGTGTGAGTCAGAGTGCGAACTATGGAAAGCTGCGCGAATTACCGCTGGCAGCACGAGCGTCGCGGAAATAAAAGAAACGTCCATGGCGATGAAAGCGATCTCTTCCTTCTCGTGAGGGGCGAGGGCGTCGCGAGTCAGATAACGGGCATTGGTTTTTTCCAGCAGGGCGACGCGGGGATCGTTGCGCAGGGCGAAGTCCATTTGCCCGTAGCCGGTGTCGATGGCAATTACTTTCGCGGCGCCATGCTGGAGCATGCAGTCGGTGAAGCCACCGGTGGACGCGCCGATGTCGAGGCAGACTTTTTCCTGGAGATCAATCCGCCAATACTCGAGGGCCTTTTCCAGTTTCAGGCCGCCGCGGCTCACATACCGCAAGTCTTCGCCGAGCAGGCGAAGTGCGGCGGCTGAATCTACGGACGCGCCAGCTTTGTCGATTTTCTGCTCGTCGACGAGAACTTTGCCGGCCAGGATCATTGCGTGTGCACGTTCGCGCGATGGAGTCAGTCCGCGATCCACCAGCAACTTGTCGAGACGCATTTTCACAGTGAAGTTCGATGCTGACTCAGCGCGCCTATAGTTTCGATACGGCTAGCACCCCATACAGTGCAGACTGTAGAAGCGTTTCGTTAACAGAAGGTTACAGGAGTAACTTCCCCCTTTTCCACAAACTTTTCCTCAGTCGTGTTGAAAACTGCGACCCACCGTCCTGCGAGCGCCAAGTATCACGGCACGAATGCGTTCCACATCACAGAAGAGGCGGTGCACCACAAAAAAGCCGCCTCAGCGGGCGGCTCTTTCACAAGCAAATGAAAAACTTTGTAATCAAATCTGTATTCAAAAGACGGTGTGGCTCAAGCTAGCCGGCAGCGGCCACTTCCTCCAGCGTCTTCTGATCGATATCGAAGTTGGCGTGGACGTTCTGCACGTCTTCGCTGTCTTCGAGTGCCTCCATAAGCCGGATCATCTGCGCCGCCTGTTGCCCTTCCAGTTTGATATAGGTATCGGGAACCATCGCCATGCTCGAGGATATGGGAGTGATGCCTGCTTTCTTTACCGCTTCCAAAACCGCTTCGTAGGCGGAAGGCTCGGTAGTGATCTCCCAGTTCTCGCCACCATCTTGCAGGTCTTCGCCGCCCGCCTCGATGATGATGTTCATCAAATCGTCTTCCTTGGCTGCGGACTTCGCGATAATAATCTCGCCCTTTTTGTGGAACATATAGGCGACGGCTCCAGCCGAGGCCATGTTGCCGTTGTTCTTGCCAAACACATGGCGGATCTCGCTGACGGTTCGGTTGCGATTGTCGGTCGAAATTTCAGCCAGCAAAGCGACGCCGCCGGGTCCGTAGCCCTCGAGCACAAACTCTTCGTAAGTGAGGCCGGGAAGTTCACCGGTTCCGCGCTGAATGGCGCGCTTGATATTGTCAGCCGGCATGTTCTCAGACTTCGCCGCCAGAATCGCCGTGCGCAGGCGCGGATTCATGTCGGGGTCGCCGCCGCTCTTGGCAGCCATCGAAATTTCCTTGATCAGACGGGTAAAAATCTTGCCGCGCTTGGCGTCAAGCGCGCCCTTTTTATGCTTGATTGTTGCCCATTTTGAATGGCCGGACATGGGAATACCTCGGATCGATAAGCGTTAAATTGCGCTGATTCCTAGAGCGTTTCTCTGAATTATGAATTCGCCCACGGAGGAAATCATCAGAATAGCCTCGACGGTAAAACCTTCAGGCGAATGGAAATTATAGCATGGGCATTGAGAGCGCCCAACGGTCCGTGGGCTATTGAGCGACTGGCGGCCTGCGCTGTTCCGTTAGGAAGGCGATGTTTTCTACGCCCGAGGCGCGGACTGCATCGAGAACGCTCTTCACCGTCACGTACCTGGCGCGGATGTCGGCTTTGATGTAGACCTTTTTCTCCGCGCCCTCGGCTAATGCCTCGCGAATTTTTTCAGGTAATCGTTCCACAGCGACCTTCTGTGTACGGAGGAATACGCTGCCGTCCCGCAGGACCGCGACGTTCAGAGCATCCGCTCTCAGGGCAGATTGCATGGGCGTGCCGGACCTAGCCCTTGCCAAGTCAACATCGACCCCGCCCGTACAAATGTTCGCGGGTGTGCTTATGACAATGAACATGCCGACTAATACAAACATCACACCGGCGAAGGCGCTCACATCAATACGGCAAATAAGTTGGCTCGACATCGAATGCGTCTTTTGTATATGCACCGAGCGAAAGGCAACCCCAAGCCTGAAGGTCAACCCTCATTATAAGGACACCGGACCCTACGCCAGTGACTCACGCTCTCCTTAGGTAACCACGATATATGACCTCCGAGCGTCATCACCGCTGTCCTTTGCGATGAATCCTTGACATAACGTATATTCCTTACTATGGTGTAAGGACAAATCCTAGGGAACCCCATGGCAGTCGCAACCCTCACTTCAAAAGGCCAAATCACCATCCCCTCCCGAGTGCGCCGTGCCCTCGGCTTGGAGGCGGGAGAC
Source organism: Terriglobales bacterium (assembly GCA_049589635.1). GTDB lineage: Bacteria > Acidobacteriota > Terriglobia > Terriglobales > Acidobacteriaceae > Acidiflorens. The sequence continues at coordinate 2,882 of JBAWBE010000766.1, forward strand.
CGCCTGGAATTCGTCGAGCAGGCCAAGGGCCAATTCGCTATTGTTCCGGCCAATCGCTCGATAAGGGAGCTGAAGGGGCTGTTTCAAGGCAAGCGAAGCAAGCCAGTCTCGATCGAAGAGATGAACGCGGCCATCCGGAAACGCGCGGCCCGCTCGCGATGACGGTCTGAGATGATCGGTCTCGATACGAATATCGTTGTTCGCTATCTGACGCACGACGATCCTGCTCAAACGGCCGCAGCGACAAGAGTCATAGAGTCGTTCTCCCAGAATTCCCCCGGATTTCTTTCCCTGATTGTTATCGCCGAATTGGTTTGGGTTTTAGAGACCTCTTATCGCTTCAAAAAGAACGAAGTTGAGCGTGTCCTGGACACCTTACTGCGAAGTAAAGAACTGGTGATTGAGCGATCGGAAATCGTCGCGCAGGCGTTGCGAACGTTCAGCACCAGTCGCGCCGATTTTGTCGACTGCCTGATTGAGCGTTGCAGCCACGCTGCCGAATGTCAATCCACCCTCACCTTCGATCGGAGCGCGGCGGGTACTGCTGGAATGAAACTGCTCCGCTAATTGCGGTGGAGATAACGAGCCTGTCCGCCACACTGTCAGGAGACACGGCATTTGCTGTAGGCTGATCAGTTCCGACATGGCCGCCAAATCTCTTGACCGCCAACTTTCAGGCCTCGAAGCCGCCCGCGACCAGTTTGGCCCCAGACACGCCGCGCGAATCTTGCGTCTTCTTCGTGCTCTGGAAGCCGCCCGCTTCCCCGATCCCTCTTCGCTGATCCGCTTTCATGAGGCGCTGCTGTTCCTGCGCGCCTTTCCGCAGAACGCCGCCGTACTGCGAACAACCGAGCGCATCCTGAATAGTTTTCACAAAAGAGTTGAGGCCCTGCGACAGCGCGGCGCCGATATGAGGGCGTTCGACACGTTCGAGTTCTCCGGTATAGCCGGCACAATGATGGAAGATACTTTGAGCTTCGACGTCGCACGTTGGCTCGTCCGCCGAATGCCGGACCGGGTTGAAATCGCGTGGGACAACTACGAGCCGGGCCGCGAACTTGGCACGACCGGACCACGATTCATGCCGCTCCTCGAAGACGACGCCTATGTCGAAGCCGATACTCCATGGCGGCAGTGGCTGGAGGCAGGCGCACGCAAAGAAGGAAGGCGCCGCTTCGTATCAGGGCATCGCTTCAGCGATGCCGCAAGCGGCGCACGATCTACGGCCCCTTCTGGGGCCGGGGACGTTCCCGCATGGCTTCTAAGTCGCTTCGAGCATCTGGCGCTGGCGGATCCGCAGAAAGCCGAACTGTACGAATCTCTGCGCATCCCCCTGCGCTGGGCGCTCGGCAACTCGCCGCTCTCGCGAACTCGCAACAGAAAGCCTGTCCGAAAGATTTTCTATCATGACGCTCTCCTCATCAGCCGCAGCCAGGTCTCTCTGGCCGACGAACTGGCGAGACGCCCACCATCGTTTAAAGGTCTTTCCCAGCGCGAGGGCAACGCCATCGTCGAGATGATCCGCGAGGTCATGTTGGTGAGATATCGTGAACTCTATGGCACGACACTAGCTGACTCGCGCTCGGTAGTCAAAGCGGAAATGGGCCGCGGCGTAACCATTTATCTTTGGAGTCTGCCGCCCGAACGCCGTCTGCCGCTGCGTGCTTATGTCGCAGGTATGACGCTGAAGAATGGCGTGCCGATCAATTACATCGAGGCCATCGGCTTGTGCGAGTGGATGGAAGTCGGCTTCAACACCTTCTATACCTTCCGCGGAGGCGAGGCCGGATGGATCTATTCGCAGGTGCTGCGGGCGCTGTGCGCCCACATGGGAACGACGGTCGTATCCGTCTATCCGTATCAGATCGGACACGACAACGAAGAGGCCATCGAATCGGGCGCGTTCTGGTTTTACCGCAAACTGGGGTTCCGGCCCGGTCGCACGGATCTGCTCAATCTCGTCAGACGCGAAGAGGAGAAGATCGCCGCCGATGCACGCGCCGAGACCGGGAAAAGCTATCGCACCTCAGGGCGTACGCTTCGGCGACTTGCGGCTGGACACATCTTTTACGACTTGCCGGGAGCTGAAGTGGGCGCGTGGGATCGATTCTCGACGCGGCGCATTGGATTGCGGGTGAATCAGCGGATGGCGCGCGATTTTGGTGGCGATGCTGAGCGTATGCGCAGGCAGGCACGCCGCACGCTGGAGCAAAGTTTGGGTATCAGCACTTCCAAGTGGGCGTCGCTTGAAAAGGCGGCCTTCGATAATTTCGCGTTCGCTTTGGCCTCGGGATCGGGATTGAGCGCGTGGACACGACAGGAGAAAGAAGATCTCGTGCGAGTGATCCGCGCCAAAGCCAAACTGGATGAGATGCTCTACCTGCACCTTACGCAACGGCATGAGCGGTTGCGGAGGGCGCTGCTCACTCTTGGGTCGAGAGAGAAGTAAAGCGCTCATATGTTTAGCCTGACGGCACCCTCCGAGGACGAGATTCGGCGCTTTATTTCGATGCAGAAGGATTCGAGCTTCTCCTACCCGGAGGTCGGATCCTCGGCCATTATCGTGCCTGCGGGATACAACGTAGACCACAATCGTGTCGAGCTTGGCACAGGAGAAGCTACGTGGCGGCGCGCAACGGCCGCGATCCGAGCATGGCGAATGTTCGAAATGCCGTGGGTGAGCCTTTACTCACCAAGTGGCCCCCCACAAGTAGGAGCGGAAGTTGCGGTTAGGGTGCGGCACTTCGGGTTCTATTCTCTGAATGCTTGTCGCATCGTCTACATGGTCGATGAGGATGGCCCGGTAAAGCGATTCGGCTTTGCTTACGGCACATTGGCGGAACATGCGGAGAGCGGCGAGGAGAGATTTACAGTCGAGTGGGATCGAGAGCACGACACCGTCTGGTACGAAATTCTTGCGTTTTCGCGCCCGCGACAAATCTTGGCAAGACTGGCCTCTCCTCTGTCTCGTGCACTCCAAAAGAAATTCGCCAGAGCTTCGAAAGTCGCGATGCTTCAGGCTGCGCGCGGGACCTGAGCGATTCGCTCAGGCTGACTACATGACTACTGGACGCGCAATCCGCAGGCTCTTCTGGATGACGCGGGTTCGGGGGCGACGGCTTCGCAGAGCTCTTCGCCGAGCAGCGTGCTTCTTTTGATCTCCATCATGAGTATCCAGCGTTTCATGCCGGCATGCCTCAAGCCCCAGGTTTCCTGTCGCGTTTGGGCACGGAGCTCCCGGGCCTGCAATGCGGATACTTCAAGCTGGCAACGTGCTGCCTCGAGCTTCGACACGACCTTTTCCGCGCGCGCTTTCAAGCTCGTCATGGAGGGAATCTGTTCGCAGGTCGGGCTGGGCAGGGGCTCGGCGGGCACACTTGGCAGACGTCCTACGCCGCGAGTCTTCCAGGCTGCCGCGGAATTCCGAGCCTTTCTCATGATTTCATCTCCATGATATGGGTCTTCATGACTTCGTCGGTGTCCATGCTACGGGGAAATCCTCACTGGCACCCACCGGATTCCTCCGCAGGGCACTTTCATATTCATATTCATCGAGCAAGGCGTTCATCTCATCGATGACGGCGAGGAGTTCATGGGCAGATGTGGCGCGGCGTGCTCTTTCCTGGAGTATCAGCCATCCCGGCGGCGGGTGCATAGGCATCCATTGACCGCGCTTATTATGCACCCGATTGAACTACGCATTAAGCAACTAGCAAGAAATATTCGGTAACTGAATTCCCAAATTGGGATTGCAGGGTAGTTGCGCCCCCGCGCTTGGTCGAGACTTGAAGCTGTGACATTTGCCGTCCGCCGCGCCAGTACAAGACCGCGCGGGTCGCCAGTGATTCTCACTTTCGTAAGCCTTGGATAAGGCGTTCCTGCGTTTGGCTGAAGCAGTGAGGTCTCGTAAAGGTGGCGCGCAGATGTCCCCAAGGCCTCCTTGACCATCGAGCCCTTGCTAAAATACCGGGATGCCGACGGTGGTCCGATCCGGCCCGTATCGCTTCTACTTTTATAGTCACGAGCCCAATGAACCGCCGCACATTCATGTTGACCGCGACGACCTGTCCGCTAAATTCTGGCTCAGTCCCGTCCAACTGGCGGGTAACTTTGGATTTCGCGCCCACGAACTGCGCGAGATACAATCGCTGGTGATGGATTCGCGTCAGCGGTTCCTGGAGGCATGGAATGAGTTTTTCGGCATCGTCGGCGCCTAGCTCGGATGAGCGTGTCCTGGACGTACAATTCACCGACGACGCCTTCAGCGTGAGCCTGCGCGACGGCCGCATCATCACCGTGCCGCTCGTCTGGTACCCGCGGCTGCTCGACGCTACAGCCTCGCAGCGCAACAATTGGAAGATTGCCAGCGGCGGCTACGGAATTCATTGGCCCGATATCGATGAGGATCTGAGCACCGAAGGCTTGCTGCGGGGCGCGCCCGCGCCCCGGGCGTCGGTTCGCGCCAAGTAGACCCGTTAGCCCATCAAGCCCGCCCCGCAAACTCCCGCGTCTCGGTCGACACCTTGATCGCTTCCCCTTCTTTAATAAAAAGCGGCACGCGGATTTCGATCCCAGTTTCGAGCTTGGCGGGCTTGGTCACAGTGCCGCTGGAGGTGTCGCCCCGGACGCCCGGCTCGGTATAGGTGACGTGCAGCTCGACGTGGGTCGGCAGCTGTAATCCGATCGGATTGCCGTTGTATTTATGGATCTCAATGATGGTTCCTTCAATGATAAAGTCCAGCGCGTCGCCGATCATTTCGCCGGAAAGTGTCAGGGTCTCGAAACTTTCCTGGTCCATGAAATGCGAACCATCCCCGTCGCTGTACAGGTAGGACGCCTCGACCATCTGGAGGTCTGGCTCCTTGAACCGGTCGCTGGCCTTGAAAGTCTTGTCGAAAACCGCGCGGGTTAGAAGATTGCGCATTTTCAGGCGGACCAGGGTCTGGGCGCCTCTCGCGGTGGGCGTCGAGACTTCCGCCTCCAGACACACAAAGGGAGTGTTTTCCAGCTCAAAGAACATTTTGCGTTTTACATCGATGGCATCGATCAGTGCGGCCATTTTCTCCTCGAAGACAGAGCCCGACGCTGCCGGGCCCGGCTTGGCTTTCCATAGTAATGGGCAAAAGTAATGGACGACAGCTACGGGCAAGTTCTGGCACTCATTCTAACAACGGCGATGCCGAGACGTTTTAGAGCCACGACCTGACTCACGGTCGAAGCCCTCCGCGCAAAAGGATACTGGGAGGGCGGAAATCCTCTTCAATTAACTTAGCAAGTGAAAAACGGCTTTTTAGAAGACCTGCTGTCGAGGGTCCTTGCGCCATTTTGTCGCGCCGGCAGTTCCCTTTCCGCCCGCCCATTATTTTCACCCACTTAGCCTCCTTCCGCCCCTCCTGCCCTGCCCAGCGAGTCAAGTTGTCCCAATTCGCGACTCGAACTGCCATCTGTAATCGATTGAATACAAGCGTGTTATCCATCACCAATTGGTCCGGCGATTGCCCCTAGATAGCCGGCGGGAAGGGCGTGAACTGCGACCTTCCACAATCGCCAAACAAAATTATGAGCAACGACAAGACAACGCTGATGTCTAACCGACGCAAGCCTAACTCGGTCGGCGCTACCTGGGGCCAACGTATTCTTGGCCTGGTAGTGCTGGCCGGTTTGGCAATGCCATCACACGCGGTAAACACGCGCACGCTGAATGGCGACGCGCCTCTGTTGCCCGCGCACAAATTTTCCACCGACATGAACGCGCACGTCGGCAAAGACGGCACGGTAACGGTAATCGTGCAGTACCGGCAAGCGCCGAACGAGTCGGTCTTGACGAACATGAAAGGCCGCGGCGCATCGATCCGCACCAGATTGCAATCGATCCGCGCGGTCACGCTGCACGTTCCGGTCAGCATGCTGACGGAACTGTCGAACGATCCCAACGTGCTCTATGTGTCGCCCGATCGTTCCTTGAAGATGACTTCGAATCCCCAGATCGAGCAGTATGTGACGGCTGTGGAAGCTGACGTCGCCGCCGCGCAGTACGGTTTCGACGGAACCGGCGTTGGCGTAGCGATCATCGACAGCGGCGTCGCAGCTCATGCCGATCTTAACAATGCGAGCGGCACCAGCCGCGTCGTGTATAGCCAGAGTTTTGTCTCCGGCGACACCGCGACCTCCGACAAGTACGGCCACGGAACTCACGTCGCCGGCCTGGTCGGCGGCACAGGTGTGAGCTCGGGAGCAGCGAACGGCTACTCCGGCACTTTCGCCGGCATCGCCCCCAATGTCAACATCATCAACCTGCGCGTACTTGATCAGAACGGTGTCGGCACTGACAGTCAGGTGATCGCCGCCATTCAGCAGGCTATCGCGCTCAAGAACACCTACAACATCCGCGTCATCAATATGTCGCTCGGACGTCCGGTGTTCGAGACCTATACGCTCGATCCGGTTGACCAGGCTGTTGAAGCTGCCTGGAAGGCTGGCATCGTGGTGGTTGCGGCCGCCGGCAACGATGGACGCTTCGGCCCGACCAACGGCTTCGGCACCATCGGCGTTCCGGCCAACGATCCCGCGGTCATCACGGTGGGCGCGACTCGGACCGCTATGACCCCGACTCGCGCGGACGATACCATCGCCAGCTACAGCTCGAAGGGTCCGACCGCGATCGACCACATCGTGAAACCTGACCTCGTCGCTCCTGGAAACCAGCTTCCTTCCTTGCGCGTCGCGGGCAGCACGCTCGATACGCTTTATCCGCAGTACGAAGTCACTTCGAGCAACGGTACGTCGAAGTACTTCGTTTTAAGTGGAACCAGCATGTCGACACCGCTGGTTGCGGGCACTGCCGCTTTGATGTTGCAACAGAATCCGTCCTTGACTCCCGACCAGGTGAAAGCGCGTTTGATGAAGTCGGCCTGGAAGAGTTTCGGACAGTATTCATCGTCTTACGACAACCGTGGCAACGCTTACAACAACGAATATGACCTCTTCACCTACGGAGCGGGCAACCTCGATGTCGACAACGCCCTTGGCAACACGGACGTTGCGACCGGAGTCGCTCTCTCGCAGACCGCGGTCTTCAACTTAAACGGCTCTGTCACCGTCAAGAACACCACGCTCGACTCGGTGTTCGCCGGCAGCAGCGTTGTTTGGGGTGCAACTTCGGTGGTCTGGGGCAACTCGGTGGTATGGGGAGGGAACTTACTTTCTGCCAACTCGGTAGTGTGGGGAGCCGCCAGCGTGGTCTGGGGTGCTAACAACATTACCGGCAACAGTGTAGTCTGGGGCGCCACAGCCTCTGTCGCGGGAGCTACCGCAGCACTCGACGATGGCGACGGTGGTGACAACTAACCGACGGAGATCATTACTCGGAGATTACCCATGACAAACACACTGCCAATTAAAGCGAAAGTGATGATCGGAACGGTAGCTGCAGCGAGTCTGTGCTCCCTGGCCTTCGGAGTCACAAACCACGCCCTGCCGGCCTGGCACCAGTTGGCGCTTCTCATGATCGCCGCGGTATTGACCTCGCGGCTTAAGGTGAAGCTGCCCGGTATGACGAGCACGATGTCTGGCAACTTGCCCGTCATTCTTCTGGGAGTCATGCAGCTCGGATTGCTCGGTAGCCTGCTGGTAGCTGTAACAGCGGCGATCGCCCAGTCCTTTGCTTCCTCAACCAAAATGAAACCGGTGCAGATGCTCTTCAATACCTGCACCCTGATGAATGCCAGCGGACTCGCCTACTTCGTGTACCACAGCCGTTTGTTGACGGCCCACGTAAGCGGACCGGCGATCGCGCTGGTGGCAGCCGCGGTAGCCTACTTCGTGGCCAACACCGTGCCAGTAGCCGGCATCATCGGACTGACCGAAGCCTCGAACCCTGTGGCCATCTGGCACAAGGTTTTCCTGTGGTCGCTCCCGAACTACGTAATCGGTGCGGGATTGACTGCCCTGGTTTCGCTCTTCACTTCAGAAGCCGGAGTGGCAACGCTAGGCGCGCTGACGGTGGTGTTGTTCGGAGTCTACAAGTCTTACAAGACGTTTGTAG
>JBAWBE010000767.1:0-3931 GCA_049589635.1 Terriglobales bacterium
CGCCAGAATCGGGTGGTGTCAAATCGAATTGTGGATATACTTCTTCACAGGCATCATGAAGCGCCACGTCCTCATTTTCGGTCTGGTCGGCGGCCTCCTCATCGCCACCCTGCAGTACACCGAATACCGCTTCGTCATCATCGAGCACTCCGTCGAGCTCTACGGCGCGCTCGTCGCCATCCTATTCGCGACCTTCGGCATCTGGCTCGGCCTGCGCATAACACGCAGCCGCGAAACCATCCGCGAAACGGTCGTGGTGAGGGAAGTGCTAGCGCCGGCGATAGTTCCAACTAAAGTTCCCGCAGAAGCACGCGTCGGAGCCAGTGCCCTCGAACCCTTCGCTCCCAATACGGGTCGCCAGCAGACCCTCGGCATCACGGCACGCGAGCTCGAAATCCTCACCCTGATCGCCCGCGGCTTCAGCAATCGCGAGATCGCCACGCAGCTTTTCGTTTCCGAAAACACCGTTAAGACACACTGTTCCCGCGCCTTCGACAAGCTCGGAGCCGCCCGCCGCACCCAGGCCGTCCAGCGCGGCAAAGAACTAGGCCTCCTGCCGTAACACTGGCGTCACCCGAAAGCACGATTTCCGCTCCATTGGTGCAAAATCATCCGAAAGGATGACGACATCCCGCCTCGTTAGACGGTATCGTGACGCCATCTCACTCGCGCGTTTTGCGCTTTGAACGTTTTGCATTTCGAACAAGGAGCCTCACATGAAGAAAACCGTTCTCACCTTCGGCCTCATCGCTGGCGTCATGATCTCCGTCCTTATGGACAGCTCGCTTCTCCTCGCCAAGAAGATCGGCTCCGGGCACAGCATGATTCTCGGCTACACCATCATGGTGGCGTCGTTCCTGCTCATCTACTTCGGCATCCGCAGCTACCGCGACAACAATCTAGCCGGTCAAATCTCCTTCGGCCGAGCCTTCGCCTGCGGCATCCTGATCGCGCTCATCACCACCGTCTGCTACGTCGCCACGTGGGAGGTCCTCTACTTCAACTTCATGCCTCACTTCATGGACAGCTACTTCGCCGCGCAGATTCACAAGGTCCAGTCCTCCGGACTTGACCCGGCCACCACGGCCGCGCAGGTTGCCGCCATACAGCACTCTCAGCAGCTCTATCAGAATCCCTTCGTTAACATGGCCTACACCTTCATGGAGCCCCTGCCCGTCGGCCTTATTATTACTCTCGTCTCCGCTGCCATCCTGCGCCGCAAAGCTCCTGTCGAACCCACCGCCGCTCGCGCAGTAATGACCACATAAATCAAAAGGCCGGGGCGTAACCCTGGGCGTAACCCCCGACCTTCCATCAAATCGGATTGGAGTGGATAAAAAGTAGTCCGCAAAGCAAGCAAAACATTGAATCCACAATCCTTCGTGCCAACGAAGCCAAAGCATTCACCCTTGGCGGCATCTAATTTTCACCCCAGGAAGCCTGGGGGATGAGAGGGCAAACTGTGCCGCAGCTTTGGCAAAAATGGCAAGCATGGCTATGGCCTGCGATCATCCTGGCTGGTTCGGTTTTCTTGGCGTTGATCGTCCATGCAGTCCTATTCGCCGTCGCCAAGCGCGTGACAAAACGTACGGGCGGACCAATCGGAAATTCTCTCGTTCGGCACGCCGAGGGACCTACCCGCTGGATTTTTCCCTTGCTGGCAATTATTCTCGCCCTCCCGGCCTTGCCTGTCCGCGATGAACTGGTGCAGATTGTTCGGCACGTCGTGGGCCTCGGCGTCATAGCTGCGATCGCCTGGGTAATTATTCTTCTGGCGGACGTTTTCGGCGATGCAATCTATGCGCGCTACCGCACGGACATCGCCGATAACCTGGCGGCGCGCCGCGTTCGCACCCAGATCGCTGTCCTCCGAAGAATCTTCACGCTGCTGGTCATCGTCGTGACCACTGCCATCATCCTGATGACGTTCCCCGCGATTCACCAGCTCGGAACCAGTCTGCTCGCGTCGGCCGGCATTGCTGGACTCATCGTCGGAATGGCCATGAAGTCAACCCTCTCGAGCCTGATTGCCGGTCTACAGATTGCCCTCACCGAGCCCATCCGCATTGATGACGTGGTAATTGTCGGGGGAGAGTATGGGTGGATCGAAGAAATTCTCACCACCTACGTAGTGGTGCGCACATGGGACCTTCGCCGGTTAGTGGTGCCATTGTCATACTTCATCGAGAATGTCTTCCAAAACTGGACGCGGAGCACGTCAGACCTCCTCGCGTACGTTTATATTTACGCGGACTACACAGTTCCAGTCGAAGAGTTGCGCCAGGAGTTTCGCCGGATCCTCGAATCCACACCGTTGTGGGACCAAAAGGTCTGCGCCCTCCAGGTCAGCGACGCCACCGAACAAACCGTGCAGATACGGGCCCTGGCAAGCGCGACGGATTCCTCGAAGGCCTGGGATCTACGTTGCCTGGTGCGAGAGAAATTGATCAAGTTTCAGCAGGAGAAATACCCGAACAGCCTGCCGAAGGCACGGGCTGAAATTCATGGCTTTTCGCCCAATGGCCAGCCCATGGAACCTGTTCCATCCTATGCGCGTACAGGTAATCCGTATTAAGGGTGCCTTGAGGGGATCCCCCGCCACACCAGGTAGACGTACTAGGCGGCTACTCCCCGTATAACCGTCCGAAATTTACAGTAAATCCCCTATTGTTCGACACCGGTCGGAAGGTGGTTAATACTTTGGGGGCTGCTTGCGTTCTTGGCGCACGTTCTCGGCGCACGTTCGCCGATACCCTTCTCATTGCAAATCTGCGATGAACAAGCCGTAGATCCATGACTCGAATTCGGAAAGAAGTACGAAAGAGACAAAAATGACGTCAGCGGATCTGCGGGTTCTGGTGGCCGACGACAGTGATGTTGTCAGGCGGGCGATCTGCAAAATACTCCACGCCCAAGCCAATATTCAGATTGTGGGCGAAGCCACCAACGGAATCGAGGCGGCCAGACTGGCTAAAGAGCACAAACCCGATCTCGTGCTCATGGACATTTCGATGCCCTTGGTCAGCGGATTTGAAGCGACGCGCCTTATTAAACACGAATTGCCGGATATCAGGATCATATTCCTTACCCAACATCGTTCTCGGAGCTTCATGAAAGAGGCGTTGATCGCCGGCGCCGATGGATTCGTCACAAAAGATGCGGCTTCGCGCGATCTCATGCCCGAAGTAAGAAGGGTTCAAAGCGGCCAGCCAGCAGAGCCGACTGCTCTGGCCGAGAGCTAATCGAATCCCCTCCGAGGTAGAACGGATCTGCCAAGAACAGGCGGTCCAAACCGCGTTCCAAGAAAGGGAAAAGGGATTTCAGCCTACTGCCCGCCCTGCCCAGGAACAACCCCGGCGGGTGGCGCAGGAATCGTGATGTCAATCTTATGCACGGCGCCCAGCGACGCCGGCTCCTTGTCAAATTCGCCGGAGTTACCCACGACCAGTACGGCCATCTGATCGCGATGCAGATACTTCGCGGCTACCCGCGCGACATCCGCCTTGGTCACCGCCTGTATTCCTTGCTCGTACTTCTCCAGAAAGTCGAGGGGGTACCCGTAAAACTCATAAGCCATCTGTTCCTGCAAAACTTTCCCCGGCGAATCCAGACGAAACACAAACGAGTTCAAAATCGCATCCTTCGCACGTTCAATCTCGCCCTCGTTGATTGGATCCTTCGCCAGCCTGGCAATTTCATCGTCAATCGCTTCAATCGATTCGAAGGTAGTTCCGCTCTTGGTCATCACCATCATGCGAGTCATTCCCAGGTGATCCCACGAAGCCCCAATCCCTCCGCCCACCGCGTAGGCTAAACCCTTCGTCGTTCGAATATCGCCAAACAGCCGCGAAGAAAAGCCTCCGCCAAACGCCTCGTTGAAAACCGAAATCGCGAAATAATCGGGATTCCTGCGTGTAGTGCCGATGCTAAC
>JBAWBE010000768.1:0-2577 GCA_049589635.1 Terriglobales bacterium
GGATTTGTCGTTGGAGCTGGATGGACACCTGACGGCGGACAATGGATATATGAGGTTCGAGCCGGTTAGCGGGAAGCTGGGGTCGTTGCCTTTGCCGCAATCAACCCTGAATGAGGCGGTGGAGAAATTGATGGCGTCGCCGGAGAATCGGGAGAAATTGCGTTTGCCGCCGGATATTAGCGATATCAAGATTGTGGATGGGCAGGCGGTGATTCAGTATAAGCAGTGATTAGGGCGCCATGGGGTTCAGAGAAAAAGCAGATCCCTCGCTGCGCTCGGGATGACATCCGCTTCTAGGTCGATGCACATTGGGTCATCGTTTTGTGCCCTCACACCGATGGCGCACTGAAGTTCGCCGCTACAAATTCAAAGGCAAGGTCGAATACAAACCCCTAAGAGTCGGCGGGACACCCTTCCTGCGTCAGGACACGCCGACGCTACTGAGTTTGCTCGTGGTTTGCGCGGGCTTGGATTTCGCGGGCTGTGGCTTGGGCTTGGGCGCCTACTTGTGGGGACATGCCGCTCGTGTCGCGGACGAAGTGCGCGACGTCTGGCAGGTCGGCTGGCGTGCCGGTCAGGAATAGGGCGCGGAGAGCTTCCCAGGCCATGCTTTCATTTGGAGCTAGTGAGAGGATTGGCTGGCCGGCGGTGATTGTCGCGCCGTTTGGCACCAGCCAGCGTTCTACCGTGCCGGGGACTTGGGCGCGGACTTCGCTGCTCTTCCCACCTGATTCGATGTGAGCTAACAGCGTTCCGGGGTTTACGATGTCGTCGTTTTTCAGGCGCGTGGAGAGGACGCCTGCTTGCGGCGAATCCATTAGGTACGGCCGGAGCATCGAGATGATCAGGGCGTGGCCGGAATCGTCGTGGAAACGCACTAGCGAGAGCGCGGCATTGCGTTGAACCATCGGGTTCGGGTCATCCAACATGCCTAGCAGCGCGGTGTGAAATTCCTGCGAAGTGTTATCTTGCCCCATGACCCAGGCGTCGGTGACGCGGATCTCGTCGATCGGGTCTTTGGCCAGCACGACCATTTGCGGATACCAGCGACGGACGCCCGGATCGCCTTTTTCGATGCGCGTTTCGAATTGCGAGAGCACGTGCTGGATTTCGCGGGGATGACTGCGATCGGCGAGGGCATGGGCGATTTGATTGTCGGTGATCGGGCGGCCGAACCAGGTGGCGTTCCAGAAAAGAAATGGCATGAGTACGAAGAGCAGCGCGAGGACGACGATTCCGAGAGCCCAGCGACCGCCGAAAGATTTTTGAGGTTGCGCGTCGGGAGTCATCTGCTGGTTATTGGATGCCACGATCGCATGATGCGAGAAGAGCGGTTGTGGTGAAAGGCGGGGGCATAGAGCCGGATTATTTCGTGGTGGGCGTAGTCGGCGTGGTCTGGGCGGGCGAAGCCGCTTTCTGAGCTGGAGCTGCGGCCGGAGCGGCGGCGGGAGTTGGAGCTGGAGCGGGTGACGCAGTCGCAGCAGGGGCGGCCGGCTTGGCAGCTGCTGCGGGCTTGGCGGGAGCTCCTTCTTTGGCTTCTTTGGGCTTGAAAATCGGAATCAGGCCGGCTTGCCAGAGCATGACGACGAGCATCAAGCTGAAGATGCCGCCCATCATCAGGCAAATGGCGACGAGCATGATGCCGTCAATGCCGCTGGTGAGCAGGCCGCTGGTGAAGTCCCAGACGATTCCCCAGATCGAGAGAATGATGAAGAGCACGCAGAGAGCGCTCATCTCGATCCAGTTCGATTTTGGCGTCATCCCCGATTCCCTTCCCACTGCCGCAGCCGCCGTCATCGGGCTAGCTTATCCAGAATCATCCATCCGAGAAGCAATGGAATGTGCGCGACGGTGGCGTGCATCAACCACTTCGCGCGGACGTTGGTGCGGGAGCGATTGGCCCAGGAAGAAACCTGGAGCAGAAGAAGCCCAAGGATAAGAGCGCCGTAAAAATAATGAATCCCGGTCATGCCAAGCACGGCCGGCAGCAGGCTGACGGGGATCAGAATGGCGGAAGTCGCAACGATCAGGCGGAAGGTCTTGTCGCCTTCGCGGTCCACCACCGGTAGCATCAAGATGCCGGCGCGGCCATAATCTTCGCGGTACATCCAGGCGATGGCCATGAAATGCGGGAATTGCCAGACGAACAAGATGGCGAAGAGAACCCATGCGCCGAGCGAGAGCGAACCGTGCGCTGCGGCCCACCCGATCAGCGGGGGGAGCGCGCCAGGAACGGCGCCCACGGCGGTTGCGAGCGTTGTGCGTGTCTTGAGCGGAGTGTAGGCCGCCAGGTACGAGACGCTGGTGGCGAGGGCGAGAAACGCGGCGAGAGCGTTGACGGCAGCGAGGAGCCAGACAGTGCCGCCGATGATTGTGGCTACGCCGAAGATCAGAACTTCTTTCGGCTGCAAGATGCCCGCAGGCAGCGGCCGGTTCGCGGTGCGGCGCATCACGCTGTCCATGTGGCGTTCGATGTATTGGTTCAAGGCTGCGGTGCCACCTGCGACTAGCAGCGTCCCGCAGAGCGTGTTTATCAGGCGCACCCAGTCGAGCGGTCCGTTGGACGCGAGGTAGAAG
>JBAWBE010000769.1:0-4755 GCA_049589635.1 Terriglobales bacterium
CGAATCGGACTCGCCCAGCACGAACAGGATCGGCGTGTGAATCTTTTTGACGAACGTGATTGCGGAGCGGTTGATGTAGTCTTGCGGATCTTCAAAGGGTGGCGCCTTGAACCACCGTGGCTGGAAGAGTGTGAAATCGGCGGTATACCACCACGAAGCCCAATTGGAAATATCGCGCTGCGAAACCGCCGCCGCGAAGCGATCGGTCTGTGTCACCGTCCAATCCGTGAGCACCCCGCCCCCGCTACCGCCGGTGACGGCGAGCTTTTTCTCGTCCACGTAGCCGCGCTTGATAAGTTCATCGACGCCGACCATCAGATCGCGATAGTCGTCGCCCGGGTAGTGATACTGAATAATGTTCGCAAAATCCTGGCCGTAGCTTATTGAACCGCGCGGGTTAATGTAGAGGACGACATAACCTTTCGCGGCCATCCACTGGAATTCATGCTCGAAGACCCAGCCGTAGGCGGCGTGGGGGCCGCCGTGAATGTTCAGGATCACCGGGTACTTCTTGTGCGGATCAAAGTCGGGCGGCTTCTGAATCCATCCCTGAATATTCTTGCCGTCGAAGCTTTTGTAGTTGATTTCATCGGGCGCGGTCAGGTTGAGCTGCGACCAAAGTTTGTGATTGAAGTCGGTGAGGCGCGTCTGGGTCCCGTCGGGCGCGATGGCAAAAAGATCGCCGATCGAAACCGGAGTCGAAATGAGCGCGACAATCGTGCGCGCGTCAGGCGTAACCGAGAAATCCATAACCGTCTGGTCGCCATGAGTAATCTCAGTCACGGCGCCCGATTGCGCATCGACTCGAATGATTGGAGTGCGGCCTTGCCTGGCGACCTTGTCATAGAGTGACCGCCCATCTGGCGACCAGTGCAGAGTTGAGCCGTTGCCTCCGCGCGGCGCGCCGTTGTCGCCGAAGACTGCATCGCCCATGTCGTAGTCGTAATCGGCAGTCAAGTTTGCGGGCCGCGAATTCGGGCTCAGGTCCATCACCCAAAGATCGGGCTGCGAGTACGAGCGCACCGGCTGCTCAATCGCTCCGTGGAAGGCCACTCGATGCCCATCGGGACTCAAAGTAAAATCGCCGATGCCCATTGGAATCGTGCCGAACGTTTCCGCAGAGCCGCCCGTGGACGGGACCGAATAAATGTCAGCAGTTGCTGTGTCGTAGTACGGCTCGTCCACGTGCGATGTCAGGAAGTAAATGCGCGAGCCGTTGTTGGTCCAGCGAATTTCGCCTTCGTCGTAATCGCCGCTGGTCAGCTGCACGGGCTTGGGCTGATCTTCAAAGCCAGCAGGCACGTCAACTACCCAAATATGATCGTGCCGTTTGAAGTCAAGAAAGCCCTCGTCATTCTCGCGATAAACCGCCCGGCTTATCACGTGGACATCAGACTCGTGCTCGCTCTCCTTTTCAGCCTGCGTTTTTTTGTGTGCGGCTTTTTCGATGTCTTCGGGCGTGGTGGAACTTGAGAATGCGATGTGCTTCCCATCGGGCGACCAGACTGGCCCGGTGGCACCCTTAGGCAGATCGGTGATGATGCGAGCCTCGCCTCCGGAGAATGAGAGCAGCGCAATTTGCGCGGGCTTCGGTTTGCCGCTTTCATCCTTGTCTCCTCCGCGAACGAAGGCCATGCGCCTTCCATCGGGCGACCAGCGCGGCTGTGCATCGTGCTTTCCGTTTGTCAGACGAACTGGATCTTCGCCGCCCGAAGTCGAGACGATCCAGATCGAAGTCTCGTACCCGGTGCGCTTCTCGTCAACATTGACGCGGGTGAAGGCGACATGGGAACCATCGGGCGAAACCTGCGGGTTGGCCACCCAGACGAAGTCGAAGATGTCTTTGTCGGTGATCGATCGCCGGATTGGCGGGGTTGAGGTTTGAGCGCTAGTCGAAGACGAGAGCAGGGAAGCGAAGGCACAGACTGCGATAACGATCAGGGAACGACGGACTTTCATGTGCATCCTCGAAATAGCCGCGTGCAGCGGACTGGTCATTGTGCAATGCCCGGATGACAGAGGTCAAATCTCAATCGATCAAATCAGTGGACCTGAGAAGTTCATGCGACATATTGCCTTGCAAATCAATCTATATCGTATTACGATATATTTATATCGTGCTGCGATATAATTAAGACGTTCGATCGCTTTTAGGCAACCATGGGAAAGTCGCAAACATCGACCGATTACGAATCGCTGGCGGACGTTCGTTATCAATTACGCCGATTCCTGCACTTCAGCGAACAGGCGGCCCGAGATGCTGGACTGGAACCGCAGCAGCATCAACTAATGCTCGCTCTAAAGGGCTTGCCGAGGCAGACACGGCCTCGAGTTGGTGAACTGGCCGAGCGCCTCCAGATCAAACACCACAGCGCCGTCGAACTGATCAACCGGCTTGCCTCGGCAGGCTGCGTCCGGCGGCATCGGGGAGGGGAAGACCGAAGAGAAGTCCTGCTCGAACTGACTCCAAAGGGCGAGAGGATCTTGCAGGAGTTGTCATTCCACCATCGGGCGGAACTCCGCAAACGTGGCCCCGCGCTGATCGTTGCCCTGAAACGCGCGATGGCCACGAGGAGCGGCAATGGCAGGGCTGACACCGGAGTTGTCAGAACCAACAAAAAGAGAGTCGAGAAGAGACGAACCCGTGCCTGAAATAAACCAAAGCAGTGTGAAAAACCCAAGCAATAGCAGCAGATTTTCGCGTACCGCCTCCCTTGCCGCAACCGGAACGCAGGTCGCCCCAGCAGTGATCGAGGAGCCCGCTCAATTCCGCATGGTCCTGATGTCGTTTCTTGCGGGAGGCATCGGGCTGCTGGCAGGCGGGATTGCGTATCTGCTCTACAAGCTCATCGGCTTGTTCACCAACTTCTTTTTCTATCATCGCTTCTCTGCGGATTTTGTGAGTCCGCGCCACACTCAACTCGGGGCCTGGGTGATCGTGATTCCGGTGATTGGCGGCCTCATCGTCGGCTGCATGGCGAAATATGGGTCGTCGAAGATCAAGGGACACGGCATTCCTGAAGCCATGGAAGCTGTGATGGTCAACCGCAGCCGCATCGAGCCGCGCGTGGCCATTCTGAAGCCGATCTCGGCGGCCATCGCGATCGGTACCGGAGGTCCGTTCGGCGCCGAAGGTCCGATCATTCAAACCGGCGGGGCGCTCGGCTCACTTGTTGGCCAGCTTTTTCACACGACCGCCTCCGAACGCAAGGTGCTGCTCGCCTGCGGTGCAGCGGCGGGCATGTCGGCGACCTTCAATACGCCAATTGCAGGTGTAATCCTCGCGATTGAACTACTGTTGTTTGAATTCAAAGCGCGGTCATTCATTCCGCTTGTCATCGCCAGCACGCTGGCTGCGGCAGTCCACATGCAACTTCTGGGTTCGGGCCCGATGTTCAGCGTCGCAGCCATGGATTTCGGCATTCCGCACGCACTGCCCTTTTATCTGCTGCTCGGAATCATCTGCGGTCTCGCCGCCGTTGGGTTCAGTAAGCTTCTGTACTGGACCGAAGATCAATTTGAAAAGCTGCCGGTCGACGAACTATGGTGGCCGGCAATCGGCGCCCTCGGCCTCGGGATCATCGGATATTTTGTGCCGCGCGTTTTCGGCGTGGGCTACGACACGATCGGTGACATTCTGAACGCGAATCTCGCGTGGAAATTGCTTCTCCTCGTTATGGTCGCCAAGGCCGCAGCCTTGGTCATCTCGCTCGGCTCGGGAACCTCGGGGGGATTGCTGGCGCCGATGTTTATGTCAAGCGCCGCGCTCGGCGGAGTGTTTGCTCTCGGCATCGATCGAATCTATCCGGCCGCCAACCTTTCGCCGGGCGCCTTCGCGCTGGTCGCGATGGGCGCGGTGTTTGGGGCGGCCTCCCGCGCGACTTTTGCGTTCATCATTTTCGCCTTCGAAATCACGCGCGATTACAACTCGGTGTTGCCGCTGATGCTGGTGTGTGTGATCGCCGATGGCGTCGCCATGCTGCTGATGCCCAAGGCTTCGATCATGACGGAGAAGCTGGCACGGCGTGGACTCCACATTCATCAGGAATACGAAGCCGATGTGTTTCAGCAAGTGAGAGTTTCGGAAACGATGGATCCGGAAGTTCCGAAGCTCCCGCAAGACATGAAGGTGCGCGATCTGGCCGACCGTATCGCGCGAGGCGATCCGGAAGTTCGAAAACATCAGGGCATGTTTATCCTGGATTCCGATGGCAAGTTGATGGGCGTTATTACTCGCGGCGACGTGATGCGGGCGCTCGACCGAGACCCGGCGGGTGCCATGACTGTGCTCGATGCCGGGACGAAGAGCGTTGTCGTCACTTATCCCGATGAGATGCTGCACGACGCGTCTGCCAAGATGCTGCGTAACGATATTGGCCGCTTGCCGGTCGTCGATCGCAATGATCCCAGGCAGGTGGTTGGCTATCTCGGACGCGCTGGAATCATGGCGGCTCGTCTGCGCCGTCTTGACGAGGAGCATGTGCGGGAGCCAGGGTGGATCAAGATTTAAGGTTAGGGCCGCATGAAATCTTGATCTTCCACAAGTTGGTTGCGGTCAAGAAACAGGTTTCCGACGGTACCTGGCCCTAGGGTTCACGACCGGGGGCCCGCGGAATCACGGGCTAGAGAATCTAGGCGATTCTCCTTATCGCTATGAAAATAATGGTAGGCCCGAATGGACTCGAACCATCGACCTCTTCCGTGTCAAGGAAGCGCTCTAACCAGACTGAGCTACGGGCCTGCACTTGCGGAAAC
>JBAWBE010000770.1:0-18382 GCA_049589635.1 Terriglobales bacterium
GCCCTATGGTCGGCGCCATGATGGCGGTAATACCGTAGAGAGCAAACGCAAGGCCGCGCTGGTGCGGCGGAAATGTGTCAGCCAGAATGGCCTGCGCCATGGGCTGAAGGCCGCCGCCGCCCGCGCCCTGTAACACCCGGAAGAAAAGAAGAAATCCGAGACTCGGCGCAATACCGCAGAGCAGGGAACTCACGGTGAAGACGCTCAAACAGGACATGAAAAAGCGCTTTCGTCCGAGAGTGCTTGCGAGCCAGCCGCTGATCGGCAGAATGATGGCGTTCGAGACCAGGTAAGACGTCAACACCCACGTGCTTTGATCATTGCTCGCGCCGAGATTGCCCGCCATATACGGCAGAGCGACGTTGGCGATACTGGTGTCGAGCACCTCCATGAAGGCGGCCATGGCGACAACAACGGCGATCAGCCATGGGTTGTACTTGGGCCGCCAAACATCCTGATCGAGTGTGACTGCAGCAGCGCTCATTTGGTGATATAGACGTCCGGCACCACGTTCATGCCCGGGCGAAGGAGGCGCTCTTTGTTCTCGCCCGGCTCGAGAACAATCTTCACCGGAATCCTCTGGACAATTTTTACGTAGTTTCCGGTGGCGTTCTCAGGTGGAAGCAGACTGAAGAGTGGTCCGGTTGCGCCCGCGATGCTGTCGACGTGACCCTTCAGAGTCTGGCCGGTTGAGTCCACGTTAATATCTGCTTTCTGTCCAGGCTGCATGTGTTTGAGCTGGGTCTCCTTAAAATTGGCTGTGACCCACACCTCATCGAGCGGCACGACCGTGAGCAGTTGCTGCCCGTCGGCAACATTCATGCCGACGACGACGGTCTTGTTCACTTCGCCGCTGACCGGCGCGACGATTTTGGTGTACTCCAGGTTGAGTTGCGCCTGTTCCAGGAGTGCGCGCTTTTGATCGGCATCGGCAATCGCGGCGCGCACCCGAGCCTGGGTTGACGACACTTGCTGCGGCCCGGTCTCGGCGGATTGGTGGTTCGCTACCGCTTGTTCCAGGCGGCTACGGGTCTGCTTAACGAACTCCCGGGCCGCCGATTCACTGGCCTGGGCTGCGGCTACCGTTGCAGCGCTGGACTTCGCTGCGGCCAATGCCTGATCGTAAATTTGCTGCGAGACCTCGCGCTTGTCGACCAGCAATTTGTAGCGATGAAGATCGTCTTGTGCTTTGACATCGTTCGCTTCGGCTGACTCCACTTGAGCATGGGCGGCGGTGAGTTGCCTTTCGGCGGCGATGACGCCGGCGTTGGCGTCTGCGATGCCGGAGGCTGCGAACTTGAGCTGGCTCGAAGTGTTCGTTGAAGTAATCGGAACCGTAATATTAAGTGATTGCGCGGTGGCTTCGGCATTCGCGAGATTCGCTTGCGCCTGCGCGACTGCGACCTCATAGTCCTTCGGGTCGACCTCGACCAGCACCGTGCCTTTCTCCACCCACTGGTTGTCGTCGACGTTAACCTTCACCACGTAGCCGGAAACGCGCGCGCTGACGGGATAGAGGTGAACATCGGCTTGCGCGTCATCGGTCGATTCGTAGCTGCTCAGGTAGCGCCACAAGAATATGCCGCCGACAATCAGCACCGCGACGACGACCAGAATGATGAGGTTTCTGCGGCGCTTGGGATTCCGGCGTGCCAGGGGCGTGTAGTCGCGATTCGGCGAGGCCGACGAATTAACCGCGGAATCTTTGTCTGTGTCTGGGCCTGTCTCCGGCACCGAACGGGGTGCGTTTTCGTCCGCCATTTTTATTTTCCTTTGAAATAATCCTTCACGCCCTGCTCAGCGACTCCGAGGGCGCGAACCAGCGAAATTTTTGCATAATTGTAACTGTAGAGACTTGAGATGTACTGTTCGTGCGCGCTCGCGACCGATTCTTGCGATTGCGTGACCTCCACCGTATCGGCGACCCCGGCGCTGAAGCGATCGCGTGACTGGGTGAGCGTCTGCTCCGCCAGGTCAATGTTGCTGCGCGCCACGGTTACCTGTTCCGCCGACGATTCAAGATTCAGCAACGCTGCCCGCACGTCGGCATCGATCTGCGCGCGCAGGCTCTCCATGCGCTCGCGGCTCTGTTCGAGTCTCGCATCCGCCTGCAATACATCGCCGTGAACTTTGCCGCCGGTAAAGATCGGGATCGTCAGCGTCCCGTGTACGTCGGCGACCGGCGTTGCCGTGGAGGGATGCGCTCCTCCCAGCCCGTAATCCGCGTCCACCGAGAGCGATGGGAAATAACCGGCCACCGCAGCCTTCCGGGAGAACTCTGCGGCGCGCACATCGGTCATGGCCGCCTGGAAATCGGAACGTGATGCGTAGGCGCGTTTCAGGGCTTCATCCACGCTGAGGCCTTCGAATGGCTCATACGGCGACTTGTCGGCGAATTCGAATTCCTGTCCGGGAGCGAGGCCGATCACGCGCGCCACCGTCAGTTTCTGAATGGCGAAGTTGTTTTTTGCCTGGATCAATTGTTGCTGACGAGTCTGGAGTTCGACTTTCGCCCGCAGCGCATCGATGTCTGGGGACGTCCCGGCAGTCACCTGATCCGCCGCTTGATCGTAGATTGCCTGCGCCGTCTTGACCTGGGCTTCGGCCGTCTCGATGCGGGCTTCGTCGGCGATGCCCTGCAAATAGGTGTAGCCCACAGCCAGCACCACCAGATCGCGCGCATCCTTGAATGTATAGGCGGCTGATTTCAAACTCTGATTGGCCGCGCGGGCGGAGCTGATGGACTTCCAGTCGAATAAGCTCTGGGTCGCGCTGGCGCGCGCGTCAAAATAAGAAAACGGCCCAACGGATGCCCCCAAACCCAATTGGCTAGCGAGACCGGCAAACCCGAGTTCGTCAATATTGACCTTCGACTCGGCCACATAAGGCGCCGCCGTCACGTGCGGCAGCAGGGCGCTCAACTGCTCCCAGCGCTCCCCGCGGGCCAAGTGAACGTCGGCATTTGAAAGCAGCAGGCCGAGATTCTGTTTCAATCCGCGATCAATGGCCTCCCGCAAGGAAAGCGGTAGAAGGCCCGGAACAAGTTTTGCCGGCACGCTGTTTGCGAACTTGCTCACTTCACCGGTTCCGGGGATGGCTTGGCCCGGACTGCTGGGGCTGGGTATCTCAGTTTGCGCCAGAGCCGTTGCCGCTCCGCAAAGCCAGACTCCGGCTAACCAGAAAAAGCGGCGCCATTCATTACTGAGCCTCAAGGGCGTCTCCTTCCTTTTTGTGACTCTTAGATGCGTGATTCCTGGACCCGCACTCCGATCAATCCGAGTGGATGAGATAATACGCCCCTCGGATGTTGGCGCGCACGTCGTTCGTTTAAAGGTTCGTTTAAAGATTCGTTCAAAGTTCACTCAAATGTCCGCTCGAAGTTCGTTCAAAGTTCGTTCAAATTGATAATTCCCGCATCAGCTGGCGCGTATTGGCTAGTCCGCACGTCACCGCGATGATTAAATCACGTCACCGCGATGATTAAATGAAGATGACGCCGTAGCCCGGACGGATGCGCAGGAAAAGAATCCGCGGAGACTCCCCTGGAATCTCACCAGACACAGCTCGGGGTGTCTCTCGACTAGCATGTTTTGCTTTCCGGGCAGCAGCCTCGGATTCATTACTCTTCACATTCAGATTGCAAGGAGCGCATTATGGCGACCATTACAACCAAAGACGGCACGACAATTTACTACAAAGACTGGGGCAAAGGGCAACCCATCGTGTTCAGCCACGGCTGGCCGCTCACGGCGGACGACTGGGATGCACAAATGATGTTCTTCGGCGAACGGGGCTATCGAGTCATCGCTGCCGACCGGCGCGGCCATGGCCGTTCGTCTCAAACATGGGACGGCAACGAGATGGATACCTATGCCGACGATCTTGCGGCGCTCACTGAAAAGCTCGACTTGAAAGACGCAATTCACATAGGCCACTCTACCGGAGGCGGAGAAGTTGCCCGCTACATTGGACGGCATGGCTCGAAGCGTGTGGCGATGGCCGTGCTCATCAGTTCGGTTCCACCGCTCATGGTGAAGACTGACAAGAATCCAGAGGGCGCGCCCATCGAGGTCTTTGACGGCCTGCGGGCCGCCTATACGGCAAACCGGCCGCAGTTTTACAAAGACATCACACTCCCGTTCTATGGCTACAACCGGCCAGGGGCCAAGATTTCCGAAGGCATCCGGGAGAAGTGGTGGCTCCAGGGCATGATGGGGGGAGTTAAGGCAGGCTACGACTGCATCAAGGCGTTCTCGGAGACAGACTTCACCGGGGATCTTAAGAAGTTCGACGTGCCCACCCTTATTCTTCATGGTGACGACGACCAGATCGTACCGATCGGGGCGTCGGCAATGCAATCCTCGAAGCTCGTGAAGGGTGCGACGCTCAAGGTTTATCCCGGATTTCCGCACGGGATGCCGACCACCAATGCGGATCAGATCAATGCCGACCTGCTCACGTTTATCAAGAAACGCCAGCTGGCAGCGGCCTAATAATAATGAGGTGATCCGGCTTTGCTCCGAGAGGGAAGCCGGGTCGCCCAAAACTCCTGCTAGAAATAGCTCGCGCCTCACAGCCGGGAAGCGTTCGTCTTGACAATAGTCGTTATAACGACTAATATTAGCCGAGACATGAAAAGTACGCTCGAACCACCAAAAAAGCGGCGCCCGTTGGGATCTCCCGAGGAAGATGCGTTTCTGGATTTGTTGCGGACCACGGACATGCTCTCCAGAGGGCTGGTCAAGATTCTCAAATCCGAGGACCTCTCTTCGACCCAGTACAATGTGCTCCGAATCCTGCGCGGCTCGCCGGATGGCCTGCCATGCGGTGAGATTGCCTGCCGCATGATTACGCGGGATCCGGACATCACGCGCCTGCTCGACCGCCTGGAAAAACGGGGGCTGATTTCGCGCTGGCGCGAAGAAAAAGACCGCCGAACGGTTATGGGACGGATCACGCCCGATGGCCTTAGGGTCTTGGCGCGATTGGACGAACCGATCCAGACGGCCCATCGCAAACAATTAGGCGGATTGGGCCGGGAACGGCTTCACGCCCTCACTGAACTGCTGCATGCCGCTCGCGCCGGCACAGTTTGAGCGTCTTTTTTAGGGAATATATCTGTTGCAACGAATATCGTCATAACGCATCTAATCCAAAGTAAGGAGAAAAAACACCATGAGCACAGATGTCACGACAATGCCTGCACCACAAACCACCGCCATCACCACCTGGAACATTGACCCGGCTCACTCCGTTGCCGAGTTCAAAGTTAAACACATGATGATCTCCAACGTGAAAGGCCAATTCGCCAAGGTCTCTGGAACACTGACTCTTGACGAGTCTGACCCGACCCAGTCTCACGCCGAGGCCGTCATCGAGGCAGCATCAATCGAAACGCGCGATCCCCAGCGCGATGCGCACCTGAAGAGTGCCGACTTCTTCCACGCCGAAAAGTTTCCCACGTTGTCCTTCAAGTCCACGCGCATAAGCCGCGTCGGGAATGGAGAATTGTCGGTCGAGGGTGATCTAACGATCCGAGGAGTCACGCGCAAGGTAGTCTTTTCCGCGGAAGGACCGACCGCGCCCGCGAAAGACCCATGGGGCAATACCCGAATCGCGGTTTCGGCAACTACAAAGATCAATCGCAAAGATTTTGGCCTGACCTGGAACGCGGCCCTCGAAACCGGCGGCATTCTCGTCGGCGAAGATGTGACGATCACCTTGGATGTCCAGTTTGTAAAGGCCTAAAGGATTGGCGCGGCCCTCGAAATCGCCGCGCCCAGTAAAAGCATAGAGAGAAAGAATAGAGCAAGAATTCAAGAATTAGAGAATTAAAGATGATAAGGAGGGAGAGTTATGTCACTCCGCCCAGTAAAACAGATTATTCAACCCCAGCCGACCATTGAGGGTGCCGGCGTCAAGCTGCAACGCGCCTTTGGTTTCGGCAAAACGAAAGATTTCGATCCATTTCTTCTTCTGGACGATTTCCGCAATGACAATCCGGCCGACTACCTGAAGGGATTCCCATGGCATCCGCACCGCGGGATTGAGACGATCACGTATGTGCTCGCCGGATCCGTGGAGCACGGAGACAGCCTCGGCAACAAAGGGAAGATGACCGCCGGGGACGTGCAATGGATGACGGCCGGCAGCGGCATCCTGCATCAGGAGATGCCGAAAGGCGACACGGATGGCCGCATGCACGGTTTCCAGCTGTGGGCGAACCTGCCCGCGTCGCTGAAGATGACCGATCCGCGCTACCAGGACATTCCGTCGAGTGCGATTCCCGAGGTCACGGACGACGATGGAACGCGCGCGCGGATTATTTGCGGCGAGTTCTGGGGAAAGAAGGGACCGGTCGAAGGTGTAGCTGCCGATCCGAATTACATCGATATCTCGGTTCCCCCGAATCAGCGGAAGCGCCTCAAGATCGAGACGACGCGGAACGCTTTTGCGTACGTGTTCGCGGGCTCGGGCACATTCCGTGACTCGTCGAATCCCCGTGCGGTGCTGACGGAGCAGATCGAAAAACCGGATGCGCCGCCCCGATACGATGTTGGCAATCACTCGCTCGTGCTGTTCGACCGCGGCGATGAGATTACCGTTCAGGCGGGCGACGAGGGTATCCGTTTCCTGCTCGTGTCGGGCAAGCCGATCGAGGAGCCAGTCGCGTGGTACGGGCCGATCGTCATGAACACGCAGAAGCAGCTACAGCAAGCGATGGCCGAGCTGCAAACCGGCGATTTCATCAAACATCGTTAAATCGCGATCGAGGACGAAAGCCCTGCGCGGATCTGCCGCGCGGGGCTTATTTTTTCACCGATCGTTGTTCTTTGCTAGACCCGATACTCTAGAATGCCGTAACGCTAAGTTGTTATGCGGCTGTCAACTGGACTGCTAATTTCGGACAGTGCCGTCCCGCGTTCTTCTCGGTCAGGAGTTTTCATGAAACGTGCTTTGAGATTTCTTCTCGGTGTAGCAGTGCTCAGTCCACTTTTCTTCTCGACCGCATTTTCCTTGAAGGCTTACGGCGAGGCTGCCGACGCAACAATCGCCTCACGCACCGTAGACATCAAAGGCGTCAAGCTGCGTTACCTGACCGCAGGCCACGGCACGCCGCTCATACTCTTGCACGGTTATGCGGAGACTTCGCGAATGTGGAGGCCGATCATTCCACAGCTGGCCGATCGATTCATGGTCATCGCTCCGGACCTGCCGGGCATTGGAGACTCGGACATTCCAGCTGACGGCCTGGATATGAAAAGCGCGGCCGTTCGTATTCATGACCTTGCGAAGTCGTTAGGTGTGCAGAAAGCCGAAGTTGTAGGACACGACATCGGCCTCATGGTTGCATACGCTTATGCCGCGCAATATCCATCGGAAGTTGCCAAACTCGTTCTGATGGATGCTTTCCTTCCGGGCGTGCCCGGCTGGGAGGAGATTTACAACAGTCCGAATATTTGGCACTTTCGCTTCAATGGGCCGACGCCCGAGGCTTTGGTTGCGGGCCGCGAACGTACCTACTTCACGTATTTCTGGAACGATCTCGCGGCCGATAAAAATCGTTCGCTTCCGCAGGCAGATCGCGAAGCTTACATCGCCGCCTACTCGCGGCCGGGACGGATGCACGCGGGCTGGGCCTATTTCGTTTCCTTCCTGCAAGCCGCCAGGGATTTCCATCAACTTTCCCAGACCAAGCTGACCATGCCAGTGCTGACCATCGGCGGTGACAAGTCATTGGGGCAAGCGTTAGGAGAGCAAGCGAAACTCGTCGCGACCGACGCGACCGTCGTCGTGCTGAAAAACACCGGACACTGGGTCCTCGAGGAGCGGCCGAAAGAGACCACGGAAGCGCTGCTGAAGTTTCTCTGATCTTCAGATATTGGGCGACAGATATGGGCAAGGGGTGCTTGGCGACCGTTCCGAATTTTGCCGGCGTCAAACGCGGAGGTGATTCGTGCGAATAACTGAGCGAAAGAGACTTCGTCGCGGCAGGCGCGAATGGATGATCGTTCTGCTCGCTGCGGTATCGCTTTTCTTCGCCGCGTCGGCGTCGTGGGGACAGGCGGCGCCCGCTCAGAACGCAGGGGTTGCCGTCGGCCCGCAATACGACACCACGCATGTTTACGTTGCTCCCGCGGACCTCGATGCCTTCGTCAACGCCTTTGTTGCGACCTTCGGCGGCACGCCCTCGAAGCGGAGCGTGGGAAATGCGCTGCCAGTCGCGAGCCGGACCGAGATGCAATACATATTGTCTCCGGTAGGAGCGCTGTCGATTTTTGCGTATGAGACGCCGGTGCCCTTTCCTTTTGGGCAAGAGCGCACCGGGTACCTGGTCACCAACATGAATCAGGCGGTCGCGGCCGCGCGTGCGGCTGACGGCGAAGTAATCGTCGAGCCATTCAAAGATCCCATCGGAATCGATGCTGTCATTCAGTGGCCCGGCGGCGTGAAGATGCAACTGTACTGGCACTTCACGCCCTCGACAAACCCGCCGCTCGAAACTATTCCTGAGAATCGGGTCTATGTATCGCGAGACGAGGCTGACAGGTTTTTAAGTTCCTTCGTGCGCTTCTCCCATGGCAACGTCGTCGCGGACGACAAGCACGCCGACGCCGGCGAGATCGGCCGGCCGGGAGAAACCTACCGCCGCATACGCATCACTTCGCTTTTTGGAAATATGCTGGTGCTGGTAACTGATGGCCATCTGCCATATCCGTTCGGCCTCGAAACAACCGGATACCAGGTCGAGAACCTTGATGCGACTTTGGAGAAGGCTAAGGCCTCAGGAGCAAAGATTCTATCGACGCCTTACTTAATGACTGACCGGAAGACTGCAATCATCGAGTTCCCCGGCGGATATATCGCCGAGATACACAGTGAAATACACAGTATGATCCCTCGCAAAACAGGAAATTAATCAGGAGCTGTGCGATGCCTCCTCTTCTCGCCGATCCATCCGCCGACCAATCCGAATGCTGGCCCGCCCTCCCGCTGGATTCATGGAAAGACACCTACGCCACGCTCCACATGTGGACGCAGATTGTGGGTAAAGTGCGGCTACGCCTCACGCCCCTCGTCAACCACTGGTGGAATGTTCCGTTCTACGTAACCGCGCGTGGCCTCACCACGTCTCGAATCCCGTACGGACAAAGAGCCTTCGAGCTCTGCTTTGATTTCATAGGACACGAGCTCGTGCTCGAGACCACCGATGGGATGCGCAAGACGCTTCCCCTCGCGCCTCGCTCGGTGGCCGAGTTCTACGCTGAATTCATGGCAATGCTCCGATCCGCCGGCATCGAGGTCAAGATTTGGCGAATGCCGGTCGAAATCGCTAATCCCATTCCGTTCGATCAGGATCGCGAGCATCATTCGTACGATCCAGCCGCGGTTGAGAAATTCTGGCGCATTTTGTTATCTGTGGATGCTGTCTTCGGCCAATTCCGTTCGACATTCATCGGCAAGTGCAGCCCGGTGCACTTCTTCTGGGGAAGCTTCGATCTTGCAGTTACGCGTTTTTCCGGCCGTCGCGCTCCCGAGCGGCCGGGCGCGGATGCGGTCACGCGAGAAGCATATTCCCATGAAGTAAGCAGCGTTGGTTTCTGGCCGGGTGGTGGCGACATCAAAGGCGCGGCTTTTTATTCCTACATGGCTCCCGAGCCGCCGGGATTCAAAGAGGCGAATGTCAGGCCCGGCGCCGCCTATTATGAAAAGCAGCCCGGCGAGTGTCTGTTGATGTATGAAGACGTGCGCAAAGCCGAATCGCCCACTGCCTCGCTGCTCGATTTTTGCCGGAGCACCTACGAAGCAGGAGCAAACCTCGCGAAGTGGGATCGCGCTGCACTGGAAAGGTAACGTTGGAAAGGTAGTTCGTCTTCTCTGATTCAATCGATAAAGGCAGGTAGCGGGCGTAGCCAATTGACAGAACCTTCCGGAAATGATGCGCGGCCTCGGGGCTCATTGAGTTTGTTGCAACCCCTCCGTGTGCCGATCTTCCGCAATTTGATATTGGCAGACGTCGTCTCCGATATAGGCACGTTCATGCAGAACGTGGGCGCTGCCTGGTTGATGGTCTCCCTTGGCGCGGGACCGGCCTACGTTGCGCTCACGCAAACTGCCGCTTCGCTGCCGTATTTTCTGCTCGCTCTTCCCGCAGGTTCCGCGGGCGATATCGTCGACCGCCGCAAGCTCGTTCTCTTCACCGAGTCGTGGATGATGGGCGTGGCGCTGCTTCTCGTCGTCTTGACCATTGCCGGTTTCATGTCGCCGTGGCTGCTGCTGGTTTTGACGTTTGCGCTCTCGGCCGGCGACGCGTTCGAAACTCCCACCTGGCGCGCGCTTCTCCCCGAATTGGTATCGAAAGACGATCTTGCGTCCGCCTCCGCATTGAATGGAATCGAGTTCAATCTCGCTCGCGCGGTGGGGCCCGCGCTGGCCGGCGTTGTCATCGCGGCCGCAGGTGTCGCCGCGGCATTTGCCGTGAACTGCGTCTCGTTCCTCGGCGTCATTGTGGTGGTTGCGAGGTGGAAGAGGCCGACTCGCAAGCGGACCGCGCCGCCCGAAACAATCGGCGGCGCCACGGTTGCGGCTATCCGCTATGTCCGCCACTCACCCGCAATCCTCACCGTTCTTCTGCGCACTGGCGTAGTCATGTTCTTCTCCGCCGCGCTTTTCGCCTTGCTGCCGACAGTCGCGCGGACCGTAAATAAGAGTGCGATCGGCTACGGCCTGCTGCTCGGATGTTTTGGCGCCGGTGCCATCGCCGGCGCGTTCATTATGCAGTGGGCGCGCATGCGGTTTTCGATCGAAGCCATCCTATCCGCCGGCGTGGTCATCCTGGGATTAGTCATCGGAATGATGAGCGTATTACACAGATTGAGCGCACTCGCTCCCGTAATGCTGATTGGCGGCGCGGCCTGGGTGACCTTCATTTCGCTCATCAGCGCGCTGGTGCAAAACCTGGCGCCGGACTGGGTGAGAGCACGAGTGCTTGCCGTCTTTATCCTGGTTTATCAGGGGACTTTTGCCCTCGGAAGCGCCGCGTGGGGTGCGATCGCGCAACGCGCTGGACTCCATTTTGCGCTCATCTGGGCTGGGATCGGAACATTCGCCTGTGTGATATTCGCGCTCTTCGCAAGACTTCCCAATGCCACGGTAGATCTGACTCCGTGGAATCATTGGCGCATGCCGGTCCTGATCAAAGACTTTGCTAACGACATTGACGAGGGGCCGGTACTGGTTTCGGTCGAATACGACGTCATCCCGGAGCGGCAGACGGAGTTCGTAAAATTGATTCGTCAATATGAACGCATAAGGCTTCGCGATGGTGCATATCGATGGGGGATTTTCCGTGACACCGAGAAGGGGGATCGATACGTCGAGATATTCCTGGTGACTTCATGGGCCGAACATTTGCGTCAGCATGAGCGCCAAACGCGAGCAGATCATGAATTGGAAGAGCGTATATCCAAGTGTGTCACCGCGGAACCGGCAGTGCATCATCTGATCTCCGCGAATTCGGTCGATGCATGATGACGAATAGCCACCGGTGCGCTTTGCGGCGAAACCGCGCCGATGCTACACTGCGCGAATGGCGACCAAGAAGAAGGCTGTCAAGCGAACCGCGAAGACGAAGAAAACTGCCACTAAGAAGGCCACACCCAAAAAGTC
Organism: Terriglobales bacterium; assembly: GCA_049589635.1. Classification (GTDB taxonomy): domain Bacteria; phylum Acidobacteriota; class Terriglobia; order Terriglobales; family Acidobacteriaceae; genus Acidiflorens. Next base: position 11,671 of record JBAWBE010000770.1, read on the forward strand.
GGTGAAGGCCAAGACGGTGGCAAAGAAGAAACCAGCTAAGAAGAAACTGGCGAAGAAACCTGCTCCGAAGCCAATAGCGAAAAAGGCAGCAAAGAAGCCGGCGAAAAAGAAGGTCCAGGCGAAAAAACAGGCTCGGAAGGAAACTCCGCCCCTGGCTCCCGCACGGTTTTCGCGAGACGATGACAGCTCGAGTTCCGCCGGACAGGCTGGAGACTTGCAGGGTTTGTCGCACCGCGCAGATGCGGATTCCGAGAGCGTCGACGAGTTGCTCGAAGAAGGAAATGCGTTCGAGGCCGGGATCGTTGAAGGTGTCGAGGACGCGGGCGACGAAGACGAGAAAGAAGTTCGCACGCGCGAGGTACCGGAGGACGACGTCCCCGAGGAATATTTAGACGAAGATTAGATTAGAGAAGACTAGATTAGAGAAGACTAGAATTGCCCATTCCGGATCGTTGGCCGGTTTCTTACACGCCGGCCGCGATCCGGCTCATTCCCTCTGAGCCGAACGATTCGCAGCGCTCGGCGATCTCGAAACGTCCGCTGGCCCCCACCTTTTGCAGAATACGGTGGACGTGGTTCTTCACCGTATATTCAGATAGATGTAATTGATTCGCGATCTCCTTGTTCGAGAATCCGCCGCCAATCAGTCTGGCCAGTTCCTGCTCCCTTCGGCTCAATCCAAATATCGCTTCGCGCCGCGGTTTAAAGGAAAAGCGCATGTCTCGGGCAGCACATTGAAATAGGGAAAATGCAAATTGAGGCGGGCAGACCGCCCCACCGGCCGCGACCTCCCGAATCATGCGAACAACGTCCGTGGCCGAGGCGTCTTTCAGAATATAGCCCACCACACCTTCACCCACCGCCCGGAGAAAAGAAGCCTCATCTTCTTCCATGCCGATCATGACGGACTTCGGTCTCTGCGCGCCTTGTGGCATCCGCGAAACCAGACGGGGGCCATTCAAAGCAAGTTTTACCGTGTCAAAGACGACCACATCAGGATGCATCGCTGTGACCTCGTCCAAGGCAGAGGACGAGAAGGAGGTCGCGCCCACAGCTACAACATCGTCTTTCTTCTTCAGAAAACGCAGCAAAGCGTCGCGCAGCAGGCGATTCTCAGTAAGTAAGAAAACACGAATGGGCGCGACCACTGGTCCGATGTCATCAGACATATTGTCGTTTGTAACTAGCTGAAGGGTAACACATCGCGATCATACACTCCTTGCCATTGTGTAATAAGGACACCTTTGCGCCATCTTCTTTCGTTCCATGTCGGTTCCACAAACTGGTCCTATATTAGGACTGTGTTCGGCAGATATTAGTCCCAGTTTGAACCTCTTTATTAGTGCGTAATTGATGCTTGTCCATTATGTCGAGAAGAATTACAAAGTGGATTACTACTCCTGTCAGTGGATTCTGGGTACCAAATTGTGTTTTCAACGACCCCACGAGCTTCTCAGGAATCTCCATGCAGTTGCCGATAACGAGTTTCAAACACAGGGCAAGCCCGAGTTCGGGGCGGCACAAGGAAGGCTCTTGAAACGGACGCGAGTTCTAGTTGCAAATCGCCCAAGGCTGATGCGGGAACTCGTTCTCGCAGTCGTCGCCGATCAGCCCGATATCGAGGTGGTCGGTGAAGTCAATGAAGAGAGCCAACTCGTGGAAGCGGTCGAGGCAACTCGGCCCGACGTCGTGATTCTGGCGCTTGACGATGACGAAAAGCGCACCAGTCGATGTGGCTTTCTCCTGGGCCGGTATCCGCACATGAAGATTCTTTCGCTCGCCCCGGAGCAGAATCGCGGGTTGTTTTATTGGGCCTTTGTGGACGTTCGCTCGCGCCCTCTAGAGAGCTCCGAGGCCGGAATCCTGAATGCGTTGCGTCAGGAGTCCTCGGTCGTGGGCATGCTTCAAAGCTGAGTTGCGTTGAACGATAGAACTGTCTCTAACCAATTGATAAGGAATGGCTAAGCTCTGATTTCGCAATGTATCTGGAAGGGCGGAGCTGCGGCCGGAAGCCGACACTGGCTTTCGAATCCACCTGAGAGTGCGGAATGTTGGAAGCTATAGTCCCGGATCAAGTTCCAACCTTTCCTGGAAAGCTTTTTCCGGTCGAGCACTGGTATGCCGTTTCGGTCCGATCAAGATTCGAAAAGCTGGTGGCCCACCATCTTCAACAGCGGAGTGTGAATTGCTTTCTGCCCGTCTATCGCAGCGTCCGCCGGTGGAAAGATCGCCGCAAAGTACTGGAGATGGCGCTGTTCCCGGGCTACGTCTTCGTCAACATCGATGTGCGCGACCGGTTAGGCGTTCTCAAAGCGCCGGGAGTGTTGCGATTCGTCACCTTTCAGGGCCAGCTCACCGCGGTCGCGGACTCCGACATTCGCGCTCTTGAATCGACCATGTCCGCAGGTCTGCGCGCCCGGCCCCATCCTTTCCTGCTCGATGGCAGGAAGGTTCGCGTAAGGAGCGGGCCGTTGCTGGGCGTCGAAGGAATCATTATTCGCCGCAAAGAACGCTTTCGCCTCGTGCTCTCGATCGAGTTACTCATGCGATCGGTGATGATCGAGCTGGATGAAGGCGACGTTGAACCGGTGTGAACACTTAAGCCCGAAGATCTAAGTCCGAACAAGCTAAGTCGGCTCAACGATGGCCGCACACGGCGGCTGATCTCATCGTCGATCGTCGGTAACAAATCATGTTCGATCACCAACAAGTGAAGAAAAATATCTCTCGCCTGACATTGGTATTCCACTATTGGATATTCCTATTCTTGATATTCCTGTCTTACGCGGCTGCCGGTGCCCAGGAATACCGAGGAGCTGGGGCTTCACCCTCGGGCTCCGAAGTCGCTCGGCGCGTGCCGTCCCGGACTCCCAACATCATCGCGGACAATCTCGATAGAGCGGCCGCCTCCGCCGATCAGCTCCTCGAAGTTTTGAATCGAGAGGTGGGCCTGATGGTCGAGTTCAAGCGCCTGCTCGCTCAGGACGCGGGCGTGAGCGGGCAAATCCTCGAAGAGTCGGATCTGACTGATGTCGCCATCACCGAACGCCTGCACACCGACCTGCGCGCTCGAGCGCTCGCCACCCGCCTCTTGCAGCGCTACGGCTATCTGGTGCCGCGAGTGAATCCAGAATCCGATCTGGCGGCTGAGCAAAGACTGGTGCGGCAGGAGCGCGCGCAGATACTGGCACGCGCTGCCGAGCACCGCGATACAGTGGATGACAATTCAAACGCCGTACGCACTGCCGGCTGCGATCAGCGCATGCCTGAATGTGCGCCCCAAGGTGCGCTCCCGGAGGATCGGGCACGGGACGATCGCGAAAGTTTGCCGTCGAGCCCGGATGCGTCGGCCCCCACCCAACGTTTCCCCGAACCGTCGCGGGCCGACGAAAGTTCCCCCGGCCAGCTGACCCCGGACAGTGCGGATTTTTTTCCGGATCAGCGGTCTCTCGACTCGGCAGGTCTATCGCCACCCGAGAGCATGCTCGCGGCGACGCGCGTAGATATGACTTCTCCCCAGAGCGCGATCCAAAACATGAAAGGTTACGGAAACGAGGGGCCCTCCCGTCCATCTCGAGGCCAATCCGAGTTGCCACCTCTGTTGCCGCAGCCCGATCTGAGATCGAGCGAGCCCGAGCGGTCGCGCACCATGCGCCGCCCCGAGGAATATCCGGCCGGTCGCAACGGATCCGGTCGCGATGCATCCGCACGCGCTGCGAGTTTTGCAGATGCGGCCGAGGCAGAGCAGGGAAGGATGGTTCATCGCCCGAATCCCTACGCCGACGTGCCGTCCTTGTATGACCTCTATGTGCAGGCGTCAGCCACCGATCGGCCGCTCGAAAGATTTGGTCTCGATGTTTTCAAAAAAGGGACGACAAACCCGGACTATATCCCGATGGATCTTCCGGTCGGGCCAAGTTATGTGGTCGGTCCGGGAGACAATCTCTCGATCGATCTTTGGGGAGGAGTTTCACAGCGCCTCGTCCGCACCGTTGATCGCGAGGGGCGGGTGGCGCTGCCGGAAGTGGGCCCGACTCTAATCTCCGGGCAAACGCTGGGCGATGTACAGCAACTGGTACAACATGCGCTGCGCACGCAATTCCGCGATGTCTCGGTCGACGTTGGTCTCCTGCGCCTGCGTTCCGTGCGGGTCTATGTTGTCGGCGATGTCGCCGCCCCCGGTGCCTATGACATCAGTTCGCTCTCCACGCCCTTGAATGCCTTGTTTGCGGCTGGCGGCGTGACCGCGCAAGGCTCTCTGCGCAGAATTCAGCACTATCGCGGGAAGCAGTTGATCGAGGAAGTCGACGCTTATGACCTGCTGCTGCACGGTATTCGCGGAGACATGCAGCGCCTCGAGAATGGCGACTCCTTGATGGTGCCTTCGCTCGGTCCGGCGGTCACGGTGGAGGGCATGGTGCGCCGGCCGGCCATCTACGAGCTGCGCGATGAGAAGACTCTGCTCGATGTGGTTGATCTGGCGGGCGGGATTCTGCCGGCGGCCGCGCTTCGGCACATTGAAGTGCAGCGCCTGTTGGCCCATGAAACCCGCACCATGTTGAGCGTCGAAATCGGCGACACCAGCAATGCCGATTCGGTGCGCTCGCAAATGGCGGGCTTCGCGGTTCAGGATGGCGATCGGGTGCATATCTTCCCCATCGCGCCCTACAATTCCGAATCCATCTACCTGATCGGTCACGTGCTGCGGCCGGGGAGATATTCCTACCGGCCGGCGATGAAACTCACCGACCTTATTCCTTCCTACGCCGATCTGCTTCCGGAGCCGTCCAAGCGCTACGCCGAGATCATCCGGCTGCATGCGCCGGACTACCGTCCCGTGGTCGAGGCCTTCGATCTGGCGGCGGCTTTCGAACATCCTGAGCAGTCGCCCAAACTCGAGCCGCTCGATACCGTCCACATTTTTGGACGCTATGATTTCGAGTCGAATCCGGAGGTCTTCGTCAGTGGCGAAGTGCGTGCGCCGGGATCATATCGCACCTCGGGCCAACAGCATTTGCGCGACGCGGTCTATCAGGCGGGCGGCGTCACCGCCGACGCGTGGCTGGACTCGGCGCAACTCTTCCGCCAGCAGACCGACGGAAGCACGCGCGTTATGAGCATCAACCTGAGCGCGGCACTGGCCGGCGATCCACTGAACAACGTTCTGGTGCAGGCGCGCGACCGGATCCTGGTGCATCGCCAGCCGGAAGAGGTTTCGCCCACCAGTGTGCGTATCCGCGGCGAGGTGGCGCGGCCCGGCCGTTATCCGCTGGCCGTCAATATGAGTGTCTCCGATCTCGTCCGCTCCGCTGGCGGTTTGCTGCGCAGCGCCAATCCCACCGCTGGCGATCTCACGCACTACGCCTACTCGAGTCTTTCTGGCGATCGTGTCCTGGCGGGTCACGAAGATCTCGATCTCGCGGACGCTCTCGCCGGAAAACCCGGCCAGAATCTGCCCCTCCGCGACGGCGATGTTCTGACCGTGCCGGAACAGGCGAGCTGGAACGATATTGGCGCGTCCGTCACCTTGCGTGGAGAAGTGCGCAAACCGGGTGTCTACGGCATCGCCCAGGGTGAGCGCTTGAGTTCGCTCCTCGAGCGTGCGGGTGGCCTCTTGCCGAGCGCCTGCACACGCGGCGCTGTCTTCGAACGGGCCGAGGTGCGGGAACTTCAGCTCAGCAGCCGGCAGGAGTTGATCCGGCGTCTCGAACAGGAGTCGACCGTGGTCAAGACTTCGGCCACGACCTCCGGCACGGAGGAGTCTGCCCTGCAACAGGTGGCCATGCAGCAGCGCGAGCGGGCGCTCGACGCGCTGCGAAAAGCTCCCGTATCGGGGCGACTCGTCATCCACCTGCGCCCGGACCGCAAAGATTTTGCGCAATCCTCCGACGACATCGAGCTGCGTGCCGGAGATTCGCTCACCATTCCCAAGGAGTCCGGAACCGTACTCGTCATCGGACAGGTGTACAACGGAAATGCGCTTACCTACAAGCCGGGCAAAAATGCCGGGTGGTATTTCGCTCGCGCCGGCGGCGCCACCAGCCTCGCGGACAAACGAGCGATCTTCATCGTCCGGGCGGATGGTTCGGTGACGGGCCGCGGCCAGAGTGGCCTGTGGTCGGGCGGCACGCTCTCGGCAGCGATCGGGCCGGGCGACACGATTGTGGTGCCGGAGCGGCCTGTGGTCGGCAGCAGCAAGCTGAAAAATGTTCTGGCCATCGCCCAGATCGCGTCTTCGGCCGCGCTCGTGGCGGCGGTTGCGATTCCTTGAGCGCGCATGAAGCTCTGCTGCTTTTACGCCGTACTGGCGATTCTGATGTTCGGCGCACCCTCGGCCAGTCAGACGAGGTTAGACATCAAGTCAGAGACGAAGCCAGAACCGGCCGCGCCGCAGCAAACGAAGTCGCAGGAAATCGTGGCAAGAAAAATAACTCCTGAGGAAATAACGTCGGCCGAAATAACACCGGCCGAAGCGACTCCGAAAGAAGCGACGAACGAAGTAATGAACGAAGTAACGAAAGAAGCGACGGAGATGAGTAGCTCGCGGCCGATGACGGAAAGCGCTGGGCCCCATTCGATCGAGCCCAGCAACCCGCCTGCGCCAGAAGCGCAAAAAGAAGCGCAAGAAAAAGATCCGGAAAATCGGCTGGGCAAATCATTCGTCGGCCATCTGGCGCTCGACCAGAAACAGTTTTGGACCGCGCCCCTCAAC
>JBAWBE010000771.1:0-7056 GCA_049589635.1 Terriglobales bacterium
TCCAAGGAGTGTGCGACGCCGCCGACAAACTTCTGATAGCGGAAGCTACGGAATATCGAAGTCGTCGATTTATCGCAGTCTCGCCAACCGACGACAAGCCCATCACTTCGCCCGAAATGACTACCGATTACTCCATCGTAGGATGCATCGCGTATACACGAGTTGGAGGCGCATCCACCTTCTATCACACTTGGTTCATATACTACTCTCGATGTTATCTGCGGCAGCCCTCTCCCGGTCATTACGAATGCGACTTTACACTCGCAGATTCCGAAGCAGATTAGCCCTGTCACGGCAACCATGAGTATGTACAAAATGCACATGTGTTGCAAGTATATATTTGCCCGATAACGTCAACTGTTCCACGTGGAACACTTTGCAAGAGCGAACACGTTCCACAAATGGGGACGTATTGGAAAATCGACAAGTGTTCCACGTGGAACCTATCTACAGCATCTACCCGGCTATCAAGCCCCGCCCCCGCCCGTTTACAATTGTCCAGCCATGATGTCTCCAGCCATCACGCCTGATCACGACCGCCGCGTCGGCGGAGAACGCCGCCAGGTCCGCACCGTCCGCAAGGCCGTCTTTCCCGCCGCCGGACTCGGCACCCGCTTCCTTCCCGCCACCAAGGCCCAGCCCAAAGAAATGCTTCCGCTCGTCGACAAGCCCATCATCCAGTACGGAGTCGAAGAGGCCCTCGCCGCCGGCTGCGACCAGATCATCATCATCACTGGCCGCGGCAAGAGCGCCATCGAAGACCACTTCGACACCAGCTACGAACTTGAGAAGATGCTGGAAGAAAAGGGCAAGCTCGATTTGCTGAAGATCGTTCGTCAGATCTCGGACATGATCTATGTTTCCTACGTGCGTCAGAAAGAGGCGCTCGGCCTCGGCCATGCGATCCTCACCGCGCGAGAACTCGTCGGCCACGAACCTTTCGCCGCGCTGCTCGCCGACGATGTCATCGACGCCAAGGTTCCCGTGCTCAAGCAACTGATGCAAGTCTTCAATGAGAAGCAGCAGTCGGTGATTGCCATCATGCCGATTGAGGGCGGGGCGATTTCGTCTTATGGCGTGATCAAGGGAAAAGAAGTTGCCGGCTCGGGCGGAAAACTTTTCGAAGTCCTCGACCTCGTCGAGAAGCCCAAGCTCGCGGACGCGCCTTCGAACCTTGCCGTCATCGGCCGCTACATTCTGACTCCCACAGTTTTTGAAACGCTCTCGGACATCAAGCCGGGCGCGGGCGGAGAGCTGCAACTCACCGACGGTCTGCGCGAGTTGCTGAAGCGCGAAAAGATGTATGCCTGCGTCTATGAAGGCCAGCGACACGATACCGGAGACAAGCTCGGATTCTTGAAAGCGACGGTGGACTTCGCGCTGAAGCGCGAGGATTTGGGCGGCGCGTTCCGGGAATATCTGAAGAGCCTGAAGTTCTGAGCCGTCGTCGTAGAGTTGCGACGCCGCGAGAGAATTCCTACCCGCGCAGGGACGCTTGCAGCTTCCTGGATTTTTCTTCCACGCCCTTCGCCAGCTTCTCTTTGTGCGCGTCGAGCTTCTTCGCGATTGCCGAGTCCGCCACGCCAAGAATTTGCGCGGCCAGGATTCCGGCATTCGTCGCGCCGGGCTTGCCAATCGCGACTGTCGCTACTGGAATTCCGGCAGGCATTTGAACCGTGGCCAGTAGCGAGTCCATTCCCTGCAGTGACGTCGATGGGATTGGGACTCCGATTACCGGCAGCGTCGTATGGGCCGCGATGACTCCTGCGAGGTGGGCCGCTCCCCCGGCTCCGGCTATGATGACGCGAATGCCGCGACTGGCGGCCTGTTTGGCGTATTCGGCGGTACGATCCGGGGAACGATGTGCTGAGGTTACGTCGATCTCGTAGGCGATGCTGAATTCTTCGAGAGCCTTCGCAGCTTCGCGCATGATCTCCAGATCGGAGTCGCTGCCCATTACGATGGAGACTATCGGGTTCGTCATGATTCCTTTCTTTTCATCCGATATTATTTTTCGGCTTCTAATTTCCTCACGAAGAGATGGGTGGTGCGGGCAAACAGCAGGTCCTTCGCTTCGCTCAGGATGACAATTCTAATCAGGATGACAAGTTTAAATTAGATGATAATTTTATTTAATTTCGACCACGGATTGCGGAACTTCGGCTAACTCTTCTTCAATGCCCTTCCCGCAATGTCTTTTCGGTAATGCGCACCTTCGAAGTTTATTCTCGCGCAGGCCGCGTAGGCTTGGCTTACCGCCCTTTGCAGATCTGCCGCTCTGGCGGTCACTCCCAGCACGCGCCCGCCCGCAGTATAAAAGACTCCATCGCGCCCGGTGGTCCCGGCGTGGAATATTTTTACGCCTTCCACCACTTGTGCCGCTTCTTCAAGACCCGCAATCTTCTTTCCCGATTCGTATGATCCGGGATAGCCCCCCGAGGCCATTACTACACATACGGATGCGTCGCTCGACCATTTGAAATCGCCGTCGCTGGTGCGGTTATCGATGCTTGCTTCCATGGCTTCGACCAGGTCGCTTTCCAGGCGCATCAGGATCGGCTGCGTTTCGGGATCGCCGAATCGGCAGTTGAATTCCAGGACCATGGGGCCGCGGGCGGTCATCATCAGGCCACAGTATAGGACGCCTTTGTATTCGGCTCCTTCGGCTTTCATTCCAGCTACTACCGGACGCGCGATGTGAGTTACCAGCCAGTCGCGCATCTGGTCGTCAATGATCGTCTTAGTTGTGTAGGCGCCCATGCCTCCGGTGTTGGGGCCGGTGTCACCGTCGAAGGCGCGCTTGTGATCCTGCGCAGCTACCAGCGGCGCAACGCGCTCTCCGTCGCTTACGACCAGGAATGAAAGTTCGTCGCCTTGCAGAAATTCTTCAAGCACGACGCGGGCTCCGGCTTCGCCCAACATGCGGCCGCTTAGCATGTCGGCGGCTACCGTGGCGGCTTCGTCTTTTGTTTTTGCGATCACTACGCCTTTGCCGGCGGCGAGACCATCGGCTTTGACCACGATGGGCGTGTGGAAGTGCGGGAGGGCGTCGCGAACTTCGTCGACGGAATTGCAGATGGCGTAGTGGGCGGTGGGTATGTGATGGCGCTGGAGAAATTCTTTCGCAAAACTCTTGCTGGTTTCGAGTTGTGCGGCGGCCTGCGTCGGGCCGAAGGTGCGCCAGCCTCGGCGCGTGAATTCGTCAACTACGCCCAGCATTAACGGGAGTTCCGGGCCGATGACGGTGAGGTCGGGCTTGAGGCGGTTGGCCAGCTCGACCATGGAGTCGAGGCTTTTGACGTCGACGGGAAGGCACTCGGCATCTTCGGCGCTGCCTCCGTTGCCGGGAGCGCAGTAGATTTTGCCGGCACGTGGAGATTGCCGCAGCTTCCAGACAAGAGCATGCTCGCGGCCTCCGCTGCCGATGACCAGGATTTTTGTGTTGCCGGACATTTTTGAACTTTTAAGGGTAGGGGCGCGGCGTGGGGATGTCAAACGGGCGAGACTAACTCGGAATTCGCGCTAACAGTCCCCCGTGGTTCAAGCAGATCGCCTTGACCCTTCCTAGACTCCCCTACTAGACTCCGCGGGTAGAGGTCTGCTCATGTCCAGGTCACTTTTGTCGGCTTGCCTGATGGCTTGCCTGGCGGTTTGCATCGCCGCACTTTCTGTTCCCGCTTCAGCGGATGACGATCATGATCATCACGACATGATGGAGTCGCAGCTCGGGACTGTGCACTTTCCGGTTTCTTGCTCGGCGGAGGCGCAGAAGTCGTTTGAGAAGGGTGTCGCGCTCCTGCATTCGTTCTGGTACGAGGAGGCGGAGAAGACTTTTATCGAGGCGCAGAAGCAGGATCCGAAGTGCGCGATGGCGCATTGGGGCGTCGCGATGAGTCTCTGGCATCAGCTGTGGGACTGGCCACAAGAGGAAGTGATTGCACGCGGGGCCGCGGAGTTGAAGAAGGCTCAGAAGCCAAAGGCCAAGACGGAGCGGGAGCGCGATTATATTGCGGCGGCGCAGGCGTTTTATACCCATAAGGGATCGGAAAAAGGGAACTCTGATCATGAGGCGCGGGCGCGGGCTTACTCGGATGCAATGGAGAAGGTGTACGAGCGATATGGGGTGAATGGCTCGCCCGCCGATCACGAGGCGGCGGCGTTTTATGCTCTGTCGCTGATCGCTTCGGAACCGCAGAACGACACTACGTTTGGCAATCGCAAGAAGGCTGGGGCGATCCTCGGGAAATTATTTGAGATTGAGCCGGATCATCCCGGGATTGCGCATTATCTGATTCACACCTACGACAAGCCGCAACTGGCGCAGCTCGGATTGCCGGCGGCGCGGCGCTATGCGGCAATTGCTCCGGCTTCTCCTCATGCGTTGCACATGCCCTCGCATATTTTTGAGCGCGTGGGGGATTGGCCGGATGACATCAAGTCGAATCTGGCGTCGATTGCGGCGACCCGCAAGACGGCCGCCATGCACATGGGCGGAGAAGCGCATCAGTTCCACGCGATGGACTTTTTGATTTACGCGTACTTGCAGAGTGGGCGCGAGGATGAGGCGGCGAAGTGGATTGAGGAAGTGAAGACGCTGCCTTCGATGAAAATGGGCGACATGGATATGCAGGCGTTTGCGGCGGCGAAGTTTCCGGCAATGTATGCGCTCGAGATGCATCGCTGGGCGGATGCGGCAAAGCTGGAGGTGGTGCCGGATTCGACGGATGGCGACAAGGCTTACACCTACTGGGCGCGTGCCATTGGAGCGGTGAGGAGCGGCGATATAGCCGGCGCTAAAAAAGATGTTGCGGCCATCGAGGCGATTCGCAAGGATTACGAGACGCGGCACAAGAACTATGCGGCCGAGTCAACCGAGATGGCGGAGAACGAAGCTTCGGCGTGGGTAAAGCATGCCGAGGGTCAAGACGACGAGGCCGTGAGTCTGATGAGGAAAGTTGCGGATCATGAGGACGCGGTGGGCGAGGAGCAGACTTCGATTCCGGCGCGCGAGATGCTGGCGGATATTTTGCTGGAGATGCATCGGCCGGAGCTGGCGCTGGCGGAGTATCAGGGCGATTTGAAGTTTAATCCCCGGCGGTTTAATGGCCTTTATGGTGCGGCTCAGGCGGCTGAGATGGCGGGAAAGGCTTCCGAGGCGGGCGAGTATTACGCGCTGCTGGTGAAGACTTGCGAGGGCGGCGGATCGGGGCGTCCGGAACTGGCAAAAGCCAAGCAAGCGGTGGTGGCTGCGAACTAGCAGTCGGCGCGAAAGGCAGTCCGTGCCACACTTGATCTGCAAAGCGAGTAATACACAAAGACGATGAGCCGCTTATCTCGATCTGTTGCTTCTCCGCGCGTGGTCTCGATTGCCGATCTGCGTACCATCGCGCGCGGGCGCATACCCAAAGCCGTATTTGATTATCTGGATGGTGGGGCCGAGGGCGAGGTCACGCTGCGCGAAAATGTCCGCGTATTTGATGATGTTACGTTTCGTCCGCGGCATGCGGTTGCGTTCGATAAATGCCCACTGTGCACGCGCGTGCTCGGTCACGATCTGGCATTGCCTTTTATCCTCGCGCCGGTCGGCTACAGCCGGATGATGCACCCCGGCGGGGAAGTTTCCGCGGCGCGTGCGGCGGGCAATGCCGGCACCGCATATATTCTTTCGACGATCTCGGGGCACAAGTTGGAGGATGTAAATGCGGGGTCGAAGGGGCCGGTTTTTTATCAACTTTATTTGATGGGAGGACGCAAGGCTGCGGAGGGCGCGATCGAACGCGCGCGGCTTGCCGGATTTTCTGCGCTGGTCGTCACGATCGATACGCCGGTAGCTGGTATTCGTGAGCGCGATTTCCGCAACGGGATGAAGGAACTGGTCTCGGGAAGCATTTTCGAGAAGCTCCCGTTTGTGCCGAATATTCTCTCGCATCCGGGATGGCTGATGGATTATCTGCGCGACGGTGGATTGATGGCACTGCCGAACGTCGTGGTGCCGGGCAAGGGGCCGATGCCGCTGGTGGATATTGGCGCGGCGCTGGCGGAATCGGCCGTGATGTGGAGCGACCTGAAATGGATTCGCGAACTGTGGCGCGGGCCGATTGTTGTGAAGGGCGTGCTGACGGCGGATGACGCCCGGCGCTCGGTGGATGAGGGCGCGGCGGCGATTTCGGTTTCGAATCATGGCGGACGGCAACTGGATTGTGTGCCAGCATCGTTGCGCGCGCTGCCCGAGGTCGTGAAGGCGGTTGGCGGACAGGCTGAAGTTCTGATGGACGGCGGCGTTCGGCGCGGAACCGATATCGTGAAGGCGCTGTGCATGGGCGCGCGGGCCGTGATCTGCGGGCGAGCTTATGCCTATGGTTTGGCGGCGGCGGGCGAAGCGGGCGTGAATCGCGCGATTGAGATTCTGCGCGTCGATCTTGATCGCACTTTGCGGCTGCTCGGGTGTCCTTCGGTGACGGAGTTGGATTCGTCGTATGTGAACGTGCCGCGGCGGTGGGAGGAGAATTAGGCTGGGGTGAATTAGCTCGGAAGAATTAGCCTATGGTCAGGAGGCTTTGTGCCTTTAGTTCGGATTGATCTTCTAGCGGGGAAGCCAGCGGAGTTTCGCGCCCAGGTTGGGCAGATCGTTTATCGCGCGATGCGCGAGACTCTGAACGTGCCGGAGAACGACCGGTTTCAGGTGATTTGTGAACACTCGGAAGATGGTTTGCTGTTTGACCGCGAATACCTCGGCATTCAGAGGACGGGCGGTTGCATTTTTATCCAGATCACGTTGAACAGCGGGCGCAGTGTGGAGATGAAGCAGAAATTCTACAAATCTGTCGCCGACGGGCTGCATGAAGCATTGAAGGTGCGGCGCGAGGATGTGTTGATTAATCTGGTTGAGTGCGCCAAGGAGAATTGGTCATTTGGGAACGGACTGGCGCAGTATGCGGTGCCGGTGGCGTAGAGAACGAGAGCAGCGGTCTCACATCGAGGATCTCTTGTCACTTCACGGGAGACGTGGGTGGGAGGAAGAGACGCAAGCCTACGGTGCAGTCAGTCTGCTTCCCA
>JBAWBE010000772.1:0-5120 GCA_049589635.1 Terriglobales bacterium
GCATCTATTAGAAAAGCGGCATCGGAACAGTGTCATGATGAAAGACACCCTTGGTGTACTGTTGGCCGGAGGCGCGGGCGAGCGCCTCTATCCCTTGACGCGCGATCGCGCGAAACCCGCCGTCACCTTCGGCGGCATTTACCGCATCATCGACATTACTCTTTCGAATTGCGTGAACTCCGGTCTACGCCGCGTTTACATTCTCACGCAATACAAAGCGCTTTCCCTCAACCGGCAAATTCGTGAGGGCTGGAATATTCTGGGGCGCGAGATCGGCGAGTTCATCGAGATTTTGCCGCCAATGAAGCGGGTGAGTGACAACTGGTACATGGGAACAGCCGATGCCGTGTATCAAAATATTTACTCGATCGGGTCCGAGCAGCCCAAGTACGTCCTCATCCTTTCCGGCGACCACATTTACAAGATGAACTACGAGCGCATGCTTCGGCAGCACACGGAGAGCGGCGCCGACGTCACCGTTGCAACCCTGCTGATGGAGCCGGCGGAATGCCGTCACTTTGGCGTGGTCGATATCGATCCCGATAGCCGAATTACAGGCTTCATCGAAAAACCGAAACAGACCGACCTGCGGTCACCTTATGATCCGAACAAGATTTCGGCATCGATGGGCATCTATATTTTCAACACCGATGTGCTTATCCCCGTGCTTCTGAAGGATGCCGAGAGTCCCGATTCGAGCCATGACTTCGGCAAAAATATTTTGCCCGCGATGCTGGATGCTTACCGCGTTTTCTCCTTCAATTTTGTCGACGAGAATAAAAAGGAAGCACTTTACTGGCGCGACGTGGGCACGCTGGAAGCGTACTACGAAGCGAACATGGATCTGGTATCGGTCTCCCCGGTGTTCAATCTGTACGATGAGCGCTGGCCGATTCGCACCCATCAGCGCCAGTATCCACCGGCGAAGTTTGTGTTTGCCGAATCTGGACGCATGGGGCATGCGCTTGATTCACTCGTCTCGGGCGGCTGTATCATTTCCGGTGGCACGGTGAAGAACTGCGTGGTTTCTCCGGACGTGCGCGTCAACTCGTTCTCCGAAATCGAAGACAGCATTCTTTTTTCGCACGTGAATATCGGCCGCAACTGCCGGATCCGCAAAGCGATTATTGACCGCGACGTGCATGTGCCGGAAGGAACGACGATTGGCTTCGAACCGGAGGCTGACCGGGAGCGCTATTTCGTGACCGAAAGCGGCATCACCGTGGTCACGCGCGACTATTCGCTCTTTGAGAATCCGGTGACCGTGGATTACTTTACGAGCGAGTAAAGTGTGGGCGTCGTCCTGCAGTTCCGTGCTGCAATTCGTCATGTACTTCGTCACGTAACTCCGAAACAAATTAGCGTTTGGCTAGATCGTCGGCTAGCAATTGGGCTTTTAAAGCCAATATGTGCGCTCGCGGAATGTCTCCTTCTTTCATCGCTATGCGCGAACCTTCCATATAATTGTGGATCTGCGAGACCGTCTCCTGCTGCTGACTATCGAGGGGGCGCGGGCTGATTTCTTTAAGAGTCTCAGCCGTCGTGCTCAATAACAATTCCGCTTCGTGACGCTGGCGGTCGGCTTCCTCCGCGGTCATGCCGGTCACGATTTGGGCTGTCGGTTCCTCTGCGCCACCTTCGCGCACCACGATCTTTTTCGGCGCTCCAGGGCTTGGAGCCGCAGGAGCGCGCTTTGGCGCCGCCGCATGGCTAGCGGTCGCCTTCGCGTTATTCGCGCGCGGTTGTTTTTTTACTGGCGGCGTTCTTGTTTCGTTCTGTGATCCGGTGGAATCGTTATTTTGATCTTGCGCAGGTCGCGATTCGGGCTGGGACGGAACCGATGTGGAGGTCTGCGAGTTGGAATTCGCGGTGGAGGGCGCGTCCTGCCCCGCGGCCAAGGTCGCATAGCTGAGGCACATCGCCACCAAAAGTCGGCAAGCACCGCGCGCATTGCTATTGACGATCACGCCGAGACCTTTGTCTCGCTTTCCGGTTTGGTCACCAGGGCTGGAAGTCGCAAGCGAAACGTTGTTCCCTGCCCCATGATCGACTCGAACTCCACCGAACCGTAATGCCACTGCATGATCTGGTAGGTCTGGGCGAGTCCAATTCCGCTTCCGCCCTGATCACCCTTGGTGGTGAAGTAGAGTTCGAAAATTTTCTCGCGTGCATCGGCCGGAATGCCGCTGCCCTGGTCACACACCTCGCCAACGATATTCTCCTCTTCACGAAACGCCGTGATCGTCAGCATCCCTCCTTTTTCCATGGACTGGACGCCGTTGATCACCAAATTGAGGATTGCCTGCTTCATGAGATCGGTGTCGACGCGGACCAGGAGCGGCTCACCCGGAAAGTCGCGCACGACCTTGACGCCGTGGCGCGCGGCATCGGGCGCGGCAAGAATCGCGACCTCTTCAAATATTGTCCGCAGATCGGCAGCGTCCAGATGGAGGTCGCGCGGCCGTGTGAAATCGACCAGAATTTGTACGACCCGGTCGAGACGGCGAATCTCATTGCCGATGATGTCAACGTGGCGGCGCGATTCAGGATCGTCCTGCCGCATTTTGTTTTGCAGAAGCTGAAGATGAAGCACGATGGCGTTGATTGGATTCTTGACTTCGTGAGCCACGCCGCGTGTGAGGCGTCCGCTGGCGGAAAGGCGTCGCGAAATTTCAATTTCATCTTCGAGTCGGCGCACCGATTCGGCGTCGCGCATGGTGAGAAGGGCGCCGATGGGGGTTCCCTTCTCCTGGATGAAGTCGAGCGAAACCTGAACACGCCGGCTATCGGCGGCGTCAAACTCGTATTGCACGAGCGGGCGCTGTTTTTGGAAGGCGGGCAGAACAACCGCACCCAGAACGGTGCCGTCGGAAAATATTTCTTCGGCGGTGCGGCCGAGAATTTCGCGGCGCGGACGGCCAAGAAACTTCTCCGCCGATGCGCTCACCAGCACCACTCGCGAATCGCGCGTGAATAGCATCAGGCCGTCCTGCAACTTCGACATGACCTGCTCAACATTGTCCTTGAGCGCGGAAAAAATCTGGTTGGTGTCGCGAATCTGGCGGCCCAGGTGCGCGATCTTGAGCGACACCAGACCAACTTCGTCGGCATTGGATTCTTCATCCGCCGGGAGCGGCTCGCCCGCGCTCGCGCTGTCGAGATTGCGGCTGATCGCCTTCAACGGACCGAGCGCCACATTCGATACCACGGCTCCCAGTACCAGCGAACAGAAAACCGCGACAATGGAGAAGAACAAAGCTTGCTGGAGTCGAGGCGTCAGTTCGTGACGCAAGAAAACGGTGGAGACGCCGACATGAATACTGCCGAATCGCTGCCCGCCCACTTGGAGCCCGATGCTGGCGTCATAAACGTCGCCGGGCGCGTAAATAAGGCGCAACTGATGGCGGAATCCTGCGTCCCGTAGCAGGTTCAGAGTCGGGCGCTCGGGTACTGGTTTGCCATTCATAATGGCGTTGGTGTCAAGGATCGCGACCCCGTTCGGATCGACAATGGCCGCGTCATAGATGATGCTGGAATTGCCGACCACCGACTCCAGCATCTCATTGAGGTCGGTATCGGTTTGCAGATAATTCGCGATGGCTGCGCGCATTGCCTTGGGATTTGCGGTATCGATGCGCGTACTGGTGAGGTCCGGAACAGCCTTGGCCGCCGCGTACTCAAGCTGATTGGTTAACTGGGAAGCGGTTTCATCGGCCCACAGAAGGCGCTGGCGTAAAAGCTGCGATAGGAAGAGCCAGGAAAACGCGGCCACCAGCGCGGTGAAGAGCGCCGTGATGGCGAACACGATGATGAATTTGCGGGTCATGAAAACAGCTTTCAGCTGTCAGTTCTTAGCTCTCAGTAAAAGCAAGACCCCTCCGTCAAATCGAAATCAACCGTGTGGCACACCAACTGACAGCTGAGAGCCCCTTACTCTTCTTCGCTTGCCAGCACTGCATCCTGCGGGCGCCCATACTCTTTCAGCTTGTTGTGAAGCGTCTTCAGGCTGATGCCCAGGATTTCCGCAGCGCGCGTTTTGTTGTTATTGGTCGATTGAAGGGTTTTCAGGATCAGCAATTTCTCGGCTTCCTCGACTGTAGTTCCGACTCCCAGGTGCACGGCATCGGGATCGTTTACCACTACGCGTACGCTGTGACCAAATCCCGGAGGCAGGTGCTTGGTTTCGACGAGTCCACCTTCGCAGACAATTACGGCCCGCTCGAGCGTGTTGCGCAATTCGCGCACGTTGCCCGGCCAGGAATAACTCTGGAAGAGATTGAGCACGGCTTCGCTTACATCCGAGACCTTGCGATCGTGCTTTTGATTCATGTCGGCGAGCAGACTCTTCACGAGGTCACGGATATCTTCTTTATGCTCGCGCAATGCCGGCATGTGGATATTAAAGACGTTGAGCCGGTAGTAAAGATCCTGGCGCAGTTCGCCGGCAGCCACCGCTTCATCCGGGATCTTATTAGTGGCAGCCAGCACTCGAACGTCGACCGAGGTTTCAACTTTACTGCCGAGCCGGCGCAGTTTGTGGTCTTCCAGAACACGCAGAAGCTTGGCCTGAGTGCCAATCGGCATCTCGCCGATTTCATCGAGCAGCAGGGTTCCCCCTTCGGCCAGTTCGAAACATCCCGTACGACGTTCGAGCGCGCCGGTGAATGCGCCTTTCTCGTGCCCGAAAATCTCGCTCTCAATCAAAGTCTCAGGGATGGCCGCGCAATTGATTGGAACAAACGGCTTATTGCGGCGCGGACTGAGATCGTGAATGGTGCGCGCCACCAGCTCCTTACCAGTCCCGCTGGCGCCCGTGATCAAAACGGAAGCCGTGCTCGGGGCAACCTGCTCGACCAGGTGGAATATTTCCTGCATGGGCGCGGACGAGCCCACGAGCGGACCAAGAGCACCCTTATCGCGCAGACGACGGCGCAGAGCTTCGTTTTCCACACGCGCATTGAGGATCTCGCTGATGTTGGTCAGAATCGAGCGCAGCCGGCGAAAATCAATAGGCTTCTCGATATAATCCTGCACGCCGAGGCGGCCGGCGTGGAAGGCATTTTCGGTCGTTCTTTGCGCGGTCACCATCACGACCGCAATCGATTGCGAAAGCTCGGAGA
>JBAWBE010000773.1:0-5280 GCA_049589635.1 Terriglobales bacterium
AGCCAGAACCTTCTGGAACGGGTTGAATAATTCAACCGGCATCGAGAACTCCTGCCGGAGTGCTTCCACCAGGCCCGGCACTTTGGCCGACCCGCCCGCGAGATAAATTTTCTCGATGTGCTCGCCCGCCGCGCTGGCGCGGAAAAAGTCGAAAGTCTTTTGAATTTCGAGGACGATGATTTCCGTCACCTGTTGCAGGATCGGCGTCTTGGCATCGTCATGCGTCGTTCCTGCCTTGCGCCCGAGCTTCAACTGCTCGGCGTCATCGAAGCTGAGATCCAATTCCTTTTGCAGAGAATCGGTGTACTGATGTCCGCCCACCGAAACGTCGCGCGGAAACAGAGGCGTCGTGCCCTTGACGATGTTGATGTTCATCACGCTCGCGCCCAGGTTGAGCAGCGCGACCACCTGCGTGGGCGCGGGCTCATAGTTGTACTCGTAACAGTTCTGGAGAGCGAGGGCATCGATATCCACGATAGCGGGAGTCTTGCCCGCCATCGAGAGTACGTTGGTGTAGTTCAGAATCTTGTCTTTCTTCACTGCCACCAGCAGCACATCCATCTGGGGGCTGGTCGCGTCGTCGCTCAAAATCTGGTAGTCGAGGTTTACATCGGCCAAATCGAACGGAATATGCTGGGCAGCTTCCTTCTCGATCGTCTCGGCCAGTTCCTGGTCGCTCATCGAGGGCAGCGAAATTTTCTTGACGATGACCGAGTGTCCGCTGACTGCCGTTGCCACGGCCTTCGACTTGATCTGAGTTTCGGTGAACAGCTTGGCGATGGAACTGGAAACCTGACCCGAATCCACGATCATGGAATCGACCACCAGATCGGGCGCAATCGGTTCCAGCCCAAGGTGCGCCACTTCGATGCCGGTGCGCGTCTTTCTGAGCTCTACCGCCTTGATGCTCGAAGAACCCACATCCAGGCCAACGATCGTTTTCGCTCCAAACATGTGTCCGCCTTTTCCAGCGCCGGCCAAACCGGCAAGTTTCCCGCTGCTGCTCTTACTGGTCCTACTGCTCTGGTCCTACTGCTGACCGGCGGCTTTCATCGCCGCCTTGATTTTTTTCTTGGGCGACGATTCGGTTTCCGCCGACTGCTCTTCCATCCATTGATCCAGCTTCGATTTCTTGAAGCGCCAGCGATTGCCTAACTTGAATGCTGGAATTTTTTGTTCGTTCACGTACTTGTACAACGTATCCGGACTTACTCCGAGATACTGCGAAGCCTGGCGAATATTCATTACCTCTCGCGACTCTGCCATAGTGTTTCCGTCCTCCACAGAATTCAGCTCCCGCAACTTTTATTCTCGACTTCTTCGTATTCGCATCGAGGAAGCACGGATTTAAATCCCCCGACAGAAACGTGTTCGAGTGAGTCTTGGTGTCCTGAGCATATCTCAAAGGGAACGACGGGCCTCTCAACGCAAATCTCCGCGTTTTATAGGGTTTTATGGGGTTTTTCTGGAATTCGGTAAAAGTGGAGTTGCGGAGTGTTGCTATATGTAGTGGTCGGTGACAGTCTGACTACTCCAGGCTGTAGTGTTTACGCGAATGGTGCTCTCGGTACCGTGCTCTGCGTAACTAAGGTACTAGAGACGGTACGGAGGTGCTTGCACGCATGGGCAAGTCCCTGAAAAGGCAGGGGCCTAAATCGCATCTCCGGGGGCCGGGAAACGGTCGGCGTAGGCAGCACAAGACAATTAAAGCTTGCATATTCGCGGCGCCATTACTGCGTCTCGCCGACCGCGGTGATCTTCGATTCTGTTCTGAATTTCTTATAGTCGCGGAATGTCTCATCGACATCTTCGTTGTAGGACTTCAGCAGAGCCAGGCGCGCATCTACCCGTACGGCAACATGTTTCGGCAACCAGACTTCGTCGTTGATCTTGGTCTGCTCGGCTTCAATATGCATGCCCTTACGAATTCGGGCCAGAAACCATCCGACCGAAATCGAATCGATGGCCGTGATATCGAGCCTCACCCACTGCCCTTCCGTCTTGTCGATCCAGACGCGGCCTTTGAATTTGCTCAGGATCTTCGTACTGCGTTCCTTGGGCTCGTATCCCGCGCGGGGGTCGCCCTCGATTACCCACGTGTCGCGCCCATCCAGAATCTCCGAGCCAACTAACCGGAAAGTAAAAGCGTCTGCGATCTCCAGCACAAACTTGCGTTCTTCCTGCCGTTCTTTCTCTTCCTTCTCCAAGCGCTTGCGACGGGAGCTTTCGGACTCGTTTTTGTATTTGTCGATGACCTTTTGAATTTTTTCCTCTTCTTTCTTTGCTTCCGCATCGGAAAGAGGCTTATCGTCTTTGGCAGTCAACCGCTCCACTTCTTCGCCATAGACTTGCAGCACCTCGCGCGTCCGCGTCTCGGTTTTCTTGACGTTTCCGGAGCCATCCAGTTTGTGCTCCTCCTCACGCTCAACATAGGTGTAGTCGCGCAGCCGCTTCTCGTTTTCGACTTCGCGGTCCTGCGCGTAGCGCAGCAACTCGCGAAATTGCGCCTGTGGAACCAGGCCTGAAGGATCAGGCTGGAGTTTGATCGGAGACTGGGAGATAGCAGGCGTCTGGGAAGGATCAGATGCGCGAGGTTGCTGGGACGAGACGAACGAGACGCAGAAAATCAGGACGAGAAGAAAGTAGCAAAAGCGCATGCTGATAATACGCATTTCGAGGACTCGATGGTTCCCAGTGAGAATTGAGAATCCAGAACTTAGAATTACTTTACTGCCCGCTCCAGCAATCCGGCCCGATACGATCGGCCATCGAGGCGGTGCAGCCGTCTGGCCTGGGCCAGTGAGATCAGCGGAGTATGAGCGATGTTCAGCAAGTACTCCGCCACGAACCAAACGGGCTTGTCAGTCGTCATCCAATCGAGATGATCGAAGCGCTTCATGTGAACCGGGCGCGAGAATGTGCGCAGCGTCCGATCTCCGCGGAGATTGAAGTAAACATCGAAATAACTCAGCGCCAGTTCGCGCAGAGAACGGTACACAGGCTCGCGATAGCGGCACCCGGTGTAATTCGACTTCGCGACAGCTCCCCAGCACCCATCGACCTTGTATATGGCTAGGACATGATCCGTATCGTGCTCGGCCTCAAAATCGATGATTAGCGGTGGATACCCATTCACCCGGAGAGCCGCGGCCGCAAACAGCGCGCCTTCGTAGCAATGCGAAGTGTTCTCCTCCAGAACGCGACGCGGAGACCAGGCGGAATCCGCTAGGTGATAAGGCATAGCATCGAGAGCCCGCTGAATACCATGCGGCGTCTTGAGCGCGCGCACCTTGCGAAGTTCGGCGGGGGTAAAGCCCCAGGAAGCATTGGTCGTCATACGAGCTGTTTGCCGTTGTTTGTCATTCCACCGTCTCGTAGAGACACGGCCTGCCGCGTCTCCCGCCACTAGCAGAGTCAATTGAAGGTAGCAGGATTGAGAGATGATTGGGAGTAAAGGGGTGGGTTCGCGCTGATGAACGGACAGAAATGAATTAACCCAGTAACTCTCCCAACTCCAGAGGCCGATCTACAGACACATCCGGCGCAACTTCCTCGAGTGACCGCGGGGCAAATCCATACGTCACGCCGCAAGTCCAAAGACCCGCATTCCGCCCCGTCAGCACGTCAACGGACGAATCGCCTATCATCAACGCTTCCGCCGCCGTCACGCCGGTTTCTTCCAAAAGCGTCCGCGCACCCAGCGGGTCGGGCTTCTTGGTTGCAAAACTGTTTCCGCCGTAAATTCGCACGAAGAAATCTCCCATCCCCAAGGCTTCCACAATCGCTCGTGAAGGATTCACCGGCTTGTTGGATAACACAGCCATCTGTCGCTGCAGGCGGGGGCGGACAAGAGTGTCCGCCCTACATGAGCCGTTGGCCAGGGCGGCCAAGGTCTCCGGAATCCCCTCATAGACGGTCGTGTGATCGAGCTTGTGCAGACGGTAGTAGCCCAGAAAATATTCCAGCGCGCTTCGACAGAACGCTTCGTCCCCTCCGTCACCATCCGCGACCAGCGCCCTTTGCACGAGAGCCGGCGCACCGTCTCCCACGTAGCTTGCGATGACATCGCCATCGAGCTCAGGCCGCCCAAAATGCCGCAACATTGCATTTACCGAATGAATTAGATCGAGCCGCGAATCGATCAGCGTGCCGTCGAGATCAAATATAAGCAGGCGAATCGACCGCGGATCGAAGCGACGCAGAAAGCGAATCATGGAAATAACAGGATAAACGATACGAACGGCCGACAAATCAAAAGTAAGACAAGTCAAAAGCAAAGAGTCAGAATGCAGAAGTAAAGCCGTTCCCGGTAGGCCAAGCACCGAAGGGCTTACTTCTTCAATTTGACTTCTCACTTTTGACTTCAACTCCCTCCCGTCTCGTTTACAATGTAACGCGGCACGGCACAAACTGGGATCTCCAGAACAAATGGCTACGAGCAAAGTCGACCCCAAGATTAACGAATCCGATCTGCGAAAGCCGCAGAAAGAGTCCGTGGACTACCAGGGTCTTTCGCGTCAGCAGCTGGTTGACGCCTATCGCGTCATGTTCACCTCGCGCCGCCTTGACGACCGCGAGATCCTGCTCAAACGCCAGCAGAAAATTTTCTTCCAGATCTCAGGCGCAGGCCACGAGGCCATCGGAGTCGCCGCCGCCTTCGCGCTCAAATCTCGCTACGACTGGTTTTTTCCTTACTATCGCGATCGCGCCCTTTGCCTCGGCCTGGGAGCGACTCCCTACGAGATGCTGCTCGGCGCAGTCGGTGCGGCGGACGATCCCAGTTCTGGCGGCCGCCAGATGCCTTCGCACTGGGCGTTTCAGGCGCTCAACGTCGTCACTCAGTCTTCGCCGACCGGTAGCCAGATTCTTCAAGCCGTGGGCTGCGCTGAAGCTGGACGCTATTTCTCGCAGCATCCCGGCGCCGCTGCCAAAGCCGAAGGCGACTATCGCCAGTTCAAAGATGTCGAGTTCCACGGGGATGAAATCAGCTACGTTTCGCTCGGCGATGGCACCACCAGTGAGGGTGAATTCTGGGAGGCGCTGAATACCGCGTCCAATCTGCGTTTGCCCGTCATCTTCTGCGTGCAGGACAATGGATATGCGATCTCGGTCCCCGTCGAAGTGCAAACTGCCGGGGGCAACATTTCGCGGCTCGTCTCCGGATTCCCGAACTTCCATTTCGAAGAAATTGACGGCACGGATCCCGTCATCTCCTACGCCGCTTTCCAGCGCGCCGCCGAATACTGCCGCGCCGGTCACGGTCCGGCGTTCGTGCATGCC
>JBAWBE010000774.1:0-14351 GCA_049589635.1 Terriglobales bacterium
AAGAAAATCCGATCCGGATTCGCAATCCGCTGCGAATCGACTTTCACATCCCGCTCAATATCAATCGCGACGCGCGTGTAATCGGGAGTCGACCAATGCCGCACTCCCGTAACCCGCGGCAACTCGCCGCGCCGCAAATCAGCAGACGTTGCAGCCGAATTCGAGTCCGAGTTCGATTCACCGTCTGCCGCCTCGTCCGAAGACGAAGTCGGCACAGTGGCATCCGCCGCCTCATTCCCCGATCCCGCTCTTGCCGCCGCTTTCGAACTACTATTCAGTGGAACGTCAGTCGCGCCGCGCGCGTTCGTCCTTTCCGTGGCACCCTTCCGCAGCCCCTTGTGCGCTGTCCGTTGCGCCCCCGCAGCCGCGGCGTCCATCTCCTTCACCGCCGCCCGCGCATCATCGGACAGCCGGTTGCGCGGATAGCGATGCAGAAAATCCTGAAACGTACTCCGCGCCTGATCCGGATCCTTCAGATCATCCTTATATATCTCGCCGATCGTGAAGAGCGCCTCGAACCGGTACTTGCTCCCCGGATATTCCTTGCGTAGAAAGCGATACTCCTCCACCGCCCCGCGCAGAATCTTGTTGTCGTCAAACCGCCGTCCCATTTCGACTAACAACTCGGCGGTAGCCATCACGCTGGGGTCGGCCTTCGACGACGCCGGACTCCCAAAATAAACGCGCCTGTAAGCATCGATCGCTCGCTGATACTCGTGCCGCGTCCGCTCCCCCGCCGGACGCCCGTTCAGCGCCTCGCGAGTCCGCTCCGCCTTGGCAAATTGCGCCCGCGCCCATGCATCGTTGTGGTGCACGCGAGCCGCCGCCAGCGGAGAGAGACACGCAAGCAAGCACAAGCCAGCGCCCCACCGCAGCGAGCGATGCAACAGTCCCAATTGGCCACGAGTTAGGGTCGTAGAAGCCTGGGTGTTCACTTACAAATCCACTATCTAATCCACTTACTTAAATCCTTGCCGAATCCGACAATTTAAGTTCGGGCGGCTTTACCTCTGCAATCTGACCTCGAACCCTCTCACCTCGAACCTCTGACCGGCTTCATTCCGTGTTGCTGATGTAAAGCACCCCGCGCGCATCCCGCTCCATGCGCACCGGCTCGCGCGCGGGACCAAAGCTCACCCGCGTGCCGCCATTCCCGCCGGCATACAACTCTGTAATCCGCCGAACATAATTCCGCGTCTCCGCGTACCTCGGAACCCCCGCACTCCGCGCCACCGCCCCCGCCCCGGCGTTATAAGCCGCCAGGCTGAGGCGCACATCACCCCCATAGCTCTCCAGGAGCTGCTTCAAATGTCGAACACCGGCATCCACGTTTTGTTGCGGGTCAAAAGGATTGGAAACATTCAGCGACCGCGCCGTAGCCGGCATCAGCTGCATCAGCCCCATCGCCCCTTTGCGCGACACCGCATTGGGATTGAAATTCGACTCCACCTTCACCACCGACCGCACCAGATTCGGATCGACATTATGCCGCTCCGCCGCCTCGTCAATTGCGGCATCGATATCGTGCTGCGTGAACCCAACATTCAGCGCCTGATGGCTAACCGGCGAACCCTGCCGCGACTTATCTCCCAGATAACTATTCACTTCCGAGGCCGCCGATCGCGCCGCCCGCATCACCGCACCGCTGGTAGGAACCGGCTTGTACCGGTGCTCGGTCGTGCTCCAATACATCAGCCCCGATCCCCGTCCCGCTGACTCAGCACCCGCCGATCCGGTTCCCGATCGGCCCGTAGTCTGCCCGACCGCCCCGGACGATTGTGCCGAGCCCGTACGACCAGATTCCGACCCGAACCCGTCATTCACATAAACCTTCCGTCCACTCTCATCGGTAGACGCAGTAATCCTGGTCGCCTGCGCGCGCACTGCGGGCGAAGCTAAAAATGTTGTAAGGAAAGTGGTCGCCGTCAAACCGGCCATCAAGACGTGTTTCAGGTTTCTATGCATACGGATAGATCGACCAAGCGCAAGCGGAATTCAGCCTGCCAAAGCTTTTAGTCTCCGGTCAAAAGACACACAAGCGCCTTCGGGCCACCTACCCGCGAACCTGACGGAGGATCCAGAACCAGAGTGCCTAGATTATAGGTCGGTTGCCCAGCCCTCAGCAATCTATCCGAAGGACGTAGAACCTCCGGAGTAATCTGCGTAAATGATTGATAGCGCAGGCCTTTCCTGAGGTCAAGTCCGGTTGCCGACCCAATTGCAGAAGTCAGAAGTCAGATTGCAGAAGTAAAGGCCTAAGCCGAAGCCCCGGAACATCGAAGGGCCGGTTCAGGATTTGCCATCCCGCTTTTACTTCTTCAATTTGCCTTCTGCCTTCGCTTCCCACCGCCGCCCTCTAACCTCGATACAATGTCCATGACCATGAATGCGGATGCCCTGCACAAACTTTTCACCGAGGTTCGGTCCAAAAAGCTCTCTCCCGACGAAGCCGTAGCCCGCCTCCGCCATCTCCCCTTTGAAGATTTGGGCTTCGCCAAAATCGACCATCACCGCGCCCTTCGCCAGGGCATGCCCGAGGTAATTTTCAGCGAGGGCAAAACGCCCACCCAGGTAGCCAAAATTTTCGCCCGCCTAGCGGCCCATAATAAGGACGGCAACGTCTTGGCCACGCGTGCCACCGAAGAACAATTCCAGGCCGTAGCCGCCGAAGTCCCAAAAGTCATGTACCACCCCGCCGCCCGAGCCATCACCCTCCGCCGCGACGGCGCGGCCTCCAAAAGCTCAACCTCGAAAACCTTGGCGTCGAAAAATTCGACCTCGAAAGTCTCGACTTCCCAAAAAAGTTGCGGCAAAGGAGTAATCGTCGTAGTCTCCGCCGGCACCAGCGACATCCCGGTAGCCGAAGAAGCCGTGATCACCGCCGAACTAATGGGCAACCGCGTCCAGCATCTCTACGACGTAGGAGTCGCCGGCATCCACCGCCTCCTAGCCCACCGCAGTGTCCTCGCCGAAGCCCGAGTCATCATCGTTTGCGCCGGCATGGAAGGCGCTCTCCCGAGCGTAGTCGGAGGCCTGGTCGGAGTCCCCGTAATCGCCGTCCCCACCAGCATCGGCTACGGCTCCGCCTTCAAAGGTCTGGCCGCACTGCTCGGAATGCTGAACTCCTGCGCCAGCAACGTAAGCGTGGTGAATATAGATAACGGATTTGGGGCGGCGTACGTGGCGAGCCTGATCAACCGGAAGTAAGCAATCGAAAATGAAATTTTTAAGTATTGTCATTCCGAGCGTAGCGAGGAACCTGCAGTCTTTGACTTGTGCCATAACCGGCCCCGGAGGGGCGGTCGAAAATAGCCCATCGCTTCAGCGGTGGGCCCAAGCTAGGAAGACAAAAAACGAAAAAGTAGCGGAGGGACGGCTAAGGTCGATTCTAATAGATGGGTTGCGCGGGGAGGCGCCCCTCTTACGATGTGGTGATCATTCCAATTTGAATTAAGCCACATTTCCCTCTGTGGGCGAGGCGACGACCGGATCAGATTCCGTGCTGCGAGAACCATCCTGCGAACGATTTCCATCCGCAGCATGATCTCCTAAGGAACGCTCGCCTGCGGAATGGTCCCCCGAAGAATGATCGCCCGAACTCCGACCGTCCGAACCTGTCGCTTGCACAATATTGTTGCGCACGGCGTAGAGAACAAGTTCGCTGACCGAGTGCAATCCGAGTTTGCCCATGATGTTGCTGCGATGCGTTTCCGCCGTCTTCACGCTCAGGCCAAGCAGCGCTGCGACATCTTTTGTGCTCTTGCCTTCCGCCAGCAGCTTGATGACTTCGCTCTCGCGGCGCGTGAGCGTATCTTTTTCCAGCGAGCGACGATTTCCGCGGAGATCGGAACCGAGGCCGGCATGATTCAACTTTGGACTGAAATAGACTGCGTTCCGCTGAATCGTCTCGATTGCGCCAATTAATTCTTTGCCGGCGTCCGATTTGAGGATCAGTCCCTTGGCCCCCATCTGCATTGCGGTTTTCGCGGCCTGATCGGTGTCGTAGACAGTCAAGAATAAAATTTTCGCTTTCGGATTTTCCCGTAGAATCTGCCGGCCCGCATCGAGCCCATTAAGATTCGGCATTCCAATGTCGAGCGCAATTAAATCCGGATTACATTCCTCGACTCTTTGCAGCGTCTCTTGTCCGTCCACAGCTTCAGCGCAAACTTCCCAGCCAGGATGCGATTCAATGATCGCGCGAATTCCCTGGCGCACAATCTCGTGGTCGTCGGCAATCAGAATGCGGAAATTGGCCATCCTCAACCTTGTATCGTTGCTGCCAGCGTCAGTACATAGGGGAAATCATGTAGCCGCGACCCTTAGACACTGAAGAGCAATCTCTAATGTTTCATTCTTTCCTCGCTGAGGCTCGCATGTTGGACAGATTTGCTCTATGCGTCCCGCATCAAACCCGAGCGAGTGAAAGAGCTAACTGATTCTTGCGATGGGTGTTCTACCCGAGGAAAGTACATTGGTAATCAGCTTGCTCCTGTACTCGCGTGATTTCGAGCAGAGTGAATTTCTGCGCCGTTCGTCTGGCGCGAGGAGCGACGAATGTCTTTGGAGAAGCGCGACTGGCGAGAGCTCTGCGAGGCCGCTAGTAAGGAGCAGGATCCGGATAAGCTTAAGGCAATCCTCTCCGAGCTGATCAAAGTCCTCGACGAACGCAAGCGAATACAACAGCCTGCGGAACCTCAGGATGGAAGACCACCGGAAATCCGAAGGTAGAATCTCGCGACAAAAGCCGAATCGCGTACCGTGACTGCGAGAGTTCACTACAGCATTGCCTGTATTCTCTTGCCATAAGCGACAACCTATCTTCCTAAAAGTGCGCGGCGCAGCGGAAAAGGTGTGTCGCGCACGATTCCGGATTTTCCCGGGGGGCAAAAAATCCCCAATGCCGCTGCGAATCTTGCTGGTTGATGATCATGAGGTCGTTCGTCGAGGCCTGACCGTGCTTCTGCGCGCCAAGCCCGATTGGGAAGTATGCGGTGAAGCGAGCAATGGACGCGAGGCTGTCGAGAAAGCTGTGAAGCTCAATCCAGACGTCATCATTCTCGACGTCGGAATGCCGAACTTGAATGGCCTCGAAGCGACGCGGCAGATCGTAAAGGCCAAGCCGGAGATTCGCATTCTCATTCTCACCCTGCACGACTCCGATACTCTCGTGCAGGAAGTGCTGAATGCTGGAGCCCGAGGCTTCCTTCTGAAATCCGATGCGGCGCGCGATCTGGTGGCTGCGGTGGAAGCGCTGAAGAATAACAAGACGTACTTCACGCCCAAAGCTGCGTCAATGGTCCTTGACGGTTATCTGCACCGCAAGACGGCGCAAGGGCAGGCAGAAGTGTCGCCGCGCGCGAAGCTGACTCCACGCGAGCGCGAGATCGTGCAGCTCCTGGCCGAAGGCAAAAGCTCCAGAGAGGTCGCCGATGCGCTTGGCCTAAGCATCAAGACTGCCGAAACGCATCGCGCGAACATCATGCGCAAGCTCAACCTTCATTCGGTGAGCGATCTCGTCCTCTACGCAGTGCGAAACAACATAGTGCACGTTGTGCGCCCATCGTTCTAGTGCGTTGTTAATTGGGTCCAGATGAGTTGCTGAGCAGTCGACGCCTCAGCATCGCAGAGATCCAACTCCCTGCGTTTCCTGCTCCCTGCGTTTCCCGGTTTTGCAACCGTCCTAAAAGGCGAGAGGCAAGTGCCGCTCGGCATTCGCCGATCAGCACCTGCCTGGAGGGTGGGTATCTGAGGAAACCACGTTCGATACTGGAGCGAGGATAAGACGCCTCCAAAAGTTCAACAATCCTGCCAACCCTGTAGTTCACCGGAAGAGTGTCCCTAGGCTGTGAATTTCTCCGGCGTATGAAATAGGCGGGGTGTGAAAGCACAAATTATTCGTCGTAAGCCCAAATTATTCCGTTAGTTGGCAATCTACGTCAGGCATCGAGGAGCAGTGCGGGATCGACCTCGGTTAGTTACAGCACCGAACTACCTCTGCTAAGGGGATCACTCGATAGACGATTGGAGTTAGACAACCTATTGTCGGCAATGCGTGGGCGTAAGGAATCGAACCATTGGGGCGTATTGAAAAGGAGATCAAGTGAGAACCGAAATTAACTCCACGGATCGTCATAAAGCAGACCTGGACCTCGTGCAAAGGGCAAAGGAAGGTGATCCCGACGCATTCGCGTCCTTGTTCAACGCACACAAGACCAAGATTTATTCACTGTGTTTGCGCATGACCAGCAACACCGCCGAAGCCGAAGATCTGACGCAGGATGCATTCCTCCAGGCCTTCCGCAAGCTGGGTACTTTTCGCGGGGATTCCGCGCTGTCAACCTGGCTATATCGAGTGGCGGTGAATACTGTTCTCATGCACATGCGGAAAAAAGGCCTACGCGTAATGTCGCTCGATCAGCCACTCGAAGAACCAGATGGTTCAGTGAAACGCGAACAGGGAAAACTCGATGATCGCCTCTCGGGTTCCGTCGACCGAATCGCGTTGACTCGTGCGATGAAGGAATTGCCGGCAGGCTATCGGACCATTTTTGTGTTGCATGAGGTGAGGGGATACGAGCATCACGAGATTGCGCGCCTGTTGCATTGTTCGGTGGGGAACTCCAAGTCGCAGCTTCACAAAGCGAAAACGAGAATGCGGGAGTTACTCGGACTCGAAGATGCTTATGCCGCCAGGGCAGCGAAAAGCCGGGCTGCGGAGAGCGTGCGATCGGAGGCGTTGTCTCCAAATGCCATGGGTTGGGAGCCCGCGAGTGAGGCTGCATAGTAATAGCTGCGTTTTGCGATGGGGAGGGGATGCCAATGCAACGGGACGAATTAATGAAAGCGGATCTACTAAGCGAGGTCGTACTCCTTAGTAGCGGCATCCTCATATTGGTGGCACTGTTGATGGTGCTGGTCGTTGCAGTCGCGGGTGGATCCGTGGCTTAACCGAACACTCAAATGGAGAATCACCATGCCGGATAAAACCTCAAATAAGTGCGCTCACCCTGCGTGCGTATGTGTGATCCCGCAGGGGGAAAAGTATTGCAGTCAATTCTGTAAAGATGCGGGAGCAGAGGAAGTAGAGATTGCGTGCGATTGCGGGCATCCTGCCTGTTCGAAATGAGGATCAACCTTGAAAGACTTTATGGGAAATTGCGTCCCTCTGGAGCATGGGAAAGCATGCTCTGAAGCTCACATCCTGATTTGAGCGTGGCCGTGGGACTCAGCGTTGTGTGCCGCTAATCGTCGACTGATAAAACCGGAGGTAAGTATTTGTAGCGCGGTTTTCTCTGAAGTTCACCGATGAAAGCATTCAACCGGTGCGCCCCAACGATCAGTTGTGAGGACGCCCATAACCCAGACCAAATTTGGAGGATCACATGCGAAACGTACTCTTCCTTGCTGTGCTGCTGCTCGGGACAACGTGGGCGATGGCACAGAGCGATCAGAATCAAACTACCCCGAGTGACCAACCAGCGGCCCAAGGTGATATGTCGCCTACTAGCTCGGGCGGGAACATGACCGTAGAAGGCTGCTTAAGCGGTGCGGACGGAAATTACACGTTGACGGACAAGAACGGAACGACCTATCAACTCGCGGGTGATACCGCGAAACTGAGCGATCACATTGGCCATGAGATCAAGGTCACCGGCAGCACTTCTGCGTCGGCGATGTCGCCATCGGGCGGCGGGACGGATACCGGCGCATCCAAACAGACGTTACAAGTCAAATCCTTCAAGCATGTCTCGAAGACCTGTTCGAGTGGCGGCGACATGTCACACTGAATTTTGTATGATTTGCGAAAAGCCCAGCTGCGGCTGGGCTTTCGTTTTTTTGTCCAAGAGTGGAAGCGGCGATCCCGCAGGACCTTGCGCCCCTGTGTTCGCCCGGCTATGTTCTGTGAACGTTGTGAGACATCGAGGAAAAAGAATGACCGAACGGCTGGTTTCGCTGCGACCTCTTCGGAAGCCTCAACATCTAAGCCACAAAGGATCAGATGGCCTGGGGGCTTCGCAAAGGCTGAACTGTCCGTAGCATTGCTCGGGAGTCTAGTACTATAAGGGCGACTTTCTAGGGGCTTTGACTTCGAATGCCAACAATGCAAAGCGACGCAATCGTACGTGACGGCCTGATCGAGCGCGTGCATGCGGCTCGTCGACGAAGTGACGCTCTCTTCAACGTCGTGCGCGCGGATGCGCTTTTTGATCGGCCAATTCCTGAGCGGCACCGGCTCATTTTTTATGTGGGTCATCTTGAAGCGTTCGATTGGAATCTTCTCCATGGAAGGCTGCCCGGACTAAAGAGTTTTCACCCCGACTTCGATCGGCTGTTTGCTTTTGGCATTGACCCTGTCGATGGCGGACTGCCTGTCGACCAGCCATCAGATTGGCCCTCCCTTGAAAAGGTTGAAGATTATGTGAGCAAAATTCGGCGCGCCTTGGATGAAAAATTGGAGAGCGACTCCTGGGACGCCTCCCTTGCCGGACGCGAAGGCTTTTCGCGCGAGACCCTGCTCAACGTCGCCATCGAACACCGATTGATGCATGCGGAGACCCTGGCTTATCTATTGCACCAGATGCCGCTCGATCGAAAGATTCGACAAGGAAGCGATGCGCCTCCAGTTACTCGTCCTGTGACGCCGCAAATGGCGAAGATTCCTTCGGGGGTTGCGACGCTCGGCCTTCCCCATTCCAGCGGCAGCTTCGGCTGGGACAACGAGTACGAAGCACACGAAGTAAATGTGCCGGCATTTGAGATCGATCAATTCAAAGTAACCAATGGACAATACCTCGACTTCATCAACGCGGGTGGATATGAAGTGCGCTCACTGTGGAGCGACGAAGATTGGCAGTGGAAAATTGATCGGCGAATTGCCCACCCTGTGTTCTGGAAGAAATTGGATAACCAGTGGTTCTTTCGGGGAATGTTTGAAGACATTCGATTGCCACTGGATTGGCCCGTATATGTGAGTTACGCAGAAGCCACGGCCTATGCCAACTGGGCAGGCAAATCCCTTCCCACGGAGGAAGAATGGCATCGTGCCGCATACGGATCGGTGGATGGAACGGAACGTACCTATCCGTGGGGAAATGATCCGCCCGCATTACGACTTGGTAATTTCGACTTCAATTCGTGGAGCCCAACGCCGGTGAATGCATTCCCTGACGGTCAAAGTGCGTTTGGGGTGTGGGACATGTTGGGGAATGGGTGGGAGTGGACATCGAGTCAATTCGCTCCATTCACGGGTTTTGAGCCGTTTCCTTTCTATCGAGGATATTCGGCCGATTTTTTCGATGGCAAGCATTTCGTAATGAAGGGCGGCTCCGCACGCACGGCCCAATGCATGTTGCGACGCTCGTTTCGTAATTGGTTCCAACGCCATTACCAATATGTGTATGCCGGTTTTCGCTGCGTGAGTCGCTAGATATTAAAACCGAATCGAGAGAGTTGAGAATGATCGTCCCCGCGATAACTCCGAATGCTACTTACGATTTTGCCGATGATGTCCGCGCTGGTCTTAGCCGTCGCGGACAAAAGGAACTCCCCTCAAAATATCTGTACGATGACGTTGGTTCAGCTCTCTTTGAAGTCATAAGTTACTTACCGGAATACGGTCTTACACGGGCTGATGAACGTTTGTTGCGCCGGTGTGCAGATGAAGTAGTAGATCTTCTTGCTGGGCCGGTTGCGGTGGCAGAACTCGGAAGCGGAAGCGGGAAGAAGACGCGTTGGTTGCTGGAGGCACTTTGCCGTCGGCATCCCACGTCCTATTATCCGGTTGAAATATCGCGTTCTGCGCTCGACATGTGCGAGAGAGAGCTAAGGGATATTGATGCGATCAGCATTGTTGGGTTCGAGCGCGAATATCTGGACGGATTAGCAGAGGTGGCGACCTACAGAAAAGTCGATCAGCGTTTGCTGGTCCTGTTTCTGGGCAGTACGATCGGCAACTTCGATCGGCCGGCAGCAGTGAAGTTCCTGGCCCAGGTGCGCGCAATCCTCGAGCCGGGAGATTTCCTGCTCTTGGGGACCGATTTGGAAAAGCCCGAGTCGCAGTTGCTCCACGCATATGACGACGAACTGGGTGTCACAGCGGCTTTTAACTTGAACTTACTGGCCAGAATCAATCGTGATCTTGGCGCCAATTTTGATCTGCGCCAGTTCAGGCATGTAGCGAAGATTAATAGCAAGGCACGGAGCGTGGAAATGCACTTGCAGTCTGCGAAGCTTCAGCGGGTTAAAATTCCTGCGTCCCACGTGACGATAGAGTTCCTTGAAGGCGAGACCATCTGGACGGAAAGCAGCCACAAATTCTCAGCCATGGAAATGTATAAGATCGCCAGTCGGGCTGGTTTTCGAGTTGAGGCTCAGTGGATCGATGCGGAGTGGCCCTTCGCTGAGAACCTTTTTGTCGCGGCCTGAAAGGGTGAAAGGTTCTAATGGTAGATCTCGAGGCCTAATCTCCTGCCACTGGCGCGGGATCTGCAATCGCGGCCTGGAATCGCGGAGTCGCGCGTTCGTCAACGCGCGTCTCAAACCACTTGCGAACTTGTGGCAGGGCGCGACGCATAGCGACTTCGCCGACCTTTAATAACTCACCGGCGCGCTTGAAATCGTCATACTCAAATCCTGCGACGTCAGGTTCAATCACGAGATCGGCTCCCTGGCGCCAACGATCGCTCATTCGATCCTGCGCAATAGCAAAGGATTGTCCGATTACATCGAATAGATGACGAGGCGCGCTTTGGCTGCACCATTGCCCTTTCAAATGTACAGCCAGTACCCTTTGCGCACCCATCTCGCGAACAGGAATTGTTGGCACGGGATACGACAGCATGCCATCGACGAACCATCGTCCATTAACGTCAACCGGCAGGAACATTCCCGGATAAGCGCAACTTGCGCGCACCGGGCCGATCAAGGATCCGGTCTTAAATACTTCTCCCTCGCCGGTGCTGAATTCAGTCGCGGTCACGCCGAGAGGAATACGCAGCTCTTCAAAGGTCTTGACCTTCAGCATGCGCGTCAAAAAAGCGACCATACGGTCGTTCGTGGCAAAGCCGAAGCGTGAGAGAGTCCAGCGAGCGAAGCTCGTGAAGCGAACTTTATGAGCGACTTCAATCAATTCATCAATCGAAAGTCCGCTGCAATAGGCCGCGCCAATCAATGCACCTACGCTGGTTCCGGCGATGCATTTAACAGGAATGCCTTCTTCTTCGAGAACCTTGAGAACTCCGATATGAGCAATGCCGCGGGCGAATCCCCCGCCGAGCGCAACACCAACGGATGGGGCCTCCGCGATCTCCGCCACAGCAGGCTTGCGCGAAAGTTCACGGCCAAACGCCTGTACGGACCGGATTACGTTCCCCAGACTTTTCAAAGGAACCCCACGTTCCCGGTTTGCCGAAACAGCAAACCTACGTCCTGCTATATAGGATGCCACAACCGAAGTCCGCGTATAGCCCACGGTCGTGCTATTCGCTGTTACCGAGCTAGTTACTTAGATGTGACCAGTGGTGACCGTATGAGAAGCTAAGTGATTCGCTTATAACGGCTTGTTAATCCATGCAGATTCGGCACCCAGAGCGGGGTTTGGCCGGGGCAGGTTCTGCAAGGCGTTCAAACGTCCTTCCGGCCAGTAGAACGAAGGTTAGAATTCAGGAGGGCAGCGTCCAGAAAGACCAAGTCCAAAAGGCCAGCATGAAGCGCAGCGAAATCTACGATCGCATCCGCTCCCACTCCGAGGCGTGGGACCTGATTGTGGTGGGCGGCGGAGCGACCGGAGTTGGAGTCGCGATCGACGCTGCATCACGCGGCTATGATGTCCTCTTGCTTGAGCAGAGTGATTTTGGCAAGGGCAGCTCGAGCCGTAGCACTAAACTCGCACACGGCGGAGTTCGTTATCTTGGGCAGGGAAATATTGGGCTCGTATTCGAGGCGCTGAAGGAGCGCGGTCTCCTGCTCGAAAATGCGCCGCACATCGTGCACAACTTGGCCTTTGTGGTGCCCAACTACGACTGGTGGGAGGCGCCATTTTATGGTCTCGGTTTGAAGCTTTATCAATTGCTGGCGGGCAAGGACGCTTTGGGCCCATCGCGAATTTTGTCGCGCGAAGAAACGCTGGAACACTTACCGACGCTCAAGACGGAAGGATTGCGCGGCGGCGCCATTTACTACGATGGGCAATTTGACGATGCGCGGCTGCTTATTCATATGGTTGCGACAGCTCATGAACAAGGTGCGATGCTGCTGAACTATGTCGAAGTGCCCAGCGTGACCAGGAACGCGCAGGGTTCCATTGATGGCGTAATCGCGCGCGATATGGAAAGCGGCTATGAATTTCGTGCTGGCGCGAAGGTTGTGATCAACGCGACCGGCGCATTCAGTGACCGATTGCGTTTGACCGCAGATCCGGACGCCGCACCGATGATTGCGCCGAGCCAGGGAATACATTTGGTATTTGACGGCGCGTTCCTATCGGGCGAGAGTGCGATTATGGTTCCCCATACGCGAGATGGGCGGGTACTCTTTGCGATCCCGTGGCATGGCCACACACTCGTCGGAACGACCGACACGGCGATGCAGACAGTGCCTCTTGAACCAGTCGCCCTGAACGAAGAGATCGATTTCATCTTGTCGACTGCCAGCGAGTACCTCGCAAAAGCTCCCACGCGAGCAGACGTCTTGAGCGTTTTCGCTGGTATTCGTCCTCTTGTGCGAGCTTCGAAGGCCATAGGTACAGCCGAGTTGTCACGGGATCATGTGATCCAAATCGGAAGCTCCGGGCTGGTCAGCATCATGGGCGGGAAGTGGACGACCTATCGGCGTATGGCCGAGGATTGCGTTGATCAAGCGGCCCATCTCGCGCATCTGCCCGAGCGCGCCTGTGCAACTGAACGTTTGCGGATCCACGGCTTCTCCACGGACGCGGAGCAACACGGCTCGCTTTCGGTATACGGTTCGGATGCCGTTGAGATCGAGAAACTCATTGTGAGCGATCCAAAGCTGGGAGAACCGTTGCATCCTGCGCTGCCTGATGTGAAAGCCGAAGTGATTTTCGCAGTCCGGGAAGAGATGGCGCGCACAGTGGAAGACGTGCTCGCGCGCCGAACTCGGGCGTTATTTCTAAATGCCAAGGCCGCCTTGGAAATGGCTCCCGCAGTGGCTGACCTGATGGCGCAGGAACTTGATTGGGGCGAGACCGACAAAGCAGCGCAGATCGAAGCGTTCCGACAAGTGGCAGCGAATTACCTCCTCCGCGACTGATTGTGATTTCTGTACTTCGTTGGTAGATGTGCCAGCAGATGTTCTGATCTCGATTATCAGCTCGATTTCCTACAGATGGATCGCAGCGAAGCGAATACAACTAGTTGTTTCCGTAATTACAGTCTCCACCTGATTAGCAGCCGAATCTCGCGATGATATGCTCCTGTCTGATTCGGCGCATTCCTTGAGAGGAGTTTATCAATGCTTTGGACAATTTTTGTGATCTTGCTGGTTTTGTGGTTCTTGGGCTTGGTGACCTCTTACACGCTGGGTGGGTTTATTCACATCCTGCTGGTTCTAGCCGTAATAACACTCATCTTCAACCTGATATCCGGGCGCAGAAGCGCTATATAGGAAGCAAACGACCGATGCACGGCAGCTACTCACAACCATGGAGGCTAAGAGTCATGAATAAATTTCTTAAGCTGTTGTTGGGCACGACTCTCTACGTTCTGGAGCAGTCCGATCAATCCACGCGAAAAATTCGCAATCGCACGGCTCAGAATCTAGACGATTTGCGGGACATGGCGCAGGATAAATACGAGACCGCCAGCGACCGAGTTTCGAGGGCATCGAAGGCCTTACTAGGTGACGATAGCCACGTTTTAGGCAACGTTTTGAGCCTCGCTGCGGGAGTTGGAATCGGCATCGGCATCGGATTGATTTTCGCGCCGGCCAGCGGCGAAGAGACCAGAAGCGCGATCGCGGATAAGGTTCAGGTTGTTGGGGAGCGAGTCAAGAAGCAATTCTCGACGGAAGACTATCCCGCCACTGGAACGAACGGCTAAGATGCTTGGATCGGGCTGCCCTTAGGGGCAATTCTGTCGCAGGGGCCTATTTTGTCTGCCTACCCTAGCCCATGTGAATGCCGTGCTTCGCGGCCAAAGAGCTCGGAAACTATCCTCCGAGAAATATCCTTAGGTCGAGTTACGAATGCATCGACGTCTCAGGCGAACCTGCCTGAGACGTTTGCACTTGGATGATATTGTTCTGAATCGCATATACGACCAGATCGCGGATTGAGTGAAAACCCAATTTGCGCATGATGTTGCTGCGATGCGTCTCGGCCGTCTTAGTAC
>JBAWBE010000775.1:0-7268 GCA_049589635.1 Terriglobales bacterium
GTCCGACATTCATGCCGGATATGAAAGCGCTGGCCGGTAGTCAGATCAAAAACCTGGGGACAGCCGGCAAGTCGATTGGGAAGGTGGGCGGCCTTTTCGGGAAGAAAAAGAACTAGGCATGCTCCCGTCAGTGCGCGCGGGAGTGTCCTCGCCCACTCTTCGTTGTACAATTTGAAGCCGCGTCGGCCCGGGAAACTTGTCCCAGGCAGAGCGCGCGACCAACGCTTGGCACCGACATGGACGCACCCACTCAAGCCACATTTTTTCGGACCTCGCCCACGGTGGTTTCGATGTGCGGTGCCGGCATCCTGGTTTTCGTGGTTGCGCTGTGGGCTGCGAAGACTGATATCGCACGGGCCAGCGGCCTGGACAAGATCGTAGCCCTGTGCAATTTGTGTTTCGCCATCCCCTTGGCGGTATTCGGCGCCCTGCATGTCGCGTCCGCAGAAAACCTCGCGCCAATGGTGCCCAAATACATGCCGTGGCGGTTGTTTTGGGCGTATTTCGTGGGCTTTGCGCTGCTCGCCGCGTCTTTGAGCATTGCCACAAAAATTCAGGTGCGGTGGTCCGGACTGCTGTTCGGGATCATGATGTTTGCCTTTGTGGCGATGTTGCATATCCCGCGAGCTCTCGCCAGCCCCCATGACCGGTTTGCATGGATAATCGTCTTCCGCGAAAGCTCATTCGCGGGCGGTGGCTGGCTTCTTGCGGGAAACGCCTTGCGCGAGCAAAGCCGTGGCCAAGGCAAGAAACTCATTACCGTGGGCCGCGTGTTGATCGCGATCACCGCCATATTTTTTGGCGTTCAGCACTTTCTGCATCCAGCGAACGTTCCCGGAGTGCCACTCGAAAAGTTGACGCCGACGTGGATTCCGGGGCGCTTCCTCATTGACTATGTGACCGGCGCAATTCTCCTGGTTGGCGGGGTGAGCATTCTGCTGGCCAGGAAGGCGCGCATGGCGGCAACTTATCTCGGAACGTGGATTGTGCTGATGGTCTTGTCCATCTATGGGCCGATCCTTATCGTTTCGCTGATGGACCCGAGCACCGGAGTCAAGATTGAGGGGATCAACTACTTTGCAGACACGCTGCTGTTTGCCGGAGCGATTCTCGCGCTCGCCAGCGCGACGCCAACCACGGACTAAATGCCGCCTGCCGACCAGTTACGAACTGGAACCAACGACAGTGTTCTGAACCCGCGCCCGCGTCCGTGACCTGCTGTCTGCTGACGAGTAGCTTGGCGTAAAATGATTTCGTTTTTGTTTGCATCAGCAATTCTCCGGAGGCATGCAATGAGACGAGCAGGACTGAAACAGCATCTATCCACGCTCCAGATCGTCCTTATCGCGGCAGTACTATTCGTCGGCGTTACAGCGATCCCGCAAGCTCGAGCCCAAAGGCCGGCAGGTCCGAACCGCCCATCAGTCGTACCGGCAGACTTCGTCGTCACGCCCTTCGGCTATTTTCACCCATCGTGTGTGCGCGCTCTCGCCAGTGGCGAGACAGTCCTGGCCGATGGGCGTGTCTTGCACGCGAATGGCACCGTGGATGTGGTCGCTCCCGTTTGTAGTTATCCTCACTACACCGCTGGCGGCGAGGTCGTGCTCGGCGGCTCAAAAGCGGACCCGTTAACCATTGCCCATAGCTGGATCGAGGACGGAGCCACCACTATCACCACTTCCTATGGGAAGTTGACCGCGAGCTGGCGCGTACCCTCGGCGCCCACCACTTATGACGGCCAGACCGTGTACCTGTTTCCGGGCCTGGTTGATGTCACTACAGACGCGACCATCATTCAGCCAGTATTAGGGTGGAATGCGTTTTTTGGCAAAGTATGGAGCCTCGCCAGCTGGAACTGCTGTCCCAGTGGGACCACACAATATAGCTCGCCCGTGCAGGTTAGCACCGGCGATAAGATCCACGGCCTGATCAAGTCCATGTGCAAGGCGGGGGTAGAATCCTGCGCGACCTGGAAGGTTACTTCGACCGACACGACCACCCACAAGAGCACAACGCTCAACAAGACACCGAGCGAAGGACAGACCTTCAATTGGGCGCAATCGGGTGCGCTGGAAGTCTACGAGATTGTCCAATGCAGCGACTACCCGCCCGACGACGCAACCACATTCTCCAAGGTAGCGCTCTACGACTACAACTATCTGAAGATCTCAAATCCGGGATGGTCAATCACGAATTACTATCAGGGCCTCAGCCCTCAATGTAACTATGGGGGACAAGTGACTGCCAATTCGGTAACGCTCGACTACTGATTTCTTCGCGAGTTAGGAAGCGCGATTCTACAGTTAAAATTGTCGGTGACTCCCGCCCCCCGAGCGAGGAATTAAAACACGCATTTAATACCATTTCTTAGAAACAGGGGGATCTCTGTTGTCCCAGCCCATATCCAAGCCGCGCCTGGACTCATGGAAGGAAATCGCTGCCTTTTTTGAGCGCGATGAGCGCACCGTGCGGCGCTGGGAGATTGACCGCGGCATGCCAGTCCATCGGCTTCCCGGTGAGGGCAGAGCTGTCGTCTACGCTCTTACAAACGAGTTGGAAGCGTGGCTGCGCCGGCAAGGGACAGGCCAAGAGATAGCAGGCGACCAGAAGCCAGACCAGACCAGGATAGAAACAACTGATCGCGATCAGACCGCCTCCCAAACGTTGGCTGCCCCGGAAGTGCCAGTGAACGACTCCAGCGAGAGTCGCCCGTTACGCCATCTCCACCGGGCGATCCGGTTCCTTCCCTGGGTTGCTGCCCTAGGGCTGGTGATAGCTGTTTTCGCCGGCGTCTATGTCTATCGCCGAACTGCGCTCTTCCAGACCCGCGCCGCAGTAGAGAGACCCAACACACCCGCACGAATCCTCGACCGCGATTCGGTCGCCGTGCTCCCTCTCGCCAACGTACGCGGAGATGCCAACAGCGACTATCTCATCGACGGCATCACGGAATCCTTGATTG
Organism: Terriglobales bacterium; assembly: GCA_049589635.1. GTDB lineage: Bacteria > Acidobacteriota > Terriglobia > Terriglobales > Acidobacteriaceae > Acidiflorens. The sequence continues at coordinate 2,963 of JBAWBE010000775.1, forward strand.
GCAACCTGGCCCATGTACCCCAGCTTAAGGTAAGGTCGCGCGACTCCGCTTTCCGGTACAAAGGGAAAGACGTTGAAGTGCGAAAAGCAGGCAACGAACTCGGCGTATCGGCCGTGGTGAGTGGGCGCGTTACGCTGCAAGGCGACAACATCGAAATAAGCGCGGAACTCACAGATGTGCCGCACGACACGGAAATCTGGGGACAGCACTACAGCGGCAAGATCACCGACCTCATCCGCTTGCAGCAGCAGATTGCGGGTGACATCGCGGGCCGGTTGCGCTCCAAACTGAGCAGTTCCGAAAGGCAGCAGGTCACCCGGCAAGGCACACAAAATCCGGAGGCCTATGAACTCTATTTGAAAGGGCGCTACGAGTGGAATAAGCGAACTCTGCGGGATCTCGAGAGTGCAATATCGTATTTCAATCAAGCCGTCGCGAAAGATCCCGCGTATGCGCTGGCTTACTCTGGCCTCGCGGATGCCTATGGCATCCTGCCTGACTATGGAGGCACCCCCGCGGAAGATTTTCCGAGGTCGAACATCGCAGCGCGCCGGGCACTGGAGTTAGACCCCACGCTGGCTCGTCCTCATGCCGTTCTCGGGGTCAACGAGATGCAGTTCGAAAATGATTTTGCGGGAGGCCAGGCCGAATTCAAGGAGGCGTTCGAAGTCGACCCGAACGACGCCACCGCCCATCAGTGGTACTCGGAACAACTTGCCAAAATCGGCGGCTTTGAGGAGCAGGCCCTTGCGGAGGCCAATCGCGCCCAGCAACTGGATCCAACTTCACCCATCATCAACCGCGAGGTTGCATACGCCTACCTGTTGGCGCGGCGCTACGACGACGCGATTGCAATATGCAAGAAGCTGGCCGCCAATGAGCCGACTTTCGCCGCCGCCCACTCCTGTTTGTTCTATGCCTATTGGGGCAAACGCATGTACCCCGAAGTGATTGAAGAACAGAAGGTCTATGGACAGCTTTGTGGCAACCCGAACGAAGCCGAATTCGCTTCAGCCCTTGAGCGCGGATTCCAGGAGGCAGGATGGAAAGGCGCTTTAAAGAAAGGCATTGAAGTGCGCCTGGCGCAGCGCAAAGCCGGATACTACTCGGCGTTTCTCCTCGCAGACCTTTACGCGGACCTTGGAGACAGAGATGCTGCCTTCCGGTGGCTCGGCACGGCTTATCAGGAACGCGAGTCCGGTATGAAAATGTTGAAGACTGACTACTTACTCGATCCTTTACGTTCTGACCCAAGGTTCCCTGAACTGCTGCGTAAAGTCGGTTTGCCTCAATAAGGGAGACGGCCGAATAGCCTTCCCGTGGAATCCCGACATCTAAGCGCGCAGTGCGGCCTCGATTCGTTGCGCCGCCAAAGTCTCCATCGCATAAAGAATCTCAGAGACTGTCTTCTCATCCCCGATCACGGTATTGATCATCATGTGATAGAGGCTGCGGGTGGGCCACTCGGCATTGAAGTAGTGCTTGATGTAGGCGACGCGGTCTTTGTCCACGTTTTCGACCAGGTCTTCGGCCTCTTCGTGGCCTTTGCCGAGGGCGAGCAGGCGGCGGATTTTTTCCGCGCGGGGAGCATAGCAAAAAACGCTGAAGGTGTCGTCGCGCTCGCGCAGAAAAAAGGGCGAGCCGCGGCCCACGATCACGGCGTTGCCCTCGGAGGCAATGCTCTCGGAAATTTGCTCCATCATCGTCATCATGCGGTCCGTGTCGAATGCCTTGGAGTCGGCGAGCGGCAGGCTGCGCTCGTAGCTGCCGCGCCAGAAGGTCTTTGCCAGTCGGTAGAGACGGCTGTCGACACGCTCATCGCAGAGCGCAACGGCGTGTTCCGAAACCTGCGCGCGTTTGGCGATTTCGCAGGTCAGCTGCTGGTCCCAAAGCTTCCAACCCAGGCGACGTGCGAGTTCGGCGGCGATGCCTCCGCCGCCGCTGCCAAATTCGCGTTCGAGCGCGATGATGCGAAACATTTGGAATGCCCCTCGCGGGCGAGGGCGCCCGCGCCACACGGAAACTCTAGTGCGCGACCATGCCGCCTCCCGGCTTTGACTTTTTAATCAGAAACACGAAAGGAAGCAAGCACAAAATAACGACCCCAAGCAGCCAGAAATTATCGATATAAGCGAGCATGGTCGATTGGCGAATGACATTGGCCTGCACCATCGCATAAGCGTGTTGGTTCGCGGTCCCGGCGCCGGTTCCGCCACCCATCCCGCCAGAACTGAATACGCCGGTCATGCCCTGCATGGTCGCGCGAAATTGCGGGTTGGCCGCGCTCAGATTTTCCGACAGGCGAACCTGATGGAACTGCGTGCGGCGCGCCAGCATCGTGGTCACAAATGAGATGCCGACGCTTCCCCCGATGTTGCGCGCCAGGTTCATCAGTCCTGAAGCGGCATTATTTTTGTCGCGTGGCAAGTTGGCATAGGCCGCCGTGTTGATGGGCACGAACAGAAACGCCATTCCAACCGCCTGATAGACGCGCGCCATCATGACTGTCTTGAAATCGACGCTGAGGTCAAAGTTCGTCATGTGAAATAGCGATAGCGACAGCGCGATCAGCCCGAACATCAGCAACCAACGCGGACTGTAGCGCGAGAGCAGGAATCCGACGATGGGCATGGCGAGCATGATGGTAAAGCCGCCCGGGGAAAGCGCCATCCCCGCGCGCTCGGCAGTGTAGCCGAGCAGCGTCTGCATGTAGAGCGGCAACATGAGCGTGCTGCCGAGCAAGGCAAAGCCGAGCATGAACATCAGAAAGTTGGCGGTGGCAAAGCTGCGTTCACGAAACAGATGCAGATCGATGATTGGGTCTTTTTGGTACCACTCCCAGATGATGACAAAGATCAGAGCGGCCGCCGAGATTACCGTGAGCGCAAGGATGAGGTGCGATGAAAACCAGTCGTCGCGCTGCCCCTTGTCGAGAACAACTTGCAACGTGCCCAGACCGAGTGCGACGAGGCCGAGGCCGATGTAGTCAATGTGGGTTTCGCTGAGCTTGCGGCGCCTGAAGTAAGGCGGATCCTGAATCAGCCGCTGGGTCAGCAGCAGCGAAAAAATGCCAACTGGAATGTTGACGAAGAAAATCCAACGCCAACTGAAATTGTCGGTGATCCATCCGCCCAGGGTGGGGCCAATCGCGGGAGCCATGACCACGGCGATGCCGTAAACAGCGAACGCCATGCCGCGTTTGGCAGGAGGAAAAGTATCGGCAAGAATGGCCTGCTCGCTCGGCTGCAATCCGCCGCCACCAATGCCTTGCAGAACGCGGAAGAAAATCAGCATCGGAAGATTAGGAGCGAATCCGCAAAGACAGGAGCTGATCGTGAAGAGGGCGACGCAGCCCATGTAGAAACGCTTGCGACCGACAATCGAGGAGAGCCAACCACTCAGCGGAAGCACGATCGCATTGGAGACGAGGTAAGAAGTAAGGACCCATGTGCTTTCGTCGACTCCAGCGGAAAGGCTCCCGGCAATATGAGGCAATGCAACATTGGCGATGCTGGTATCAAGCACCTCCATGAAAGTCGCGATCGTGACGGCGAGCGCGATGATCCATGGATTGACCGAAGGCTGCCAGGCAGCCTCAGCGTTGTTCATCGTGATGGCGGCAGCGGACATGAATCGGCTAGGAGCTAGCGAGAAGCTATTTGATCCACACTTTCGGTTCGACTGACATTCCCGGACGCAGCTCGTGACTTTTTAACTCGTCCTTTTCGAAGACGATCTTGACTGGAATGCGCTGCACGACCTTCACATAGTTGCCAGTCGCGTTTTCTGGCGGCAGCAGACTGAAGAGAGCGCCACTGGCGCCTGCGATCGAGTCGACATGACCTTTGTAGGTTTTGCCGTTGGCATCGACATCAATGTCGACGGGCTGCCCGGGCTTCATATGGCGGAGTTGCGTTTCTTTAAAATTCGCTGTGACCCAGAGATCTTCGAGCGGGGCGACCTTCATCATCTCCTGTCCGACTTGCACGTTCTGGCCGACTTCAACTGTGCGATTGCTGACTAGTCCAGTCGCAGGCGCGACGATCTTCGTGTATTGCAGATTCAACTGGGCCTGATCGAGCTTGGCCTTTTTCTGGAGCGCATTCGCTTCCGCCGACTGCGCACGCGAGCGCGTAACTTGCATCGTCTGCGGCGCGGTATCTGCCGAACGCAGGTCGGCATTTGCCTGGAGCAATTTTCCCTGCATCTGCTCGATCTGCGCATTCGCGGCGTCCGCGCTGGCGCGCGCCGCTTCGACTGCCGCGGCGCTCGCTTTGGCTGCGGCGACTGCCTGATCGTATTGCTG
>JBAWBE010000776.1:0-4444 GCA_049589635.1 Terriglobales bacterium
GCCCGAAGGAATGGCCGCGCAATTCATTTTGATGAAGGCATTGCCGGAACGGCGGCTCAGGCGATGAATAGCGCGCGCGATCAGTTCTTTGCCGGTGCCGGTTTCGCCGAGGAGCAGCACGGTGGCATCGCTGGCAGCTACTTTGGTCACGCTTTCCATGACGGCCTTCAGGGCCTTGCTCTGGCCGACGATGTTGTCGAAGCCGAATTCTGTGTCGATCTCGTGCTCGAGATAGAGCTTCTCTTCGGTCAGCTTCTCCTTGGCTTTCCGCAGCTCTTCTTCCATCTGCTTGCGCTCGGTGATGTCCTGGCAGGTGCCCATTAGGCGTGCCGGTCTTCCTTGTCTGTCATGAAAAACCTTCCAGTGCTCCTCCAGAATTTTGACGCGGCCGTCTGCCATGACAATCCGGTATTCGACCGCGGAAGGTGCACCTTTTTCGACCGAACCCTCAAAGGCCGCATCAACTTTCGCACGATCCTCCGGATGAACAAGTTCCACAAAGCCTGAACGCCTGGGGTGAAAACGGGAGGGGTCAGTCTCAAAGATGCGGTGTGTCTGCTCGGACCAGGTTATGTCAAGACTCGGCAATTCGGTTTCCCAACTGCCCACCTTTGCCACCGCTTGGGCCTCGATCAAGCGGGCGCGTTCTTTCTCCAATTGCTCTGCGATCTTGTGCTGCTCCCGCTCACTGGTGCGGAGGGCTTCTTCCGCTTGTTTGCGCTCGGTGATGTCCTGCACGATGGCCATTTGGCGGCGGCCCAGCTCTCCCGATTCCCACATAGGCACAACCGAAAGATTGACCCAGACCACACGTCCATCGGGCCGCACATAACGCTTTTCGAAGTCGCAGTCGGGGATTTTTCCCTCGAGCAACTGCCTCGACACGCCGATGCTCTTGTCTTCGTCGGCGGGGTGGGTGATGTCCTGAAAGCGCAGGCGCAGCATTTCTTCTTGAGTTCGGCCGACAATCTCGCAGTATTTCGGATTGACCTGAAGGAATCTCCAGGTATTGGAGTCGATGATGGCGATTCCCACGGGTGCGCGATCGTGCACCGCACGAAAGCGCTTTTCGCTTTCTTCGAGCCGGGCTGCCGCGCGTTTGCGGTCGGTGACGTCTCTCAGCACGGCCGCGACCCGGTCGATTCCCGAAGGACCCTCAACGGGCAGATAGGTGATCTCGAGATTTCTTTCACCGACCTGCGGATAGGTATAGTTCATTTCGTAATCGACGACCTTACCGCTGAATGACTCGTCCAGTTTCGGCTTGGCCTGTTGGCAGGCGTCAGGGTGGAGAACTTGCGTCATATGCCGTCCAATGAGCTCCTCTTTCGTCAGACCTCGATAGCGCAGGAAGGAGCGATTGGCGAGCACGTAGCGATACTCCCGGTTAACCACAACTATCATTTCGTCGAGAGCTTCCACCACTCTTTCGTACTCCTGCAAGCGGTGATCGCGCAGCTTGCGCTCGGTGATGTCGCGGGAGATGGCGACGATATATTCCTTATCCAGCTGCACGCTCCTAAGGTTTACCTCAACGGGGACCGTGGAGCCATCCTTGCGGCGGTGAACGCTTTCTTTGACGACAAATCCGGCTTTAAGCAAGTGTTCCCGGACCTCGGTCAAGGTCTCCGTAGTCAGCTCCGGATCGATATCGAAGATCGTCATGGACCGGAGTTCGTCGCGGGTATATCCGAGCTCGGCGCATAATTTTTCGTTCATGTCGAGTAGGCGCAAAGTGGCCGAGTCAATGACCTCGATGGCGTCGTTGGAGTTGTCGAGAAGAGTTCGAAACAGTTGCAGGCTGCGCAGCAGCTCTTCCTGACTGGTCGCGGTTTCCGCAAGCATCTGGTTGGAATCCCGGAGAGCTTTCTCGGCTGCGAGCCGGTCAGTGACGTCGTGGGCAATGCCGCGTACCATCGTGTCAAAAGCGTCTCTTGGGCCTTGAACATACTCCGTCTTTGTCGGAGAGAGCGCAAGAGCAAAAAAGTGCCATGTGGGAAGACCTCAATTTGCCGCAGCCAATTTCTTCCCCATTCGGGAACACAATTGAGGCGGCTTGGGACTGGCAAATTCCATTCCCACCCTGTTGTTTCAATAACTTACGTCCCATTCACTGCGATCTTTGACCGCTTAGACCGTATTTTCGCCCTTTCCCTGCCTTCTGCGTGCCTAAGCAATCGGGATTCAATAGGATGACGATGACTAATTCCACGCATCGAAGCTTCCAGGTTTCCCCGTGGAATTCCATTTTCGTCGGTCGCCGCGCGTGTCGGCGACACTAGAACAACTCCCAAGGTGGAGGAAAGCGAGAGCTGAATGCATAAACCGATCAAGTACGTTGAGAAGGCCGTAACTGTCGCTGCCACTGGCGCATGGGCCGTCTTTGAACGCCTGAACCGTGTTCGCCCCAATGCATCGCCGACCCCGAAGTGGTCCGATAAGCCGCTCTTGAAGTCGTGGGAAAAGTCGAAGCCGCCGCTGGGATGGCCGCGCTCGACGGACTCGCTGTGCCCGAAGTGTGTGCCGGAAATTCGGCAGCAGATTCTGGACGGGCATTTGCCAGTCGACGTGCTGATGAATGAAAAAGTCGGCGAAATCAAGGCGACGATTGTTGAGAAGGACGGCAAGATCTGGATGGTGAAGGACTGCCCGAAGCACGGGCATTTTGAAGATCTGATGTCGATCGACCCGGAATTTTCGCAGCATCTGGAGGAGGTTTTCCCGGGCCGCGACATCAAGGCGCACAACGACGAGAAGCTGCATCACCATGGATCTTCGACCGTGAAGTATGGACGCGGGTCGGTGCTGACCGTTGACCTGACGAATCGCTGCAACATGATGTGCGATCCCTGCTTTATGGACGCGAACCAGGTCGGGTATGTGCACGAACTGACTTGGGAAGAGATCAAGACTGTACTCGACAACGCGATCACCATTAAGCCGCGGCGTCAGATGTCGGTGCAGTTCTCTGGTGGCGAGCCGACTCTGTCCCCGTACTTCCTGGATGCGGTGCGTTATGCGCGCAAAGTAGGCTACAACAGCGTGCAGGCTGCTACCAACGGCATTGAGTTTGCCAAGAGCTTTGAGTTCTGCCAGCAGGCGGTTGAGGCTGGCATGCGGTATGCGTATCTCCAGTTTGATGGAATCGGCAACGCGGCGAACGATCACCGCGCCGTGGGCAACTTGTTCGACGTGAAGTTGAAGGCGATCGACAACCTGCACAAGGCGGGCTGCGAAATCGTGCCGGTGGTGACGATCATCAACGGCATCAATAACGAGCAGGTCGGACGCATCATTCAGTTCGCGCTCGACAATCCGAAGAAGATTGGCTTCCTCAGCTTCCAGCCGGTTTCGTTTACCGGACGCGACGAGGCGATCACGGACGATCGCCGCCAGGCGCAGCGTTACACGCTGGCGCATCTGGCGCACGACGTTAAAAATCAGACCGGCTTTGGCGTCCCTGCGCGCGACTGGTTCCCTATCAGCTTCATGAGCACCTTCTCCGACTGGGCAGATGTTTTGCACGCGGGGGACGCGAACAACGACTGGGGACAGCTTTCATGCGGATGCCATCCGAATTGCGGCACCGGGATGGCGATGATGATCGACAAGGAAACGAAAGAAGCCGTGCCGGTTACGGCTTTCCTGAAGGGCGATCAGCTGGCTAAGGATATTTCCAAGGTCAACGATGCGGCGCGGTCGAAATTCTGGACTGCGTTTGGCATGGCGCTTTGCCTGATGAAGAACTACGACCCGTTCCAGTCGCCTACGCACTTCAAGATGAGTGATCTGCTGAAGAAGTTCGATAAGAACTTCAACGCCACGGGAAAGAACTATGGCAAGGTTGGCCCCGATCGCACGATTGACGACGTCATGAAGCGGCGGCAGGATCGCTGGAATTTCCTGTTCATCGCGGGCATGTGGTTCCAGGATCTGTTCAACTACGACTTCCGGCGCACCGAGCAGTGCATCATTCCTTATGCGACGCAGGAAGGCGAGATCAGCTTCTGCGCCTACAACACGGGCGTGGGCTGGCGGAACATTATCGAGAAGATGCACATGACGTCCACGCTCACCAAGTGGTACGAAGAGCATGGACGGCACGAGATCTTCGCGGGCGGCAAGAAAGTGAAGATGGAAGACCAGCAACATGCGCTCCACCTGCGCGACGAGATCGTCACTCACGACGTGCAGCACGATCTTGACAAGCTGGGCATCGCGAAGACGGCGCGTGAGGAGAAGGTTCGGGCGCGCGATGCGAAGGCGAAGGACAACAAAGTCAAGAACGATGCGGCTTACGATGCGCGCATGGCCCAGCTTTATCGCGAGGTTGTACTGAAAGAGAAGGCGGCAACGTCGAATGAGGGCGGGTTCATTCCGCTGACGGCGATTGCTGGTGCGAACGGCAATGGCAATGGCCTGCACGGCATTCAACCCATGAAGC
>JBAWBE010000777.1:0-4236 GCA_049589635.1 Terriglobales bacterium
GGCCCAAGATTTTAGAGAAGGATCCGCTGTTCGTATTCATACTGCTCGTCGTGTCAACTCAATGCCGTAACTTTCGATCGACGAGTCTTCGTGCCCGCCCGCCAATCTCATGGCACCAGTCTGGCGAAGTTGCTATTGCTGCGCGGCTTTAAGGCCGCGGTCGCGAGCGAAATTTCTGACCGCTCCTCGGGCGTCAGGCCAAGAAACTCGAGCCCGCTCCGGTCGCTGGCGGAGTAGCGCACGATCGCGACCAAGTGGGGAAGGTTCTGCGGTAGCGGCAAATCAACCTCTACCGTCTCGCCTTCGCGTAGTTGGCCGTTTACCAGGACACCGAATCCTCCTTCGCTAAGATCGAGGCTAATTCCCGGGAACGTCCGGGCCATACCTGAGTTGAGGTTATGGAGCGTGACCGGAACGCTAAATGGCAGCCGCGGATGGCGCCGGACGAATCCGTTTTCCCACGGCGCGGATTTTGGATCAGTTTCGAGTGGCATGACAACCTCCTTCTTTGAGATATGTGTTCGATCGTTAAAGGGGCGCTGCCCCATGGATCAACAGACGGAGCCCGGGTGCGTCAATGTGTTTCATGACGGCCGCGGGTGGGTCTCAATCTCGCGGAATAGAGTGGCACGAATCACTTCCATGAGTTCGGCGTTATCCGCGGGTTTTTGAAAGAACGCGGAAGCGCCCGCCTCGAACGCCGGTTGCTCGGTGCTTTCCGGATCTCTGGCGGTGAGCACGATCACTGGAATGGTGGAGAGCTTGTCGTCCCGTTGCAGGCGATCGAGCACGACAAAGCCATCCCCGGCGGGCAGACCGAGATCGAGAATGATCAGGTCGGGACGTTCCTTGTAGGCCTGAGCGATTGCCGAATAGCCGTCCGACGCATTTACAGTGTCATAGTGGTTGGCCCGCAGGCGCAGGCGCATTGCCTGCTGAAGATCCGGATCGTCGTCCACGATAAGTATTTTGGGCGTGCTCGCCATTAGTTCTCCTTTTTCGATTTCGCCGTGCTTCTTGTTTATTCAGCTGACAAGGTTCTTAATCAGCGGTTCTATTGCGCGCTCGCTGCTAGTCGATTTTGCAGACGCGGCCAGAGCGGTCCGGGCCATTTCTGTAATACGATCCGCCACGGCTGCCACTTGTGCCTCCAACGACTTCGCCTCGCCGGATCCCATGCCGGGCAGACCGGTGAGTGGTATCGCCGATGCCGAAATCTCGAATTCGCCGCCTGCTTTAAGTTCCGGGAGCATCTCGATCTGTCCGCGAATACGGCTCATCATGACTTCGGCGCGCTCCAGGTTTGTCGAGGCGACCACGAAGAAAGATTGCTCCGGGCCGAAAACGGCCATGGGAGGGAGGACGAGGTCTTTATCCAGATAGACGCAGCGCTGCAAGCGATCGAAGGCGCGAGTGCAAGCTTCCTTCCAACTGATGCGGGCCGCTTTGGAATGCCGCCACAGGTCGACCCTTACCAGTACCACTGAGTCGCGCAATTGCTTCTCGTGCGTGATGACGGGGAAGAGCAGTTTGGCGAGCGAGTAGAAAGGCAGCGTGAACGAGAAGGTTGCGCCACTGCCCGGTTCGCTGGTCACCCAGATCCGGCCTCCGTGCAAGGCGACAAGCTCTTTCGCGATGAAGAGTCCAAGCCCCAGGCCTTTGCGGCTACTGTCGACGGAGTGTGGATCCTGATAGAGGCGCTCAAAGATCAGGTGCCTCGCTTCCGGAGTGATTCCCGGCCCCGTATCGGAGACGCTAATGCCGACGAACTCAGGATCGGAACGCATGCGCGCCGCCAGAACTGTGACTGCGCCATCGGGGGGACAGAATTTGATGGCGTTCTCGATCAGATTGATCAGGATCTCGAGGATGCGTTCAGTGTCACCAAGGACAAAAGGCAGCGAGCCTTCGGACGAAACATGAAGGCGGACTCGCTTTTCGCGCGCGGCCGCCTGCATCATGGCCCCGGCCGCGTCGATCACTTCCGAGATCGAGAGGCAGCGTGCGTCGAGGCGTATTTTCCCCGCTTCTGCGCGCGTTGCCTCGAGCAGATCGCGCACCATCGCACCGAGCTGGTTTGTGCTGCGGAGAATCGTGTTCAGATGCTCGTGCTGCTCTGCACTCACCTCGCCCGCCAAACCGTCGAGCAGTATGGTGACGAACTGATGGATGCAGGTGAGCGGTGTGCGCAGCTCATGCGAGACGTGGGAGAGAAACTGGTTCTTGAATTCGAGTTGCTGCTTGCGGCTGATTTCAAGCGAGCGTAGCAGCGCCTGCCGCTCAACCGCATGACGCATCGCCCGGTCGAGTTCACCATGGCTGAAATCGCCTTTCACCAGATAGTCCTGCACGCCCTGGTGCAGAGCTTTTCTGGCCAGTGCTTCATCATCCTGCCCAGACAGGATCACGACGGGAACCTCGGGCGCTTTGGCCAATACCCTGCGAAAGGTGTCGGCGCCCTGGCTGTCGGGAAGATTCAAATCCAGCAGGACCACCGAGGGCATTTCCACGTCGATGGCCGCCAAACCGTCGGACAATCGTTCCACGTGGGTCACCTGTGACGGGACCTTGGTGTCGACGATGCGCAACTGGATAAGATGGGCGTCGCCGGGATTGTCTTCGATCAAAAGCACATGTCTTGGCGGATCACTCATTGCTTCTCCTTTTGTGGCAGGCTGACGCCACCGAAGGCGGCCATCGATTGCACGGTGGCGCGCAAATCAGAGAGGTTGCCCAGCTTACGTAAATGGCTGTTCGCTCCAGGTCCGCAACGTTCGTCGATGTCGGAACTAGCCTGCGAAGCGCTGAAGATGAGCCCAATTGCGTTGAATGTCGCTGCGGTGTTCATGGCGGTTTTCATGATGGTCACTTCTCTTGCGCCATGGGGGAGTTCCCGGCGGTCTGGTCGGGCAATGCGATTCGGAAGGTGCATCCGTGACCCGGTTCGGATTCCACCCAGATTCGGCCGCCGTGCTGTTCGACAACCTTCTTGCAGATCGCCAGTCCGATGCCGCTACCTGGATACTCCTCCCGAGTGTGCAGCCGCTTGAAAATTGCAAAAATAAGTTCGGCGTGTTCCGGGTCGATACCGATACCGTTGTCGGCGATCGAGAAGACGGTTGTCTGCTTTGTCTTTTCTGCCGAGATGCGGACCACGGGCGGGTCGGCCCCGCGGAACTTGATGGCATTCCCGATCAGATTCTGGAAGACTTGCACGACCAGAGATGCATCCACTACTACAGCCGGAAGATGGCCGCATTCGATGCGCGCGCCGCTCTCCTCGATCGCCGCGTGCAGGTTTTTCACCGCGCGGTCGACGATGGCGGCAGATTCAGCGAGCTTGAACTCGCGACCGTTGCGGCCCACGCGCGAGAATGCCAGCAGGTCCCGAACCAGAGTTTGCATGCGGGTCGCGCCGTCCACGGCATAGCGAATATATTTGTCGGCGTTTTCATCCAACTTGCCCTGGTAGCGGTCTCCGAGGAGTTGCGTGTAAGCGGCCACCATGCGCAACGGTTCCTGCAAGTCGTGCGATGCAACATAGGCGAACTGTTCGAGATCGCGGTTGGATCGAGCGAGATCTTCCTGCGCGCGGCGGTTCTCTTCGCGCAACTGTTTTTCGCGCAGGGCGCGGCGAACCACTTCCGGCAAACGCAGCAAATGGTCTTTCAGGACGTAGTCGGCCGCGCCCTGCTTGATGCACTCCACGGCTTTTTGTTCGCCGAGATAGCCGGAGACAAGTATGACGGGAATGTCGAGCCCCTCCCGGCGCAGGGTTTCAACCGTCTCCATGCCATTCCATTGCGGCAGGTTGTAGTCGGCAAGAACGATGTCGTAGTGGCCATGCCGCACGCGTTCGAGGAACTCCTCCGCGGTTTGCGCGGACGCGCTGTCCGCATCAAATCCGGCTCGTTGCAGGGCGAGGATCAAGAGTTCGATATCGTTGGGGTCGTCTTCGACGACGAGGACACTTAATTTTTGACGGCCGCCGACTACGACAGCAGAAGTTGCGCCAATTCCCGACTCGGCCTCTGCGACCGCCCGGCCAGTGACGGCCGCACGTGCAACTGCTTGACCGGCCGTCGCGTTCGACGGATTGGTTCCGTCTTGAGGGGTAGCGAGTTCCGGCGCAAGCCGGGCTGCTGTCGCGACGAGGCCCGTGTTTCTCGATCCGCCAGAGTTCTCCGAGTTGTCTTTTCCTTCACGCTCAGCCGGTAACATAATCCAGACTTGGGC
>JBAWBE010000778.1:0-3910 GCA_049589635.1 Terriglobales bacterium
GGCGTGATCAACGTGAAGACGACGGAGCGCAACGGCAAAGTTGTCGGAATCGCGCAGGTGAACGAAGAGTCTGAGGTGATGCTGATCAGCCAGTATGGGAAGATCATCCGGATGGATTCGAGCACGATTCGTGAATCTGGGCGGGCCGCGCAGGGCGTGCGGCTGCTGTCGCTGGAGCCGGGGGATCGGGTGGCGGCGGCGGTGGTGATTGCTCCGGAGACGCCTGCGGAGGGGAATGGAACGCTGATACAGTAAGCTTGATTGCCGAAGGACGAAGAAAAGGGGCGGACAGATTTGTCCGCCCCTTTTGTTTTGCCGAGCGCGCGGCAAAGACGCCGATTAAGTCTGCCGACGACTTGCCGCGAAAACGCGACTATTCGGTCATCACGCTCACCAGAACAGTCGGCTTCCCGCTGTTGGTGGTTGGCAAGGTTCCACCGACGGCTATCCCGGTGTCATCTTTGTTGTCCACAAATCCAGTAAGCGTGGTGATGTGGCTCAGGGCCGGCGAGGCGGCCGCAAGGGTTTCGTTGTTGGAATCGTTGACGAAGTAGGCGACGAAGTAATAATCAACGACCGTCGACAAAACCAGATTGATGGGGTCCAGCTTGATGATGCAGGGGTTGGTGGCAGAGACAGGCTGGGTTGGACAAATCGAGGTGTTGGTCAGGTTGAAGCTCGGGTTGGTGGCGCCCTTGTAGGTCACCTTGGTGATGGCGTTGACTGTGTAAGCAGAGCGCGCAGTGGTTGTGTACAAAACCATATTGCCGAGATCGGCGTTGGTACCACCTGTGAAGGCGATGTAAAGTACGGTTTGCGTTGAGGTGGTTGGCATCACGGAAGTGCCTGCGATCAGGTTCACCGAGGAAAATCCGGCCCAGTTTGTGTTGGAGGCGGTTGTGAAGACGCCGGCGACGATGTTCTCAAGCGTCGCTTTCGCCTGCTCTTCTGCCATTGCAAAGGTCGAAAGCAACATTATTAGGAGAGCAATCGTTATTAGGAGAGCAATCGTTGATTTCAGAAATTTTTTCATGTGCTTTTCTGCATGTTCGGCCCCGTTTTGGATTTTGCAGGAGACCTGCAAACGGCAGCCTTTTCGATCTGTCAAAGCATCACTTTCCCTAATCACTCATAACGGCAATCAGGAAGTAAGCCGGAGTGCCGCTATTGCCACCCGGCAAGGTTTTCCCGACGGTCAATTGCGTCTCATCCGCTCCGACAAACCAACCCGTGAGGGTGCTGTTCGAGTACAGGCCGCGGGTTGACGAGATATCAGTTCCAGTCGTGAAGTAGGTGACGAGGTAATAGTCATCCTTCGTCGAAAGAGTCAGGGTGAGTGGATCCAGACGCACGATGCAGGGGTTGCTAACTGTGACGGGTTGCGACGGGCAAACCGAAGTATCTGTGATCTTGATGGTCGGATTGGAAACGCCGCCGAGTTTCACGGGTACAACGGTCTTAATTTTTGCGGAACGCGTTAAGGTGCTGTAAAGCACCATGTTGCCCACGTTCGCGGTGGTTCCACCGGTGAAGGCGATATAGAAGGTCGTCGTTTTGCTAGTCTTGGAGAAAAGACCAGATCCGGAGACCTCACTGAGCGCCGAGTATCCGGTCCAAGAGCCTTCTGTGGTCACGGGTCCGACGCCAGCGACCAGGTTAAAAGGAGTCGCGGCGGGACTCTGGGACGCGAGGGTCAATACAACAACAAGGATCAAACTCAGAAAACTAGAAATTTTCATAATGTGATGCAGCATCCCCGGAGCCGTTTGAATTTTGCAGCAATGGCTGCAAGCGGCGGCCGGTCGTTCGCGAACACCTGCCCGGCGCTGTCAGCTCGTCTGCACAGCGACCAGGAAGTAGGGCGTATTGCCGCCGCCCGGCGTAGGCGCGGGGTTCCCGACCTTCAACTGGGTTTGGTCGCCGCTTTCGAAGAGGCCCGTCAGGCTGGTGTTCAGGCCCTGGGAAGAGGCTCCGGAGAGCGCACTGTTGTTGTTGTCGCTCCCGAAATAGATGACGAAGTAATAGTCATTTTGCGGCGAGAGCTTTAGGGCCAATGGGTCTAACTTGACCAAGCATGGATTGGTCGCGGAAACCGGCTGAGTCTTGCAGACCTTCTTGTTGGTCAGGTCGATTGACGGGTTCTTCACGCCGCCCAGGGTGACAGGAGCGACCGCAGTGATGGTGGATTGCCGCGTTGCGGTTGTGTAGAGAACCATGTTGCCGATATCGGCTTCCGTACCGCCTGTGAACGCGATATAGAGGACTGTCTTGCTGGTGGTCAAGGGGAAGATCGTCGGTCCCGCAATGATGTTGATCGCGGAGTAGTTGGACCATTCGCCGACACTGCTTGTGAGACCAACACCGGCCACCCAGTTACTTGCCACCACGTACGGGGCCTGCGCAATCAGAAGAAAGATCAGCAAGGCACACGTTGAACCGCGGAGAGTGTTTTTCATAGAGGCGAGACTCCACCCGACCGTTGGATTTTGCAGATTGACTGCAAGCGGAAGGGGGTAATTCAAGAGCCCGATAAGAACGGCAAAAGGGGAGGAAATTTATGGCCGTCTCTGTGTTCGGAAGATTTCCATAGATCACCGACGGTTGTCAAGTTGCGGTGATCAATTACTCCTTAGATCCGCTGGCGTGGCAGAGAGACGACGCTTCTGCACCCGTAGAACAGTCATTCCCTGCACACTAACGGCAAGCCTAGTAACTTCTAGCCTCGTATATAGACCTCTATCAAACTTTCGGCGGCTTTCAAGGGGACGATTCTGGCAATTTCGAAGCCGGCTTGAGCGAATAACGCTTCCCACTCGGGGCGGGTGCGTTCGCGGCCTCCGGGCATCAGGAGCATTTCTATGTCTAGCCACTTGCTCGGGTGCGGGTCGGAGGTTTCGGGAACTACGCTGTCTACGATCAGGAGACGGCCGTTTTCGCGGCCTTCTAGTGCGCGACGGCAGTTGGCCAGGATTTTCAGGCAGCGGTCGTCTTTCCAATCGTGGAGGATGTGCTGCATATAATAGGCGTCGGCGCCGGAGGGGATTTCGTCGAAGAAATCGCCTTTCATGGTCTGGCAGCGCTCGTCCATTTTCAGCGCGCAGATGTGGCCGTTTGCTTCCTCGATCACACTGGGGATATCGAAGAGAATGCCTTTCATCTTTGGATAACGCGCGAGGACTTCGCAGAGCACCGCGCCGTGGCCGCCGGCGACGTCCATAAGCGTGCCGATATCAGAGAAGTCATAGGCTTCGAGGAGCGCGGGGGCGATGCGACGGCTGAAGCAGGTCATGGCCAGGTTGAAGTCGGAGGCAACTTCCGGACGGCTGAAGATGGCTTCGAATCCAGTTTGTCCGTAGACCTTTTCGACGGCGGGATCGCCGGTCTTGAGCGAGTGTCCCAGTTCGGCGTGGACTTCGAAGTGAAATGGATTGCTGATCCATACGATCAAGTCGCGGATGGTGCCGGGAGCGTCGGAGCGCATGAGCTGGGACATGGGCGTGATCGCGAAAATTTTGCCGGGCAGTTCGGCGAAGACTCCAACGCTAGCGAGGAGGCGCAAAACGCGGTAGAGAGCATCTTCGTTGGTGGCGGTCTCGGCGGCGAGTCGCGAAACGGGGAGCGGGCCTTCGGACAGCATGTCGGCGATCTTGAGGCGAGCTATCGGTTGAAGCGCAGCCGTGAATACCATGCCGGTTGTGAGCTGCATCATGCGCTCGACATCCTGTTGTTGGGAGTGTTGCGCCGGAAGGGCTTCGATGGTTGCCATCGCTCAGTACGATATCACGGGGATGGGGCAGGATTGGTGGTACTTCTTCTCCGCAGATTTGCACGGATTCTCGCGGATGATTTCTCTTTATTTAACACCGTTCAAATACACCGGATTCCGCGCGCGGGAATTTGGGGATAGGGA
>JBAWBE010000779.1:0-10470 GCA_049589635.1 Terriglobales bacterium
ACTATCGACGCGTCGAGCGCGAAGTTGTGCAACTCGCGCTCGCCATCGCGCGCAAGATTCTGCATCGCGAAGCCCAGCTCGATCCGCGCCTCCTGGCCGGCATCGTGCGCGTGACCCTCGAAAAACTGGACGCGAAAACCAAGCTTGATCTCTACGTTCCCGCGCGGGAGACGACTGACTGGCGGCACTACTTCGCCTGCCAGGTGGAAGGCTCACCCGTGCCAGATGTTCACGAAGACGCCGCGCTCGCTCCCGGAGAATGCCGCGTCGAAACTTCGCTGGGTTCGACCGAAGTCGGGATCGAGTCGCAACTCAAGGAAATCGAAACCGGCTTGCTCGATCTGCTCGCCGAGCGCCCCGAGGCTGAGGGTTCCGAGGCTGGGAGTTCCGAATATGAAGTCTCCGAGGATGGAGACTCCAAACATGACAGTTCCTCTTCGCTCCGCGCGTCGGCGTCACCCGCATCGAGCGTGGCTGCGCCGAAACAGCCATGACTCCGTCGCTCCTCTCCGCCTATTTTTTGCAACTCGAAACCTGCTCGCCTTTGCGCTGGCGCGGTCATGTCACCCAGGTTGTCGGACAGGTCATCGAATCCGAGGGGCCCTTCTCGGCGGTCGGTGAGGCGTGCGAGATTGTCGACTCGGGCGGGCGTCGCTGGCCGGGCGAGATCATCGGCTTCCGCGGGCACACTGTCCTCTCGATGGCGCTGCGCCGGCCCACCGGCATTCGCTATGGAGATCAGGTTGTCGTCTTTGGGCGCCGCCCCTCATTGCACCTCGGCGAACAGTTGCTCGGTCGCGTTCTCGACGGTGCGGGCGATCCCATTGATGGCGGCGCATTCCCGACGTGCCGCGAACGCTCCGCGCTCGATCGGGAAGCGCCTCTCGCCCTTGCGCGCACGCCGATTCGCGAGCCGCTCGGTTGCGGCATTCGAGCCATCGACGCCTTCCTTACCTGCGGGCGCGGTCAGCGTGTCGGCATCTTTGGAGGCAGCGGCGTCGGCAAAAGCACGCTGATCGGCATGATGGCGCGCAACACCAATGCCGACCTCACCGTGCTCGGTCTGATCGGCGAACGCGGCCGCGAAGTTGGAGAACTGCTCAATTCGCTGGGTGAAGCGGGCCGCGCACGTTCCGTGGTTGTCGTTTCGACTTCCGATCAGGACCCGCTCTTGCGCATCCGCGCCGGCCTCGCCGCCACCACTATCGCGGAATATTTCTGCGCTCGCGGCAAGCACGTCTTGCTGGTAGTCGACTCGCTCACCCGCCTCGCCATGGCACAGCGCGAAATCGGCCTCGCTGCCGGCGAGCCTCCGACTGCCAAAGGTTATACGCCTTCGGTCTTCACACTTCTCGCGCGTCTCATCGAGCGCGCCGGCTCATTTGGATCGGGAACCATCACCGGTTTCTACACGGTGCTGATGGAAGGCGACGACGAGAACGATCCCCTCGTCGATGCGGCCCGCGCTCTCCTCGATGGCCACGTGATGCTCGATCGGCGGCTGGCCGCGCAGAGCCACTATCCGCCGATTTCGATTCTCGACAGCATCAGCCGCATCATGCCCGCGGTCATCACGCCTGAGCATCTTGCGAAAGCCGGGGCGATCCGGCGGCTGCTCGCGACCTACAAGGCCTCCGAAGAGCTCATCCGCATCGGAGCCTATCAGAAAAACAGCGATCCCGATCTCGACCGCGCCATTGCGCTCATGCCCGCGCTGCGTGACTTCCTGATGCAATCGACCAGCGACGCGGCCTCCATCA
This sequence comes from Terriglobales bacterium, assembly GCA_049589635.1. Lineage (GTDB taxonomy): Bacteria > Acidobacteriota > Terriglobia > Terriglobales > Acidobacteriaceae > Acidiflorens. Next base: position 1,761 of record JBAWBE010000779.1, read on the forward strand.
AAGATTCGCTTGACCGCCTCCTTGCGCTGCCAGCCTGACTTATGCCTTTTCGTTTTACCCTCGCGCCCGTGCTTCGCCTTCGCCAGAGCGTCGAACGCCAGCGTTCACTCGCGTTGCAGAATGCCGCCTTGCAGGTCGCCCGGGCCCAGGGAACGCTCGCGCAACTTGATCTGTTTCTTTCCGAGTCGGCGACCGTCGACTCTGCATCGCTGACAACCGGACTCACTGCTGCCGAAATGCGGTTCGCCGGCCTAGTTCGTGAGCAGATCGAGCAACTCCGGGCGCACCTTCGAGAAGACGTTCTCCGCCTTGAAGGCATTCGCCGGGAATCCGCCGTGGCCTACCAGCAGGCTTTTCGCGAGCGTGAAGTTCTTGAAAGCCTTCGCACCCGTCAGCGTCGCGTTTATCAAATCGAACAAACGCGGCGCGAGCAGCGGCAGCTCGACGCCGCCTATCTGCTCCAGCGATGGCACCGCCGGGACGGCTGATTTTGCCGTGTTCAACCCGGCAGCTCTTGCCTCTTGCCCCGCCCGCGTCATCTCGGCATTTTCGCCCGATCCGAACAGCCTCGATGTAACTCGCTGAAAAGGCAGTAAGCGGTCGCCGGACTTCTTCAACGATTTAACATCCTTGCATTGGCAACTCGCCTGCATCGCATCTCGCGGTACTCCAATGCTGGTCGCCATGCTTGCCAATCCGAACGCTACCCGACCCGCGATCGCGCCTGCGGCCACCGCGAGTTCATCGCCAGCTGCTTCCAATTTCGCGGATGCGCTGGCGGCGTCTGGCAATGCGCTGCCGGCAGATGCGCCGGAGAATCCCTCATCTGCATCCGATCCCGCGAATTCAAGCTCTGCTGCCGAAACTTCGTCGTCCGCGGTTTCCGGAGTTGCTGCCGATTCGAACTCCGCCAATCCCGCAACACCAGGCGCCCGGCAGAACACAAATGGCGTGCTCAAATCCCCCGTCGGAACAGTCTCTCCCTCCAGTGTGATCTCGGAATCTGTCGCGAAGACGATCTCACGAACTGTCGCCAACCCTGCAAAATCCGATGCACCAGCATGGACGGCGCATCAGTCCAGCCTAAAAGCCAACATGATCGCTTGGTCCGCTCCACCAACTGTGGCGACGCAACTCGCCTTGAATCTCGCAAGCCTTGGGAAAAATTCCATTTCCCCCGCGTCGTCGGGCACTGCTTCAGCGGCGGTCGCCGCAGTCGCCTCTTCCAGTCCGGCGACAGGAGCGACGACCAACCCAGACGCAATCTCCTCCGCCACAACCTCCACCGGCGTAAGCGCGCGCGCTACGACGACGTTGTCGACTCTCCAAACAGCTTCGACAGCTTCGTTGCGGCAAGATGCTGCCACGATCGCCGCGGTCGCTTCTTACAACTTCTCTGCAGGAGTTATGACGGAGCTGAATAGCGCTTTGTCCGCCACAACCTCAGCCCCCTTGAGCACGGGAACGGCCGCAACAGCATTGACTCCGCAAATTGCTTCGACGCCCGTGCCGCGGAAGGATGCGTCGCTGCCATCAGCGATTCCGCTGCCGCAAATTGCCGCGCAACCTCAGAACGCTTCATCGACCCGGACCCCCTCGCCGATTCAGGTCGCTTCGCCGCGCGCAGCCTCGGCGATTCTCTCCGACCTGCTTCCTGTATCCGCTCCCCAAGTTTCCATATCCCCCGTGTTGCCAAATTCGGTGCTCGCATCCACGTTTGTCAATACCACCGAAGCCAAGTCGGCCGTAGCTCCCAATCCGTTAGTCGCAAACAGTGCTCAAGCATCGGAGCAGTCGTTGAGCGTTGACGTCAATAACGGCGCTCCCAACCTCGTTGCCAGTGCAACATCGGGCGCCAATTCACTCAATCCTCCTCCGTCAACAACTCCGGCAGTCTCCAATTTCAGTGCGACTTCCAGCGCTGAGGGATCCGCAAGCGCCACGAGCTCCGGAGCGGCGAACAACATCGAACTCCCGGATGACGAACTGCTTGAGAATGCCCTGCCTGACAATCCCGTGCCTGACAATGCGTCACCAGATAGCGCTGCTCGTTCTCAGACCGGATCAGCTTCGCAGGCGCTCACGCAGCCGACTTCTGCATCGGCCGTCGCAAGTGCGGCCGTCTCCTCGATCCCGGCGGCGATTCCCACCGGCTCTTCCGCCGCCGCATCAGTTGTTGCGGCGAAGACCAATGGACCAGCCGCTTCCAACCCCGCTCCGTCCGCATCCCGTCCCGCTTCCGATACACGAGATGATCTTGACATCCGAGAACAGATCGCACCGCTCTCATTCGCGAACCCCGAACCGGTAAACTCCGGCGCCGATGCGACAGAGCGAATCGTCCTTCATGACGCAGACAAGCTCTCCGCAAACTCAGCGAACCGCCCGCTGTCAGCCGAACTGGCCTCGCCCGGCCCGCTCTGGGCCAACGCTGACTCGACCGACACCGCCGCGCCTGGATGGTCCGACGCTTCCGTGGACTCGTATCTATCGCAGCTACTGAACGCAACTAGTGGATCGTCGGTCGGCGCGGCGCCGGCTTCAACTTCAGACGCTCCTGGCGCGACTGCTGCAAGTGCAGCCATTTACTCCGCCACCGGCTCGTCTGCAAATCCTGCTGCCAACGCGACTGATCCGAGCGCCGCCATCCTGGCCGCTGCATCTCTTCTGAACAGCTCGAAGCCCGCGGCCGCTGCTTCCGTTGCTTCTCCCCAATCTTCCACTTCTCTCCAATCTTTTTCTCTCCAGTCCTCCCTCGCATCTCCCGCGACTTCCGCGCCGACCCATGACCCCGCCAGCAACGCTCCGCCCCTAGTTCCGTCACCTTCTCCAAGCGTCACCCCACCCGCGATCCCCGAGAAATCCGGTGCAGCCGCCGAACTTCCTCTGGCCCACCAGATGCTCGATTCCGCGCCCGTCGCCCCCAGCAACGATCCCGCAGTCGCTGGGTTGCATTTGCCCTCCGATTCCGCCGCGCTTCAGATGCATCTCGGAGTTCACACCAACGCATTCGGGAATATCGAAATTCACACGGTCGTCGAGCAGAGTCAGGTGGGCGTCGCGATTCACGGTGACCGCGATCTCGCGCGCTGGTTCAACTCTGAAGTAGGTGGGCTCGAGACCGGACTCAAAGGTCAGCACCTGAATCTCACAAGCGTCGACTTCTTGAGCAATCGTTCCGGCGTGCAGACATCATCCAGCTTTCAGCAAGGTCAACCGCGCCAGAACTCCCCTCAGAACGCCGGCACATACGCTGCGGCCCCGTCCCATGACAATGACGCGCCCGCTGCCGAACCCGTCAACGAATTGGATTTAACCGCAGCGCTTCCCCTTCAAGGAATGGAAACGCGCGTCAGCATTCTTGCGTAGGAGGATTTTGTGTATATCCCGTTGCTTCGATCGCTCAATGCTTCAAACCCCCAATCTTCGATGGTGGCTTCCGCGAAATCCGCGTCCGCGGCTTCATCATCATCGTCCTCTTCATCTTCGTCGAGCGATGTCACCAGCGGTCTAGACACGGAGTTCCTACAGCTGCTCTCCGCACAGCTCCAGTCGCAGAGTCCGCTTGATCCACTCGATCCCAATCAGTTTGTCGCGCAACTCGCGCAGTTCCAGTCCCTCAGCGAACTGACGCAAATCGACGAATCCATGCAGACCCTGGTCGCCGATGTCGCGCCCACGTCGGCTGCAAACGCGGCGGGCCAGTCGGCCGCCGCAAATCCCAGCTCGATTTCACATCTTAATTTTGCAACTCACTAAGGAGCCCATATGCCCTCGTTTTCAGTTCCACTTTCTGGATTGGATGCCAGTTCGACCGCGCTTTCTACCATCGCCAACAACCTGGCCAACCTGAACACCATTGGATACAAGGACCAACAGGTCCAGTTCGCCGACCTGTTCTACCAGAACCTCGGCTCCGATGGCGCTGGGGATCCCATCCAGCAAGGCGCGGGTGTCAGAGTCAATTCGCAGCCCTCCGACTTTACTCAGGGAGATGTAACCTCGAACGGAATTGCAACCGACGTGGCCATCAATGGCAATGGATTTTTCGTTGTGCAGCAAGACGGAGTGCGGAGCTTCACTCGTGCTGGAGACTTTGAGGTCGGCACCGATAACTTGCTTGAAACCGCCAACGGCCAGCAAGTCCTCGGATATCCGGCCACCAATGGCGCAATCAATACCAGTGGCGGACTCAGCACGCTCGCGCTCGGAGCTGGAACCGTCAGTCCCGCTACCGTCACCGGCAACGTGTCCTTGACCTCGAACCTAAATGCCCAATCGGCCGACGGGTCTACCTACACGACCCAGGTCACCGTCTACGACTCGCTGGGCGGAAGCCACCAACTCACCTTCGACTACACCAACGAAGACTCCCCCGCGATAATCGCCGCACCCGCTCAGGCCGCGACCGGCGTCCTCACCATGTCCGCCCTTCCGGCGAACGGCGAATCCGTAACCATCGGGACCGAGACCTACACCTTCACGACTAGCGCTCCAGCAGCCGGAACCAATGATATTTTGATCGGCTCGACGGTCGGGGAAACCGTCGGCAATCTGGTCAACGCCATCAACGCAAATACTGCGGACGCGTCCGGAGACGGCGCTGGCGGTTATGGCACGGGCACGCTCGTCAATCCCAATGTCGGCGCGACCGATGCCGGAAACGGCGTAATCGATATCACTGCGAATACCACGGGCACGACCAGCGACTTCGCGGCAACCAGCGCCAGTGCCGGGCTTGCATGGGGCGTCGGGGCCGGAACCAACGGCGCCAATGCGATCGCCGGCGTCCCAGCCGTTGTTAATACCTGGGGTTATTCGGTTAGCATTCCCGCCACGGACCTCGGGGGCGCAGCCACCGCTCCGCCCGTCAACCTCGCCAGTGGCACCCTGATCTTCAATGGCGATGGAACCCTGAAAAGCGTTACTCCCACGGCTGGCGCACCCTCTCTCACTAATCCGACCATCACCGTTCCCCCCGGCGGATCAACCTTCGCCGACGGTGCCAATCAACTCAGCTTTACCTGGCACCTTGTCAACCCGGCGGGCAACGGACTGATCACTCAGGAGGCCGCCACCAGCAGCACCGCTTCCATTCAGCAGGATGGCGCCGCCAGCGGCACGCTCGAGAATTTCAGCATCGGTTCCGATGGAACCATTACGGGCGCCTTCAGTAACGGGACGACCGCTGTTCTCGGACAGATCGCGCTCGCCAGTTTTGCCGACGAGCAAGGCCTCACCCGCACCGGCGGCAACGATTTCGTGCCCACGCTCGCTTCCGGCCAGCCCACCATCGGCGCTCCCACGACAGGCGGACTCGGCAACCTCTCGGGCGGGGCGCTGGAGCAATCGAACGTTGACATCGCCACCGAATTTGCGAACCTCATCGTCGCCCAACGCAGCTACGAGGCGAATGCGCGCGTCATAACAACCTTTGACCAGGTTGCACAGGACACCATCAACCTCAAGCAATAAGTTCGCGGGGTGAATGATAACGGTCGAATGAGTTGGCCGGGCGATAGACCCGAACCGTTTCGATCGGAGGCCGGCAGTTGTTTGCGGGCGCTTTGAGAAGTGAACGCCGGCCTTCTGAGAAATTCTTAATAAGAGCGCTCTCACAAGAGAAAGCGCTCTTTTCTGATTCCTCCTCCGAACTCCGACGCGGTCGCTCGACCCTTGGCGAATCCTCCGATTTTCAAGCGGCTAGGCCTCTGTCCATTCGGTCGGTTAAGGCGCCGCAAGCGGCATGAGGCTTGCATCACCCGTGGCATGCCCGACATGCCATCGAGTTTTGCATCCGCGATCAACGTGTCGAAGGTCAGCGGCAGCCGAGCAGTTCCGGATTTTTCCGGCGCAGCTTCCGGTGAAGGCACTTCGCGTTCTTCGGTTGCGACTAAGGGGTCGGCTTCGAAGTCGAAGGCATGGGTTTACATCTCCGTCGTAGCCGTGCTCGGCGGAGGTATTTTCTTCTGGCCGCATCTAGCCACGATCGGCGTCAGGGGGGGCGGGCGAAGTGGCCGAGAAATCCACCCTCCCGCTCGAGACCTTTGTCGTCAATCTCAGTGGTGGTGGACAGCGCGCCTATCTCCGCCTGGGAGTCACGCTCGGCTTGGCGCATGTGCTCCCGCGCAACCGGGAAGAGGTTGCGGTTCCGCTCGTGCGGGACGCAATTCTTTCCGTGCTGGCCAATGCCAAGGCCGACGAGTTGTTAACCACCCAAGGAAAAGAACAGCTCAAGGCCGATCTTCTGCGTTCCATCACGCACCGCGCTCCGGAATTGGGCGTCGAAAGTGTTTTCTTCACCGAATTTCTGGTGCAGATGTAATGGCCGCCGCCGCCCAACCCAAACCGGAGCCTGCCGCAGTCGATCCCTGGATGCGCGTCGAGGCATTGCCGTGTCTGCTCTCGATCGAAATCGGCGTTCCGGGCTTCACTGTCGGGGATCTAGTCGAGCTGGCCGCCAATCGTCTCATCGATACGCGCTGGACCGTCGGCGCCGATGTACCTCTGCTCATCAATGGCGAGCTGATCGCCTGGAGCGAATTTGAAATTGTGAACAACCACGTCGCCGTGCGCTTGACGGAGCTTGCCTGAAATGCAAATCACACCCATCCGGTTTCCCCTGCTAGCCGTTGAAAAGGTCGTCGCGGAAAAGCACGCCGCCGAAAAGCCCACTGCCGAAAGCCTCGCCGGAAGCGCGCTCCGGCGCTCGATGGCGGTCGTGCGCGGAAGCGTCGAGGTCCTTTGGCGTGCTCTCGTCGTTCGTGCTCGAAGACGGCCGAAGTCGCTCGTGCTGGTCGAGAGTTCGGCGCTCGGTGACCGCCGTTTTATCAGCGTCGTTCAGTTTGAGGAGCAGCGCTTTCTGGTCGGCTCCAGCCCATCCTCGGTCACCTTGCTCGCCCGCTTGCCAAAGGCTTGTGCATCTACCGGTGACATCACCTCAGCCGCAGAGGGTGACACTCGATGACGCTCCTCCGGTTCGTGCGGAAATCCCGTGTCGCCTACGCGCTGCTCTTCGCGGCCTGCACGTCCGACCTCTGGGCTCGCGCTCAAGCGCCCGTTGTTCCCGGCTTGCCGCTGAATGGCCTCCCAGTCAGTTCCGTTCCATGGAACATCGTCGTTCTGCTGACGCTCCTGACGATCGTGCCGACGATCATCCTCTCGATGACTCCCTTCGTGCGCCTGATCGTGGTTTTCCATTTCTTGCGCCAGGCTCTCGGCACTCAGACCGCGCCCTCCAATCAGACGCTGATCGGGCTCGCCCTGATTCTCACGTTTTTCCTGATGCAGCCGGTGGGTGCCACCATCTACTCGGACGCGATGCTTCCACTTCAGAACGGGCACATCACCGCCCTGGAAGCCCTGACCCGCGCCAGTACTCCCATGCGTCATTTCATGCTGAAGTATGCGCGGGAAAAAGATCTCGCGCTTTTTGTGGGCCTCGCGCACGCGCCCCGCCCGGCGCGTCCCGACGATCTCGAGATGCGCATCGTCGTGCCCGCGTACCTGCTCTCCGAACTTCAGGCCGGCTTTCGAATTGGTGCGGCGCTCTTTCTCCCTTTTCTCGTCATCGATTTGGTCACCGCTGCCATTACGACCTCGGTCGGCATGATGCAGCTGCCGCCGGTCGTGATCTCGACCCCGCTCAAGATTCTTCTATTTGTCCTCGTCGACGGATGGAACCTGCTCGTCGGTTCGCTGATGCGGAGCTTTGCCTGACCAACCATATTCAGGAAGTCGTTTGAACACGCTGTCTGAAACCCGTCGGAAAAATGGCGACGTAAACATTGACGACCGGAAACATTATGGAAACCGCACAAACCATCACGCTTCTGCGCAGCACACTCGAAATCGCGTTTTTTCTAGCCGCGCCGCTGCTTCTGATCGCGACCGCTGTCAGCCTCGTCGTCAACGTCGCGCAGGTGCTCACTTCCTTGCAGGATCAGACCATCTCGCAGGTGCCGCGCCTGACCTCCATGGCGGTTGCGGCCCTCCTTCTGATGCCGTGGATGCTCCGCAAGCTCGCCGTTTTCACGATTGGCATGTGGAGCGACTTCCATTCGCTCGTCCGTTGAACTAGTTCGTTGAAAGAAATTTTTCCATGATTACTGCGGCAACAAACTCGGCGAGTGCGACGGAACGAACAAGTGCAACGGCGGTTGAACAAACCATAGGTCAAAGAGCCATGGCTCGAACAGCATGACCAACTCCGAACTATTCGGCATCCCGCTCGGCCACCTGCTACTGACCTGGATGATCGCGCTCGCGCGCGTCAGCGGACTTGTGGTAGTCGCGCCGTTTTTCGGCAGCATCTCTATCCCAACTCGTATCAAGGCCGGACTCGCGCTGCTGCTTACCATCTTTGTGGCGCCGCTTGTGAACGTGCCGTCGAATGTGCCCGGCGCCGCCGATATTGCCTGGATTCTCGCCAGTGAATTCGGCATTGGCTTCATCCTCGGCTTCACCCTCCAGCTTCTTTTCGACGGCGCGCTGCTCGCCGGACAAGCCTGCGGAGTGCAGATGGGCTATTCGCTGGCGAGCCTACTCAACCCCGACAGCCAGGCTGATTCCACCGTCCTCTCCACCCTCTTTCAACTTATCGTCCTCCTGCTCTTCGTCCAGTTCAGCGTTCCCCATTGGCTGTTGCGCGGCCTGGCCCGCAGCTTTGAGTATCTTCCCCCCGGCCGCTTTTCTTTTACTCTGCCTGCCC
>JBAWBE010000780.1:0-5921 GCA_049589635.1 Terriglobales bacterium
GTCCTGCACTTCCTTGTAGAGCGCCCAAACTTGCGGAACCTTGCTGACATCGGAGTTTATGCGATTGGCGATTATCTTTCGCTGGTCGTCGACGATCTTTTCGAGTAACGCAACGTTCGCGCCTTCAGGCATGGGAAGATCGCCGTCTCCGCGCATGCCGAGCGTGATGATGCTTTCATAGTTCTTGTTGCGCTCGATGCCTTCGTCCCAAAACTTCCGCAGTTCATCGGAGTTCACCGAGTAATCCCAGGAACCCTTGCCGTGCCGCTTCCATTCCTGTTGCGCTCGCAGCATCGGTTCGTGGTGCGACGTTCCCATAACAATCCCGAACTCGTCAGCCAGTTTGGCATTCAGCGGATCATCTTCATTGAACGCGTTGTTCCACATGGCGGGCCAGAGGTCGTTGGCCTTCAGCCGCAGCAGCAGTTCAAACACCTTTTCATAGAACTGATGGTTGTAATTCCCGAATTTCTCGTGCACCCAGCCGGTGAGTGACGGAGCCTCGTCGTTGAGAAAAATTCCGCGATACTTCACGGCGGGCGGTCCCTGAACATACGCGCCAGCTTTCACAAACAGCGCGTCTTTGTGTTGGACGGGAACGTCCGCCCACCAATACCAGGGAGATACTCCGATTTGCTCTGAAACGTCGTAGATGCCGTAAATCGTTCCGCGCTTGTCGCTACCTGCGATCACCAGGCCGCTCGCGACGCCCGGCAAGGGATTAGCGACGACCTGAATGAGAAATGACTCCCACTGGCCGGAAACACGAGAGACGTCGATCTTTCTGCTTCGAATCAGCCGGTCTATCAGCGGACTTTTTCCGATCGTTCCAATGATGATGACGTGCTTTCCGAGACCCGATGGGGCGAACTTAATCGTTGAAGTGTCGCCTGTGGCGCGGGCAATGTCGCTTTTGAGATCGCGGGCCGCGCGAACTACTCCCGCATAGTCGCCGGCATCCACATAGATGGAGGCTGCGACTCCGCGCTCCGCGACCGGGAAGCTGCCGGTATGCGCAACGGTTTCCACATATCGCTCCCGCCCAATTCCAAAACTCGTTGAATGCAAGAACAAGAGGCAAAACGCGACCGACAGAATCGATCTGCGGATAAGCGAATCATTGAGCCGGGACGGAGTCATGGCAGAGACGCGCAACAGCTTCGAAGATGTCGGACTTTCGTGCTTCCAGAGCATTGGACGAGATGGAAGTCAACACAGAGACGAGTCTCCTCGGCGTCTTCGTACTGTAATATGCAATCGGCGACCAACGCTACTACGAGTCACTTGCTTTTATGCCGTACGTCGCAAGGTCGCACTTCACTTCTGTGCGAGAGACCCATACCGTGAGATGCACTCGATTAGGCGCATTCTTATTTGCGGCGTTTTATTTCAACTGCGCACTTCTGAGTTTCGCGGCCTCCAAATCACCCACCCAAAGTTGGATCGGTTCGTGGACGACTTCACAACAGATCCCGGAGCCTGGAAATGGGCTTGTCCCGGAAGATCTTCGAGACGCCACGCTGCGCCAGATCGTTCATCTGTCGGTTGGCGGAAACACACTGCGCGTACATCTCTCGAATGCATTCGGAACCACACCGCTGTGCTTTACTTCCGTCCACATTGCGCGGCCGCTATCCCCTTCGCAAGCGAAGATCGACGTTGCCACAGATAAAACGCTGGCTTTTTCCGGCAAGGGCGACGTCGTCATACCACCCGGCGCCGAGTACTTTTCCGACCCGATCGACTACCCCGTCGCTGCGCTCTCCGATCTGGCAATCACGCTTCATTGGGATCAGCCGCCTGAGCGGCAAACCGGACACCCGGGGTCCCATGCAACCTCGTATGTGGTTCATGGTGACATGGTGGACGCCCCGGACATGCCGAACGCCAGAAAAATTGAGCACTGGTATTGGATCGCCGGAATCGAGGTCAACGCAGTCAAACATTCCGCCGCCATTGTGGTCCTGGGCGATTCGATCACCGACGGACACGGGTCGACAACCAATGGAAATGATCGCTGGCCGGATGTGCTGGCCAAGAAATTACAGGCCAGTAAGAAGACAAAAGCTCTGGCGGTTTTGAATCAAGGGATCGGCGGGAACCACCTTCTGACGGATGGTCTTGGCCCGAATGCTCTGGCTCGATTCGATCGCGATGTGCTCGCATCGCCAGGCGTGACTTATTTGATCCTACTCGAAGGTGTGAATGATCTCGGGAAGCTCGTGCGGGATCAAAAAACATCTCCCACTGATCACGACACGCAAGTGCGAGAAATGATCGCGGCCTATGAGCAGATCATCGCGAGAGCTCATGCCCACGGGATCAAAGTTATCGGCGCGACCATTCTCCCTTACGTGGGGTCGGATTTTTATCATCCAACTCCGGCCAATGAGGTTGATCGCCTTGCGATCAACAAGTGGATTCGCGAGAGCGGCCATTTCGATGCCATCATCGATTTCGACAAACTGACTGCTGATCCTGTCCATCCGGATCGCCTGCTTCCCGCCTACGACAGCGGCGATCATCTCCATCCGTCTCCCGCGGGATACCACGCCATGGGAGAAGCCGTGCCTGTTGCGCTGTTTGCTCGGTGAGCCTCTAAACGGATTCTAGGAGTTTCGACCGCACCACAACATCGTCCCGGGCGGGAAGAAAGTCAATTCTCGCTTTCGTTAAGTCACGTTACATAAGCGTCCTTCGATTTCCAAAATTTGATCATTGAGTCCAAGTAGCGCAGGCATAGCCAACTGCTCGAACGACCCATAGGCAAGCTCGCTCCCGATGCGCACACAAGGGTAAACGAGCGACGGCGCGTTCTATTCCCATAGCCCACAAAAATTTCGGGGGGAATAAAACCAGCCCTTGTCGGTTCTGCACATCGAGTCAGAGAGCGCACTGGAGTCACCGAGGAAATGCTGGTGCGGAAGAAACACGCTCTCTTGAGCAATTCCTTGGGAGGAACAAAATGAAAAACAATTTGACGATGCTGGGCTTCGCATTGTGCATGCTGCCGATCTCTCTGGTTGCCGAGACTGGGCAAGATGTGAAGCTGAACTATTCACAAGAACAGAGTGCACGATCTGAAGGCCGGATTCCTGCGGGCACCATTATTCCCGTGAGCTTGAATTCCACCTTGCGCTCGGACAAGAGTGGGAGCGGAGCCACGATCACCGCAACAGTCATGCAGGATGTGCCGCTGGGCATGGGAGAAACCCTGCGCAGAGGATCGAAGGTCACAGGTCATGTGATCGAAGCCGTCATTCCGGCGAAGGGACCTGCCGCATCGAAGATCTCGTTTCAATTCGACCAAGTACAACTTGGCAATCTGACCATTCCGATCACCGCCAACCTACGCGCGGTGGCGTCAAGGAAAGCGGTGGTTGCCGCCACACCTCAGCTAATAGAGGAGGGTCCCGGCAACCAAGTTCAAATCGGAGGCGACCAGATTTCTTACGGTAATAACGGGCCGGCCATGGTTGGGGAGCAGGTCGTGGGGAAATATACCAGCCAAGGCGTATTAGCTTACGGAGGACAGGATCTGGGGACCCCTTGCCGCGGCACGATTGACGACAATGACCATCCGCAAGCGTTTTGGCTCTTTTCCATAAATGCGTGCGGCGCCTACGGGTTCGACAACCTGACGGTTTTCCATTCCGGACGCACAGCGCCAGTTGGCGAAGTCACTCTGAGCTCCAACGGCAACATGCTGAAGATCGACAAAGGCAGCGCGATGCTTTTGCTTGTGGGTGGAAGCGGACCCGTGCAGGCACAGGGGCACACGACTTCTTCGCGATGGGCGGGGCAATAAAGGTTCGCGCGTTCCAGCGGAGCTGGCTTCGTCAGGCCGGCTCCGCCGCAGGCCGCAACTCATTCCATACAAGAAAAGGCACGGTGATGGTACATCCATTCGATCCCAAGACGGTTTTTTTCGCCAAGCACGCGCAACATGTCGTGCTCATCCATTTTCCGATCGCACTATTCATCACGGCAGTAGGTTTTGACTTTGTCGCACAGTGGACCAAGCGACGTGGCCTGGCAGATACGGCCTACTACAACCTGATAGTGGCGGCGATTTCAACGCTTCCGGTGATCGTAACCGGGCTACTTGCATGGCAGTTACAACTCGAAGGGCAGAAAATAAAGGGCATCCTATTGCTGCATCTCGTTCTGGCATGTGTTTCGACGCTGATGATCTGGCTGGTCTGGTGCATCCATTTCCGCGCGCGCCGGCGAGCAAAAGTTTTGCCGAACTACCGTCTGGCACTTGAACTTCTGGGAGTCGCCCTGATCGCCCTGACCGGGCATTTGGGTGGCTTTCTGAGTGGTGTCAATGTTCCTGGCTAGTCTCCGCTTTGTCCAGACTTAAGGATAAGGACGCGCTCCTCCAGGCCAACTTCGGTTTCGATTTGAGGAAGTCATGAAATTGCAACGCCGCAATAATTTTTGACCACAGTGAACTTCGCGGGAATAAAAGCGCACCGGTTCGGTTATCAACTCAGAACGCACAAACCAAGGAGTGGCAAAATGCCGCACAAAAAACAAGATCTTATCGATCAGCAGTTACAAGACCTCAACAACGATGGCGTCGACCGTCGCGGGTTTCTGAAGTGCATGGCCTGGGCGGGCACGGGCCTTGTCTGGACCTTGAGCGGCGGCATCCCGGTATCTCGAGCTTTCGCCAAGCACACCGGTAAAGATGCCGGCGTTGCCGCGGACTTCACTTTTGTGCAGATCAGCGACAGCCATATCGGTTTCAACAAGCCGGCGAACCCGGATGTCACCGCTACTTTGCAGACGGCGATCAACAAGATTAACGCGATGCCCCACAGACCAGACTTCATCATTCACACCGGCGACCTCAGTCAGCTTTCGAAGCCCAGTGAATTCGACACGCTTGACCAGGCGTTAAAAGGCGCGTCCGCCAAGCAGATTTACTTTGTGCCCGGCGAGCACGACATGCTGAGTGACAACGGCGAGCAATATCTCGAGCGCTATGGGAAAGGCACAAAAGGCACAGGTTGGTACAGCTTCGATCACAAGGGTGTGCACTTTGTTGGTCTCGTCAATGTCGCGAATTTGAAAGCGGGAGGCATGGGGTCGCTCGGTCACGAACAGTTGGAGTGGCTCGAGGATGATCTTAAGGGCCGTTCTGCCAGTACTCCGATTGTGCTCTTCGCACACATTCCGCTGTGGACGATCTATCCCGACTGGGGCTGGGGAACCGACGACAGCGCGCAGGCATTGTCATATGTCAAGCGCTTCGGGTCGGTGACCGTGTTGAACGGCCACATTCACCAGATCATGCAAAAAGTCGAAGGTAAGGTTTCGTTCCACACAGCGATGTCGACCGCTTTCCCCCAACCGGCGCCGGGCACCGCTCCGTCAGCGGGGCCAATGAAGGTGCCCGCCGACCAGTTACAGCAGGTGTTGGGCATCACGGACGTGAACTATTGCGTCAGCGGCCGCAGCCTCGCAATCGTCGATTCGCCACTTGCGACCTCAGGTTCCCCGGTTTCGGCGAAGCGCGGTGGGTCCCTGATTGTTGAGTCAATCTTTGGGTAACAGCGGGCAGGCGACTCAATATCCAGTTCCAAAGAAAGAACACTAAGCAAGAAAATCGAACTCGAAAAGGAAACAGAGCAATGAAGAAGAACAATGTATTGATCGCAATCTTCGCCATGCCGGCAATTGCGGCTCTCCTGATATTAGCGGGATCACCGAGCGTTATGGCGAATGACCAGCCCTCCGCAGAGGTGAAAATCGACAATTTCGTTTTTGGACCGCAGACGGTCACAGTGTCCGCTGGAACGACAATCACCTGGACAAACAGTGATGACATTCCCCACACGGCGGTGAGCACCGACGGCGTGTTCAAGTCCAAGGTGATGGACACGGACGAGAAGTTTTCCTACACCTTCACC
>JBAWBE010000781.1:0-2389 GCA_049589635.1 Terriglobales bacterium
GGCGGTCCGTGCGTACAGATAAGGCCCACCGGTCTCGGAGAACTGCGACGCCACTTCCGCAAAGCACGCCATGATGACAGCCATGGCGGCTCCGGCCATCAGCACGGCAAGCGTGCTGCGCGCGCCAAGATGTCCGGCCACGGTGGCAGGCAGCAAAAAAATGCCGCTCCCAATAACCGAATTAATCGCCAGTGCGGCCAGACTCCAGCGCCCCAGCGCGCGCACTAACTCACTTCGTTCTGTTCCCGCTCCTGGGGTGGTCATTGGAAACTGTTTGTATCACACAGCCCATTCATGGGCTAAACTTCTTCATCCGGAAAACGTCCGGAGGAAGCCGCCATGGGACTCGTGGGGACACCCCGGCGGAGCAATCCAAACTCTACTTCGAAAGCGTATGTAAGCCGTGCCTGGATCGATCTCAGACATCCGTCTTCTGCTCAAAGTGAACTCGTTGCCCAAGGCAGCGAATGCCAGAAGCGTCTTCATCACCGGAGGAACCGGCTATCTCGGAGGCACCCTGATTCCGGTTCTCCTCGAACGCGGCCATCGCGTGCGCGCCCTCATCCGCTCCGGGTCGACTGGCACGCTGCCGCCCGGATGCGAAATTGTGTCGGGAAACGCGCTCGATGCGAACACCTACAAGCACCTGGTGCGACCGGCCGACACTTTCGTTCATCTGGTTGGCGTGCCTAATCCCTCACCCTCGAAGGGCACGGAATTTCGCAAAGTCGATCTAGTCTCAGCGCGCGAAGCGATCGGCGCGGCAGCCGAACTCGCCATTCAGCACGTTGTGTATTTGAGCGTGGCTCATCCGGCACCCATGATGAAGGACTACATCGCCGTCCGCGTCGAGTGCGAGCGCCTGATCCAGGACCGGCACCTCAACGCTACCGTTCTACGACCTTGGTACGTGCTCGGGCCCGAGCACCGGTGGCCCTACCTATTGCTGCCTTTTTATAAGCTCGCCGAGTGGCTGCCGTTTACTCGCGAAGCCGCGCGGCGGCTCGGTCTGGTTACGCTGCGCCAGATGGTGCTGGCCCTGACTGCGGCCGTCGAGACGCCCGCCCATGGGGTGTGTATCGTTGGTGTACCCGAGATACGCGCCGCGAATCTGAACCTCAAACCCGGAAGTAACTCATCCCCCGCAATCACGGGTTAATCGAGTAACGCGTTACGTCCCGCCGCTCAACTCAAGTGAAAAAGCGCGTCCAGAGCCACGTTTGGCCCGAAGGTAACGTCAATTACCGAAGCTCATGCACACGGGGAATCTTTGCACCTGCGCCCCGGGATGCGATCTTGAATATGCGATCTTCACAAGAGGGTCGAGCCGCGCGGCGGGAAGGACACCATGGAACGCGAGAACCAACAGAGCATGGAAGAGATTCAATTGCGGATTTTGCGCGTCACCGACGACCTGCGCATCATCCAGAGCGAACTCAATTGCGCCGCCATGCAAGCTCCCACCGACCCCGAACTTCTGGAAGCTCTCTCCCAGCCCTCGCAGCTGGAATCGCTCAACGTGCTGAAATCCGTCGTCGACCAGATGCGGCATTTTCTCTGGTTCTACGTGCAGGTAGTAACCAGCGATTCTGAGATGGGTGAAAAATTCCGTCAGAACCTTCGCGTCGAAACCCCTGTACCGACGCCCGAGATGGACCAGCAATTCCAAAGTGCAACCGACGCGATCATGCTCCGCTATTTAGCCGACAGCCGCGGCCGCAAGCCCAACTAGGAAGAGATAGCGAGCACTTCGTGCAGAGATGGGGCCTGCCCCGTCTCGGCGCCATCCGCGAATTCTCCTGGAGCAATAACTCGGAGGGTATGGCTCTAGGCTGCGCCGCAGACCCTCAATCGTTTGGGTCCTCCGGTCTCCGCCTTCGCTCTGCGATAAAATCCAACACGAATGAATTTCCCGGTCATGCGCTTTGCGGAAGCCGCCGACACCGATGCCATCTCTACCCTGGTGAACGCTGCCTTCCGCCCCGAGCGCTTTTTCATCGACGGCGATCGCACCAATCCCGAAAAAGTGGCCGTGCTCCTCAAGAAAGGCAAGTTCATTCTGCTCTTCGAGGGCGATGTTGAGAGTGACGTTCCGGCCGGCTGCGTATACGCCGAACTGCGCGGGGAGCGCGGTTACTTCGGACTCCTGGCCGTCGATCCCACACGCCAGCACAGCGGCTTCGGCACCCGCTTGATCGCCGCTGCGGAGGACTACTGTCGCAACGCCGGTTGCCGCTTCATGGATCTGACCTTCGTTAACCTGCGACGCCCACTGCCAGGTTACTACCAGCGCTTTGGCTACACGGAAAGCGGCGTTCTCCCTTTTCCGCCCGATCAAATTCCCAACCAGCCTGTGCATCTCGTGCGAATGTCGAAGACGCTATAGGGC
>JBAWBE010000782.1:0-1779 GCA_049589635.1 Terriglobales bacterium
GAGCAGTAGGATCGGTTGCTGCACCAGCGCGCGGGCAATCGCGACTCGCTGCTGTTCGCCTCCCGAGAGTTGCGCCGTGCCCACATCAGATAGATGAGCCAATCCCACGGCGTGCAAAGCTTCTTCCGCACATCTCCGCTCGTCGGGCGTTGGCCGAAGCAGATAACGGAGTGCGTGCGCCGTGGACCATCGGCCGAGGGCGCCAGCCATTACATTCTGTCGAACACGCAGCGGCTCTACCAGATCGTGCTTCTGGGCTACAAATCCGATGTGGCGGCGCTGTTCACGAAGCCGACGGCCGCGTAATTTGCTGATCTCGACTCCATTCAGCAGAACGCGTCCAGAACTGGCCGGCACCAATCCGACGATCGCCCGGAATAGCGTGGTCTTGCCCGCTCCGCTGGAGCCTAGAATCGCAACCCTCTCTCCTGTACGCAGGCTCAGGTTCATACCGCGCAGAATTTCGGCGTTGCCGGTACCCCGCACGCGCAATTCTTCCACCTTCAGCACTTCATGGCTCATCTCA
The DNA here is from genome assembly GCA_049589635.1 of Terriglobales bacterium. Taxonomy (GTDB): domain Bacteria; phylum Acidobacteriota; class Terriglobia; order Terriglobales; family Acidobacteriaceae; genus Acidiflorens. The sequence continues at coordinate 527 of JBAWBE010000782.1, forward strand.
CCCAGCATCTCGTTACTGCTTTTCCATCAGGCCAAGCTGCACGGCGAGCTTACGCATGTCGACATACTCCGCATCGTCGGCGCGCACAAAGTATTCCGCCCGCAAAATCTTCAGGATGGCCGCGTCATTGGCCGGTTTCAGACTAAGGAAAGCATTCGCGAAACGCTGCTGGAGAGCGGGATTGATGTCTTTCCTCGCCGCCCATACATAGTCTGGAAAAGGTGGGGTAACGTAGAACACTCGCAGCTTCTTCCCATCGACTTTCCCGTCCGCAATCATCTCCTTGTAGACGGTCTCATCCACGCTTCCAGCGTCGGCGGCACCGCTCGCGACCGCCTGTATCGTCGCGGCATGGCTGCCGGTAAAACGCTGCCACTTCAGGTCCTTTTCAGGATTGATGCCGGCTGCCATCATCGCTTTAACCGCGAACAAATGTCCGCTGGTGGAATTGATGTCACCGAAGGCCATGCGTTTACCGCGCAGATCCGCCAGTGAATGGATTGAGGAGTCGGCCTGCGTGATGAGCAGGGCATGGAATGTGCGGTCGATATTGCGCTGCACCAGGGGAACCACGCCGAATCGCACATGGGCTTTGCAGTAGGTCAGCCCGCCGAAGTAAGCGAAATCCAGGGAGCCGGTGCCCATCCCTTCCACAGTTGCGTTATAGCTGGTTGGGATCACCAGTTCGACGGGCTGGCCCAAAGCGCGGCTCAGGTAATCACGTAGCGGCGCCTTTTCCTCGACGGATACTTGTGTCGCCCCCGCATCGGGAACCATGCCGATGCGAATCGGAGTGGCAGCCCGCGAGCGGCCAACAAAGATAACCATCACAACAGCGAGCATGAGCCATTTCGTACGATTCCTCATCCATTCTCCTTTTCCGCTCAGCCGGATCCATTGTCAAACTCAATCTTGGAGGGCTTTCGATCAAGGATCGCAAATCTAGGAAGCGTATCTGTGAAGGGAGCGTAAAGTTCTGGTGAATGTCTGATGCCAGGTTGAGATTTTGGAGTTGAGATCTTCTCGTCCCCCTATGCTTCACTACCAATACCAAATAGTTGGAATCTGTGAAACGGCAACGATGAGCTGGGATCTTTTCCATCTCATCTGTTTTAATGCGCTTCTGATCGTTCGAGCTCGTGGATGTATTCGATCACCGCCTCGCTCCAGCCATCGATGTGCGACCATGCTCCGTAGCCGACGCCGTTCTTTGCGCTTGCCACGTTGACCATGTAGCCTCTGCCTTTCGGAGC
>JBAWBE010000783.1:0-3763 GCA_049589635.1 Terriglobales bacterium
ACCAAAGTCCAAGCGCCGCTGGTACGCGCACGCGCTCTGATGTTGCCAGCGTCACGCGTCTAGACGTGAACGACCGCTGCGCATTCAGCTCCCGCATCGTCGAGGCGATCTTCTCAGCGACCGACGGATCCAATTCACCCACATCCACAGGAATGCAAGTCCGACGCAGCGCCCGCAAATTCCAAAGCCCGGCAATCAGACGAGCCATCGCGAAAAACACAAACACGAACCATGCAACAAAGAGATAACCGGCCCAATGACTGGGAAGATGAATCTCAGAAACCCGCGACGACATAAAACCGAGAGAATTCAAACCGAGCAAACTGAAACCGTGGGTACTGAAACTGTGGGTGCCCCATCCTAACGTCGCGTTTGTTGCGACGTTAGGGTGGGCAAGCTCGGAAAAACTTCCGCCCACGCACGCCAAACCAACTACCGCGACCAGCGCCACAAACCAAACCGCAAACCGCGTGCGCGAATTCTGTTTCGGCAAAACTCGCAACACCGCCCACGCAAACGCTGCAATCAACAGTCCTTCCGGAAGCGAACGAACCGCCCGCTCGATCGCCGCCTGAGCCAAACCTTCCCCAGAAAGCAACCCGAGGTAAGGAATTGAACCTGTCAGATTTTGATACGCTGCAATCATTTCCCGCCGTCCCGACCCTGTAAGCTCCGACCCGGAAAGCTCCGATCCGCCATACCGCGATTCAGCATCTCCCGCAATCGAGTCAGTTCCTCGCGCTCCACGCCTCGATCTTCCAGAATGTTCAACACCAGGTCCTCATGCGAATCCCCAAAAAAGCGGCTAGCCAGTCGCCGAATCTCCGAGCGCGTCGCCTCCTGCTGCCGCACCACCGGGGCATAGACGTGCGCCCGCCCATCCTTAATATGTTTGAGGTAGCCTTTGCGCTCCAAGATTCGGATGACAGTCAACACGGAGTTGTAGGCCAGTGCGGGTTTTTCCCCCATCGAATCAAGCACTTGCTGCACAGTCCCCGAACCGCGCTCCCACAGCACCTTCATCACCCGCAGTTCAGCTTCGGTCAAGATTTCAGACTGTCTCGGCGGCACTGCGTTCCTCCTGATTCCGTTAGACGCGCCCCACTCGGAAAGGTAACTAATTATTTAGTTGCAGGGAGGGCAAAGAAAAGATGCCTGCCAACGAAGCCCTTTTATTATTTCTTGTTTCCCTCGGAAGAACAGCAAATCCCGCCCCAAGCCAACTCGTGAAACAAATCATCCATCTCCGCCGCCGTCGAATGCCCCTGTCCGCCGTGAAGCCACCATGACATCAACGCCATAAGCGATCCAGCCAGCATCTGTGAAGTAGCGGTCTCTGAACGCCGCGCGCTTCGGCCCCGCTCGGGTTGGCCCGCTCGCAACTCGGCGCTCGGAATTCGAGGCTTCGCCCCCATCTCCGACATCCGCCGCGCAATCCCGCGCGCAAAACATTCCCGTCCAATCTCCATCACGTCCTGAATCTTCCCCGCCTCCGCCATCGCCTTGAGAAACGGTCGCCACTCCGCCGCATGTTCAAACATCTCGCGCACCGGTGCCAACCGGCGCGACTTATCGCGATGCTGCGACAGAGCCGACGCCATCAGCTCGAAAAACTCCTCCACATCGCTCAGAAACAAATCGTTCTTGTCGCTGAAATGAGTGTAGAAAGTCGAGCGGCTTACGCCCGCCCCTTCCAGAATGTGCTGCACCGTGATCTCTTCAAACGGCTTCGCATGCATCAGCTTCACGAGCGCATCGCCGAGAGCGTCGCGCGTCTGCCGCACCCGCCGGTCCGCCTTGCGCGGAGACTTACGCGCCACCTTCGTTAGGTTGACGGGCACTGCGTTTCTGGACATTCCCTACCTCTTTGTCCGTTATTGATGAACCAGACCTAACTTTGTTCGCGCCCGCACGTATCCTGACCAGCACCGCCGTTGATTCGCGAGCGCGCGGTTGCCCTGGACAACAAAATGGAGACAACCCAATGACGGAGACAACCGAATGACAATGACTGACAATCGTCTAAGCGGCCTAGCCATGATCGCCGGCCAGGTCGGCCTGCTTCTCACGCTGAGTTTACATCCCTCCGGCAAAATCTCACCGGCCGAAGTCGATCAGATGGTTCACAAGCTGATCGCAGTACACTCCATCGCGCTAGCCGGCCTCCCACTCATGATTCTCGGCGCGCTCGGCCTCTCCAGCTTCCTCTCGTTTTCCAATCGCCTGTCCGTCACCGCGTTCGTGATCTACAGCTTCGCAATTGCAGCAAGTTTGAGCGGCATAGTAATCGACGGACTCGTGATGCCGCACATCCTGCCACACCTGGCCGACGCAGCAAAAGCGGCAGCGGCAGGTGGCCCGCCAAGCGTCGCCGTATCAGGAGCAAGCGACATCTGGCACGCCCTCATAAAATACAACGCCTATCTGGATATGGCCTTCGTACAGCTCTCACTGGTGGCGACAGCGGTCGCCGTAATCACGTGGTCGATGGCAATATTGCTGGGCAAGATATTTCCCCGCGCCACCGGAATCTACGGCCTGGTCCTCGGAGTAATTGCTCTGGTCGCCGTGTTCTCAGGCGCACTCCGCTCAGAGCACGCCCTGATGATCATCATCTTCGGACAGGCCACTTGGTTCCTGATCGTAGGTGGATCACTCTGCGCCCGCCCAGACCCAGTCGTGTAGCGGCGGCGTCCCACCGGTTGTCGTGGCGGCGTCCCGCCGCCACAGCCGTGATCACAACCCAAGCAACCATCAACCCGCAGTGCGTTCCGAGGTGCGTTAATTTCTAGAATTGATAATTCCCGAGTCCAGAATCCGCGCAGATCCGCGTAAATCCGCGGGAAAGAAGTTGCCTTAGGGAGATGAACAACCGTCCCAACCGCCCCATTCGCCCCTGTCCCAAAGGCAATAGCCCGATTTTCGCAGTCAGGCTATACTGTGTTCAGCATTACCTTCCCGTGGCCGACTTGCCCTCTTTCGCGCCTCACTTCAACCTCAGCGACGAGGTCAACCGTCACATCATTCAATCGGAAATCGAAGGCGGCGTTTTCCTGAAAGATCTTGCGCCCGAGACCGTTCTCCAAATCCAGACCCAGCATCATCTTTATACCGCCGTTCTTATCGACGATGCCTCCGCCATGATCTCGGGCCATCCCGAGTATTGTCCGCAACCCGTCCTCGTCGCTATCGCGGGCTCAACCTGGGGAGGCTCCATGCTCAAACGCCACTTCGTTGGCCGAGGCATGCGCCTGGAATTCTCCCACCCCGAATACAAGACTCCCATCGTCACCTCATCCATTCAAGACATTCGCGAACTCTCCACCGCAGCCCGCCTGAGAAATCACGCCGCCGTCTAAGAAGAAGACATGTGGCGCGGGCGCCCTCGCCCGCGTGACGGTCGCGATCAAAAATCAATCTTAGGGAAAAGCACGAGGGATTTGGCTGTCGCTGAATAAACCTCGTGCGTCGAACTAACCTGCGCAGAGCCGCGGCATTTCGCAGCATTCGAGACCTGGAATTTCGCGGTTCGGCAATCCCCGGTAAGAGTGCTCGGCGTTTCGAAAAATAAAAAAGAAAATTAAATCCGCGTGCATCCGCGCAAATCCGCGGAGAAGCATTTGACTTGGTTGTGAGCAAAAGTCGTGAAGAAAAAGTACCGAGGACGATTTTACGAGCAGCGAATCTATTGCGCCTTCGATCCCGCGGCCACCGTTCCAGCCGTGGCCAGCCGCTCCATCTCTTTAGCCTGCGCCTCGGACAT
>JBAWBE010000784.1:0-3407 GCA_049589635.1 Terriglobales bacterium
GCAATGGCCGTCGTGGCTCCGTAAATCAAGTGGGCCATGAGGGACGGAAGCAGCGCAGATGCTGCGCTCGTACGCCAATCGATCTCGCCGGTCAGCAGAAGTGGCAGGAACGTCATCGGCCCCAGATACCACCAGATCACCCCAAACAGCCATCCCCACATCACGGCGAGCCCGGCACTCGAAGACTCGTGTCGAAACAGGAGGCCGAACGTCATCCCGATGAGCGCGCTCACAAGGAGGTGGAGGACTAGCGCGCGGAAAACAGAAAGCGGAGTATCGAGACCAGCGATCTTGGGCAACACACCCGTCGCGATCATAACGGGACTCGAGACGAGTCCGCCCGCGAGACCTGCGAGCGCCCCCCAACTCAATGAACGCAACACGAGAAGTCCAGGGCCTTCGGGTTCTCGATTCAAGGGATCCGACTCGATGAACAGTTTTACCCAGAGGCGATCGATCGTCGCGTAGGTGACTCCCAGAACCAGTCCGTACAGGATGTGGCCTACAAGGGAACCGAAAAAGTCGCTTCCATGGTCCGCCGACCAGTCCAAAGGCGTTCGGGAAGCGAGCGGGAAAAGAGTGAGCGGTCCCAAGAACCACCAGAAAATCGCAAATCCCAGTCCCCATCCCATCGACGAACCGTAGCCTCGCACGTCACGTTGGAAGAGCAGTCCAAAGCTGGAACCAATGAACATGGCTGCGCCAAACTGCAAGAACACCATTGCATCCCGACCGTGAGGACCAACCAGCCCGCTGACCAAGGGGAAGAAATCCCCTGCGGACGACCAGCGTCCAAAAATCATTCCTCCAACCACTCCCGCAAACCCGCCGACCACGATTGCACGCCACCAATGGAAAGGCAGGTTCTTGAGCCGTTTGCGCAGACCGCCACGAACTCCTAGCGCCAGACCCGCCGGCATTCCCAAACAGATCAGACACCCAACCAGTTTAGGAAACTGATCGCGGGCATCCGCAATCTTGGCCATCCCGTGCCCAGAGCCAGCCAGCAAAGGCAAAATTCCTGCCGGAAGTACCAACCACAGCAGAAAGGCAGCGCCAAGTCCCCAAATCAATCCGGCACCCGAACTGGTCGCGCGGTGGCCAAAGAAAAGGCCAAAAGCGAGCCCGAACATAGCGCCAAGCAAAATGCCACTAAAGAGCGACGAATGGAGAAGCACACTACCGAACGCGCCGCCCGCACTAGCGACTGCGAGACCCAGGAGTGCGTCTATCCAATTGGAGGAACTGGCGCCTCCATTCGCTTGCGCCCCTACTTCTAACTCCGAAGACATGGATTATCCTCACTGCAAATCGATTGTTTGAACGATATCGCGCGGGAAGAAAAGCTCGATCGTCCAATCCACAAGCACGCGAATCTTTCTCTCGAGTCCCGGCAATTTCGCAAGATATATTCCTCTCCACATCAGCCACGCGAAGAGTCCGGAAAAACGCACGGACTTGTTGCTGGCAAACGGAACGGCCAATTCCGCACAAGCCGTCTGGTGCCCCACGACGCAGAGGGCTCCCAGCGAGTCGAAATGGAAGCTTCGCTTGGGTCGGCCCTGCAGTTCAGCGCAAACATTCTTGGCGAGGATTTCCGCCTCCCGCAACGCGAATTGAGCGGTGGGCGGGCATATTTTCCCCGACCTCGCATCGGTGACCGCGGCACAATCACCCAACGCCCACACCCCCGGACGGCCCTGCAGCTCGAGCGTATTTTCCGTTAGAAGGGCGCCGCGTCTGTCCTTTGCGACTGCAAGTGACTTCAGCAGAGGATTGGGTGCTGTTCCTGCTGTCCATACGAGCGTCTGGGCACAGATTTCACCGTCGCTTAGGAACACCAGGCCGGGACTCGCGTCGGTCAGACGGGTGTTCAGACGGAAAGTAACTCCGCGCGTTTCCATCCGCTCCTGGGCATATCGCGCCAGCGACTCGCTCAGTTCTGGCAGTATGCGGTCGCGCGCATGAACCAGCACAACACTCAAGTCCTCTCGAGTTAAGTTGGGATAATCCGCCAGAATCCCGTGCGCAAAGTCGTTCAGCGCCCCCGCGAGTTCGACACCGGCGAAGCCTCCGCCCGCGATCACAAAGGTAAGAAGAGTGCGTCGAAGAGCGGAATCAGGCTCGCGATCGGCGCGTTCGAACATCTCGATGACGTGATTGCGAATTCGGATGGCGTCCAGCAGGCTCTTGAAGTTAAACGCGAGCTTCTCGATGTTCGCCATGCCCAAATAGTTTGAAACGGAACCGAGCGCCAGAACCAATTGGTCGTAACGAACTTCGCGTCGCGGAGTGCTTTCGCTGGGACTGTGACCAATGTCCAAAATCACGCGCCGGCCTTCGAGATCAATTTCGCCGACGCGGGCTCGGATGAACTCCGTCCGATGCAGGCTGGTTCGCAAAGGTGTGCTGATATGGCTGGGTTCGAGGCTGCTTCCGGCTACTTCGGCGAGCATGGGAGTAAAAAGAAGCGCGTTCGTGTCGTTCACCAAAATGATTGAGACGGTGTTGTTACCCTCGAATTGCTTCTCCAGACATTCCGCGGTCCGCGTGCCGGCGAAGCCGCCACCGAGTATCACGATCCGTTTCTTTTCTTCCGGCGCGGGCGACTGTTCCTCAACTTCCGGACCAAAGACTCTTTCGGCGATGTCGGTAAAACCCTGAATAGTCAGCCCCGACAACCCCCCATACGACACCCACGCGACGAGAGCTGGAAAATGCGCACGCATCTCTTCGGCGCTCCATTCGGGCACCTGTCCAGAAAGGAGTGGAATTGCGATTACGCTTATCAGGCCCCACAGCGGGATCCCCAATGCAGCCCCTGTCATAAGGTTATCCACGTAAGCGTGACGAGTAGGCCGCAAGCTTGCGGAATAGATCGCTCCTACACCTACGCTCCAAGCAACACTCAACAGCGGATGGCCGAGAGCAGGCGCCAAAGCCACACTGGCCGCAGCTCCTGCCAGTAATCCAAGTAAGCTTCTCCTAAATAGTGGTTGCATCCATTTATATACGCGTGACTATCGTCGCGCAGATTCCCGTGTGGAAATTCTTGTTTGTTTGAGGTTGATTTGTAACCGTAAGTCTTCGCCCTGCGTCTCGCACCAACTGGCTGCGGCGGACCCACCGGCTGGAATGCTTGAATACATTTCATCCGCCGCTACGACAGGAAGAATCGAATACCAGGCGCCAATTGTCGCCAGGCCACCGGAGCATTCTATCGTGCCGGGCTTTGTCTGCGGCATCGTTTCGATGCCGGCGAAAGGTTTCCAAGCGATTCAGATTGCAGCCATACTTGCTTCCCGGCCTGTCGGCCTGGCGGCGAAGCGCTGCACCAGAGCATCGACAGAAAGCTTGCCCGGCCCAAGAATCAGGATCAGTAGTCCGACGAAAAGAAAGATAAAGGG